>CAIMWE010000143.1 GCA_903845115.1 uncultured Acidobacteriota bacterium | reverse complement strand
CTGAGCCGATCGTCAGCGGCGGCTCCAGCTTCAGGACGTTCCACTTCCGCGAGGCGGGCTGGCAGATGATTCCCTTCTCGAGGAGCCTCACCGCAGCCCACTGCCCGAAGACCAGCTCGGCGAAGCCGTCGACGAGCCTGGGCGCGGCCCGTCCCAGCCAGGTCGAGTCGGTTCCGCCCAGTTCCACGGCGACGAGGAGTCCCCGGCCCCGGACCTCCTTGACGAACGGGTGGCCCCCGAGACGCGTCCGGAGGGTTCCGAGGAATTCCGCACCCAGTTCGCGGCTCCGGTGCACCAGCTTCTCGCTCTCGACGATCGCCAGGGTTTCCAGGGCGGCGACGGCCGCGAAGCTGTTCCCCCCGAACGTCGAGCCGTGGAGGTCGAAACGCGCCATCGAGCCATAGGCGGCCGAATGAACCTGGCGGCTCACGAGCGTTGCCCCGATCGATGCGATCGACCCGCCGAGGGCTTTCGCCAGGACGAGGACGTCCGGTGTGAACCCTTCGTGCTGAAAGGCGAACATCTCGCCGGTCCGTCCGAGCCCGGTTTGGACCTCGTCGAGGACGAGCAGCGTTCCGTGGCGGCGACAGGCCTCCTGGGCCCAGGCCAGGTATCCGGCCGGCGGGATCAGGACTCCCCCCTCGGCCGGGATCGGCTCGACGACGAAGGCGGCGAACTTCCCGGTGGACAGCTCTCGTTCCAGCGCGGCCCGGTTTCCGAAGGGAACCAGGGTGCATCCGGGCAGCAGGGGCAGGAACGGGCTCCTCATCCGCTCGTCGCCGAGGATCGAGAGCGCCCCCAGGCTCGTCCCGTGAAAGCCCTCCCGGCACGAGAGGAGCGCCGATCGGCCGGTCGCGGCCTTAGCGACCTTCAGTCCGGCCTCCACTGCCTCGGCTCCGCCATTCGAGAAGAGGACGATCTCGAGGGGATCTCCGGCGAGGGCCGCGAGCGTGCGGGCCAGCTCGGCCGCTGGGTCCGAGGGGCCGACGTGAACGAGATTCAGCGGCTTCTCGTCGAGGAACCCGTGAAGCCTCTTCCTGAGCCTCGGGTGATTGTGGCCGATGTTGACCGACCCGAAACCCGCCAGGAGATCGAGATACCGCCTTCCCTCTTCGTCCCAGACCCAGACGTCCTCCGCTCGCACGAGAACGCGGCCGTAGCCGAAGACACCCAGGAGTTTCACGAACTCCGGGCTGACGTGGCGCGCGTAGGTCTCGACGATCGGGTGGGATCTCACGACACCTCGCGAAGCCTGGTCGCGGCGAGGAGTCCGATAAGCCGCTCTGTCGCCAGGAAGGCCAGGCCGCAGAGCGAGAACACGCAGAGAGCGTAGACGGGGTAGGACGGGAACAGCGACTCCCAGCCGGGGTGGATCGCATGGACCAGGTTGACGTTCGCGCGCGCTGGAGTCCCGATGCGGCAGAACAGTCCGAGGGTGCCAAGGGAAAGAATGGCCTTCGCCCACGAATGGCGCGGCAGGCCGAGCACCCTGATCCCGGCCACTCCGAGTGCCAGGCCGCCGAGGTGGGTCAGGACCGAGGTCGGGTGGAGCTGGCCGCCTCCGGCCAGGTCGAGGAGCCAGAGGGGGACCCCGATGCTCAGCCAGAGAACGCCGATGGCGTTCGGCGCCGGCCAGCCGAAGAGCTGCCCCAGCGCCACGAGCGCGCAGGCCACGTGACAGGCCCAGAGGAGGTCGGTCGGGTCGCGATGGAGGAGGATCGAGGCGGCATTGAACACCACGAAAGCGAGCGCCAGGGCCCCCATCCACCGCGTCCGGGACCTCCCTCGCAACAGCGTCAGAGGGCACCGTCCACGAGGATCGTCTGTCCGGTCACGTAGGTGTTCCGCGTTGCGAACCAGGCGATGACGTTCGCGATCTCCGCGGGGCGGCCGAGACGCTTCAGGCCGCAGTGCTTGAGGTACTGGGCCCGGAGGTCATCCGGGATCGCGTCGGAGATCCCTCCCTCCAGGATGCCGGGAGCCACCATGTTGACGCGGATCCCCTGCTTGCCGAGCTCTTTGCCCATCGCGGGGACCATCCCGGCCAGAGCGCCCTTGGAGGCTGCGTAGTGAACGGGTGCAGGGGCCGCCTTGATGCCGTCGATGGAACCGACCAGGACGATGTTCCCACCCCCCGAACGGCCTATCGCGGCGGCCGCGCGCCTCGCCGCGAAGAAGGTGGAGCGGACGTTCACGTCGAACATCGCCCCCCACGCCCGGTCGTCCACGTCTCCCATCAGGTGATGAGCCCTCGGGTCCGCGGTCTCGACCGTAATGGCGACCCCCGCGCACTGGACGAAGGCGTCGAGGCCGCCCAGGACACTCTCCGCTTCCTCGACCCGGCTCTCGATCGACGGGAGCGAGAGGAGGTCGAGCGGAAGCGCCACGGCCGAGGGACATATCTTCAGAACGGCGTCGGCGGCCTGCCGGTTCCGGTTGTAGGTGAAGGCCATGTGCGCTCCTTCCCGGGAAAGCGCCTCGCAGACCGCACGGCCGAGGACACCCGAGCCTCCCAGGACAAGGCAGCGCGGCCCGTCAGCCATGATCCGCCAGCCAGCTGACAGCGTCTCGAACCGCCTCCACGAAATCCCGGCAGCTCTGCCGGTCGACCGTGAGAGGAGGCTCGATCCGGACGACGGACCAGTCGTGGGCACAGACCTGTACGAGGATCCTCTTGCGCGCCAGGCGCTCGACGAGGAGCGCGCCCGAGATGGGCCGACCCGAGAGTTCCGGGAGACCGAAGCTCTCCCAGCGAAGGGAGGGGTGCGCTGGTTCCCGGAGCTGGATCCCTCCGAGAAGGCCGAGCCACGAGATTCTCTCCACGGCAGGGCAACCGCGCAGCGCCTCCGTCAGATCGCCGAAGAGCTCCTCTCCGCTCTCCCGGACCCTCGCGAGGAAGGCCGGGTCTGCGATCAGGTCGAGGGTCTTGAGGGCGACGCGGCACGCGAGCGCATTCCCGCCGAACGTGCTGCTCAAGAGCTCCGCTTGCAGGAGGCCGGAGTAAGCACGCTCCCAGAGGCCCTCCGCGAAGAGCGCCACGCCGATTGGCAAGAAGCCTCCGCCGAGCGACTTGGCCGCGAGGAGGATGTCCGGGCGGCACCCCGTCTGCTCGAAGGCGAACATGCTCCCTGTGCGGCCCATCCCGGTCTGGACCTCGTCGAGGATTAGGAGCGCGCCGTGCCGGTCGCAGAGACGCCGGGCCCCTTCGAGGTAGTCCCGAGTCGCGATCCTGACCCCGGCCTCCACCTGGACCGGCTCGAGCAGGAACGCAGCCGCCCCGCCATCTTCAGAGAGTGCGCCCTCCAGGGCCGACAGGTCCCCGAACGGTACCTCGCGGAACGGCGGCAACGCCGCCTCCAGGTTCACACGGTAGGGGCTGGCTCCCATGCAGGCGAGGGCGCCGAGCGTCGTCCCGTGATAGCCGCGATCGGCGTAGACGATCCGCGACCGGCCGGTCGAAAGGAGCGCGGTCTTGATGCCGGCTTCGACCGCTTCCGATCCGCTGTTCACGAAGAAGCAGCTCGAGAAACCGGGGAGCAGCTGGGTGAGTCTGACCGCGAGCTCTCCCGAGTAGGGGTTGAGCCAATCCGGGAAGAGATTCGGCGCGTCGAGGGCGAGGTGCTGCCGGATGGTCTCTTTCAGGATCTCGGGGTTGTGCCCGAGGTTCGAGCTTCCGAAGCCCGCGACCCAGTCCTGGTAGCCGAGCCCGTCCTCGTCGAAGAGAGTCGTCCCGCGGGCCGACACGAAATGCGTGTCCCGTCCCGAGAGCTCCAGGAACCTGCCGACCGTCGGATTCACGTGGCGCGTGTACGCCGCGTAGGAGGAACGGACGGGGACCTCGACCACTAGAGCCCCCCGTCCATCAGGATCGTCTCCCCCGACATGTAGGAGTTCGCGTCCGAGACGAGGAACGCAGCGAAGCGGGCGACCTCGTCGAGCGTCCCCAGCCTTCCGAGGGCGCAGTGGCGGAGGTACTCCGCGAGCCGGTAGGGGGGCAGATTCTTGCCGACGCCGTCTTCCAGGAGGCCCGGCGCCAGGCAATTCACCCGGATCCCGTGACGGGCGACCTCCTTGGCGAGCCCCTGGGTCAATCCGCGGACCGCCGCCTTGCTGGCCGAATAGTGGACCGGCGCCTCGAGCATCCGGACGCCCGCCAGCGAGCCGATGTTCAGAACCGCGCCCGCCTTCTTCCGGATCATCCGCCTCAGGACCGCGCGCGCCGTCAGGAACGAGCCCTTGGCGTTGAGGTCCATCACGCGGTCCCAGTCCTCCTCCTCCAGCAGCGCGAGCGGGAGGTTCTGCGAGATCCCGGCGTTGTTGACCAGGATGTCGAGACCGTCCCAGGCGGTCTCGAGGTGCTTCAGCATCGACTCGGTCGCCGCCGGGTCGAGGACCGAGACGGCGTAGGGCCTGGCCTCCGCGCCGGCCGACTCGATCTCCGAGACCGTGGTAGCGGCCCCCTCCACATCCCGCGAGTAGGTGAATGCGACGCGCGCCCCCTCTTCCGCGAAGACGCGGCAGATGGCTCGTCCCAGGCCGCGTGACGCCCCGGTGATCAGCGCCCTCTTTCCGGCCAGCTGCCGGGTCATGGGCGGGGCACCGGCGAGAGCGGCGCGCCTTCCCGCCGATAGAGCACGTTGTAGGCGCACCCGGGCATCAGCCGCCCGTCGGGAAGGGCGTAATGGGTGCAGCACCGCTTGATCCGGTCGATCTCGAAGGTGTGGGCGTCCATGAAGGCGTGGACGAAGATCGACTTCACGAGACCCTCGCCGATCCGGAGCCGTTCCTCGACTGCCACGACGCGCTCCTCGGGGTACATCAGACGGAGCGCGCGCCGGAGTGTCAGGAGGACTCTCTCGTTGTCCGGCAGCTGACCCGAGCTGGACCAGAGTTCGTCGATCGTGTCCCGGATCGCCTCCTCGAAATCCTCGTCCGGGCTGAGCGTGCCCCGGTTCGAGACCAGGTCCAGGTAGCGGGGAAGGTCGAGGAAGCGAGAGAACGGGACGAAGCCGTCCTCCGTCTTGAGGAGGTACGTCAGGGCGAAGCAGGAGGGATGGCTGCAGGGCAAGGGGAGGAAGTCCGCCTGCGTGAGCTTTCCCCGCGTCCCCTCCTCGGCGAGCCGGAGGACCTCCGGGATCGTCACGATGTCGAGCGGGTCGTGGGGCTGGAAGCGGGGGGCGGTGTAGGCGGCAGGCTGGAACATCAGGGAGAGGATGAAGTCCTTCTCGAAGAGGAGCTGGATGCAGCGGCCCACCCAATCCTCGTTCACTCCCCGGGCCACCGTCGCGACCAGCGAGGTTCGCACCCCCGCCTTCTCCAGGTTCGCCAAGGCGCGTTCCTTGGCGTCCCCGAGTCCGGTCCTTCCGCGCAGTCTCGTCAGCTCCGCGTCGCCGAGACCGTCGAGCTGGAGACTCACGTAGACGTTCCGGCGCGCCAGCTCGTCGCAGAACGAGGGGTCTGCTGCGATCCGGAGTCCGTTCGTCGAGACGGAGACTCTCCCGATCTCGGGCCGCCGGGCGAGGTCGACCAGCTCCAGGAATCGCGGATGAAGCGTCGGTTCCCCGCCGGAGAGGTTCACCGTGTCGAGCCGCCCTTCCTTCGCCACGAGCCCGTCGATCGTCCGGCCGAACTCCTCGAGGCTCATCTCGGTCCGGTGCCTGTTCTCGACCAGGCAGACCGGACATTCGAGGTTGCAGTGATCGGTGATCTCGAGGATCGGAAGACAGGAGTGCTGCTCGTGATCCGGGCAGAGGCCGCAGTCCTCCGGGCACCCGTTCTCGAGTGGCTTCGAGAAACGCAGAGGCCGGGAGCCGGGCTTCACGTACGACAGGGAGCGGAGGAACCAGTCCGCGTCGGCGGAGATCAGCGCCTCGGACCTTCCGTCCCGGGGGCACTCCTTCCGGAGGTAGACCTTCCCGCCCCTCAGGATCCGGGCGCCATCCACGAGCTGGAGGCACGTGGGGCAGGTCGTCTTCGAGTAGGAGTGGAAGACCTCCCTTTCGGGGGCGTCCCGAGTCGCCGTGATCCGGGCGCCGGGAACGGGTGGCCTCATCGCGCCTCCCTCGCGGCCTGCATTGCCGCGACTCTCTCCGGGCTCGTGAAGCGGGGGTCCTTCTCGCGGTGCAAGACGTTGTAAGAGCAGGTCGGGATGAAAGTCCCGTCCTCCTCCGGTACGCCCACGCAGCACTTCATCACGCGGCCGACGTCGAACGATGCCTCGTCCATGTGGGAGTGGATGTAGATCGCCTTGATGGAGCGCTCGGCCCGCTTCTGCCGGACTTCCAAGGGGAGCGCCCTCCCGTTCTCCGGGTAGATCTCCGAGAGGAGGCGCCGGAGAGTCAGGAGGATCGAATCGGGCTCGGGGAAGCGTTCCGGCTCGGCCCAGACCGTGTCGATCATCTCGCGGAAGACCTCCTCCAGCTCCTCGCGCGGCGAGAGGTAGAGCGAGGTCCCGAGGAGGTCGAAGAGCCGGGCGCGCGGCATGAGGCGCGTGAGGGGGATGAATCCGCCACCGTCCAGGCAGAGGAGGTAGCAGATCGAGTAGCAGTGAGGGTGCGCCAGGGGGGAAGGCACGAAGTCGAGTGCCGAGATCTTTCCCCCAGTTGCATCTGCCAGCCGCGCGTGCAGGTCGGGGATCGTGATCCGCGCAGCCTTCTCGAATCCGGTCGCCCCCTGGCCAGTGAAGGCCAGCGTGTGGAGCTCCAGCGAGAGGATGTGCGGGCGGGATAGGACGAGATCGAGAAGAGCGCCTACCTCGTCGTCGTTGTGTCCGCGTGCGACGGCCGGGAGGATCGTCGTGGCGACGCCGTGCTTCCCGAGGAGATCGAGGGCCTTCAGCTTTGCCTCGACCGTGTCAGCGCCGACCAGCGCCTTGTCGGTCGCGGGCCGGAACGTGTCGAGCGACAGGACGATCCGGGCGTCCAGCTCGGCGAGGGCCGTAACGTACGCCTCGTCCAGGAGCCTCAGCCCGTTCGTCGAGACGGTGAGCTGGCGGAACCCGGCGTCCCGGCTTCTCCGGAGAAGACCGAGAAGGTCCGGGTGGAGCGTCGGCTCGCCGCCGGTGAAATTCAGGATGTCGCGCCCGGTCCCGTCCTCGACCAGACGCTCGAGCAGGCGGCCCAGCCCCTCTCCCGACAGGGCGTACGCGTCGACGTTCCGGTTCACCGTGTAGCAGACCGGGCAGCTCATGTTGCACGCCGAGGTGATCGGGATGACGGGGAGGAAGACCCTCTGCTGGTGCGAGGCGCAGGGACCGCAGTCGAACGGGCACCCAGCCTCCGTCGTCGCCGTGACAGGCCGGAACGGCGGGGACGCCGGGGCGATGAACGAAAGGGCGTCCAGGTACCAGTCGACGGACGACGAGACGAGGACGTCCTCCTTGCCGTGCGTCGGGCAGAACTTGTCGAGGAAGACCTCCTCGCCGCGGAAGACGATCTTGGCGTCCACCGCCTTTCGACACACCCGGCAGAGGCTCTTCGTCATCGAGAAGTAGGTCTGCTCGGCCAGACTCCGCGACGGGAGCTTCAGGGTTCCGCTCATGCCGTCTCCGAGAGCGAGCTGGCCGCTTGCGCCGGGTGGAGGCGTTCCGCCGGGAAGCTCCGGACCAAGAACTCGCTCGTCGCCACAAGGAACCAGAGCTCCGCGGCCTCGTGCAGGAGCGATCCAGCCAGGATGTCGCCCGTTCCCCGATAGCAGACGAGCTCGAAGAGGCTGTAGCAAAGGACTCCGGCGGCAAAGGCGACGAGCTTCAGGCCCACCAGCTCCTGACGTCTCAGAAGCCGCTGGATGCCGACGACGGCGCCAAGGCCGGCGACCAGCGGGAGGAGCCTGAACTCGATGACGAGCTCGCTTGCAGGGAGGTAGTACGCGGCGGCCATCGGATCGTAGGCCGGATAGACGGACCTCAGCCAGGGGATGACTGTATGGAGATACCAGCTCTCGATGGGGGGGAAGGGAATGAGGAAGGCGCGCGGGTCCGGGTCCATCCGGGCGGTGGAAGCGAAAAGGGGCGGGATGGCGGCCAGCGCCACGAAAGTCGCCACGATCAGGAAGAGGGACCGATACTTGCAGCCCGCCGCTTCGTCGATCGTGCAGCCATGGCAGAAGCGGTTCAGGAGGCACGCGGGACCTCCGTATCGAAAGAGCCTCCCCTCCTGGAGCTGGAAGAGCCCCAGTGCGAAGACGCCCATTGCAAGGCCCGACGCGATCGAGTGAAAGCCGGAGAGGAGCGGCGAGGAACGGAGCAGGACATACATCTCCACGCCGCACGTCACCTCGGACGTTCCGAAGAGGACCAGCGACCACCAGAGGATGCCGACAGGGGCGACCTCCTCCTCTGGCAGGTGCAGCCAGGGCGGCCGTGATGGAACCGGGTGCAGGGTGCGGTAGAGGCGGATGAGAAGTCGCGCAGCCAGAGCCATGACAAGGCCCTTGACCACCACGGCAATCAAGAGCCCCACGAGGGCTGATCCCAGGTTCATCGCGTCATCTTCCTAGCTCAGAGCAGGGATGATTCTTTCTGTCCTTTGAGAGAAGTCAAGCGGAGTGCGCATGTGAATGCCTGTTTCGGGGACGGCTCCACCGGGACATGGCGGCGTTCGCTGGCGATGTATCTACGGAGTCACCCGGCGCCAGTGTCGGTAGGCACTGTTTCGATCCGGAACTGCCGGCTAGCCTAGGTTGCGCCAGCGGACCCGTGCTGCGGTTGAGGTCCGAGCCTTCGGAGCGAGAATGGGCAGCGCAGGCGCCGGTCTCATAGAATCGAGCTGCGCCCCGTGGCGCGAGAAAGGACGTCGACATGGTCAGCGCCATCATCAAGGATGAGTTGCTCTCCCGGATCGATCAGCTTCCGGTCGAGCTCCAGCGGCGAGTGATCGCCTTTGCCGACGCCCTCGTGCTCTCGAACCCGAAAGGAACCCCGGGGCGCGACCTCCTTCGGTTTGCCGGCACACTGGACGAGGACTCGGCGCGGGAGATGCAGGATGCGATCGAAGGTGCGTGCGAGCGGGTCGACGTGAATGAGTGGTAGATACCTGCTGGACTCCAATGTCGTGATCGAGCTCCTCCGAGGTGATCAGGCCGTCCAGGCGAGGCTCGCGATCGAGCCGGAGACGTTCGTGAACGTCGTTGTGCTGGGGGAGCTGTACTTCGGAGCCAGGAAGTCGAAGAACGTCGACAGGAACGTCGAGCGGATCGAGGAATTCGCCGGCAACATCAGCATCCTCGGCTGCGAGCACGAGACGTCCCGCCGGTATGGTGCCCTGAAGCGAGACCTCGCGGCGCACGGGCGTCTGATCCCGGAGAACGACATCTGGATAGCCGCAACGGCCCTCCAGCATGGCTTGACGCTCGTCACACGCGACACGCACTTCGAGGCGGTGGAAGAACTGGACAGGGAGCAATGGTAGCGGGCCGTGTCCGGGGTCTCGCGACACAGCCGACTCTCGCCGATGAGGGGACCGATCCCGCCGATCGCCTGCTCCAGCGAGGGGCTCCTCGGTCTGGAGCGTCTGGAACACCGTCTCATGACGGAATCGAAGTGGGTATCTATTTCCGTGGTCCCATGCTGTCCGCGGACACCCCGGGAGAGGCGCCCCTCCATCGTAAATCTATGGTATAGAGCTAGTTGCGGCTATCCCTAGACGGAGGTG
>CAIMWE010000142.1 GCA_903845115.1 uncultured Acidobacteriota bacterium | reverse complement strand
GCTTGTGGCTCTTGGGCCGAGGGATCGCGCAGCGGGGGCAGCCGTGCCAGAAGCAGCCGTCGACGAAGACGGCCAGGTGCACGCGGGCGAACACGAGATCGGGCGTGCCGGGGAGCTTCGCACGAAGGCGCCACCCCCGGACGCCGAGCGCAAAGAGCGCGCGACGAAGCAGCAGCTCCGGCTTCGTGTCCCGCTTGCGGATGCGGGACATCACGTAGGAGCGAGTCTCTTTCGGGTAGAGGTCGGCCAAGCGCTCAGGCGTGCGCGGCGGCCCTGGCCGAGGCGCGCGTCCCCTTGCCGGTGCCGGGGTGAGCCTCGTGAGCGCCGACCATCTCCCGGAAGCGAGGAGGAGCGGGGACCACCCGCTCGGGCGGCGGAGCAGGGGAGCGATCGGGAGGCATCAGCCGCAGCGCGCTCCTGAGCGGCCTCAGTCCGAGCAGCTGCACGCGGATCTCTCTCGCGAGGACCTCGCCGAGGAGCGACGGCACCGCGTTGCCGATCTGGCGCTGCTGCGCGATGCGGCTCCCCGTGACCGTCACGTCGTCCGGAAACGTCTGGAGCCTGCACAGCTCACGGACGCTCAGCCTGCGGCTCTTCCAGTGGAATGGTCCGATGGCAGGGCCGGGCTGCGCCTGGATCGTCCAGGAGGGGCGGTTCTTGGCGAGCTTCAGAAGGAACGACCAGTAGCGACGCCGCCAGCCGAAGAGGCGGAGGCCGCCGTAGCGCTCGGTGTGCCAGAGGTAGTTCTGTCCCTCCGGGATCGACGGCAGGAGCTCGGCCCACTTCCCCTGGATACCGAGCGCCTCGGTGGGGTCTGGTGTCACGTCTGCGATGGCGTCCCAGGCCGTGCGGTGCGGCGGCAGGTCCCAGAGCAGGCCCGGCTCGTCCGGGTCGCGATGCGTCGGCTCGGGGAAGCGGAGCTTCTTGCCCTCCCGCGAGCCGATCACGAAGACCCGCTGCCGGAGCTGCGGCACGCCGTAGTCGGCGGCGTTGAGCCGGCCGACCACCGGCTCGTAGCGGGCGCCCGTCCGGCGATTGATCTTTGCGATGGCGTCGAGAAGGAGCGCGAGCCCCTCGTCCTTCCCTTCGTAGGCGAGGCCTTCGACGTTTTCCAGAAGGAACGTCCTCGGCAGCGTCTCCTCCAGGACCCGAAGATAGGCGCTCAGCGTTGCTGCTCGGGGGTCGTCCAGGCGAAGTGAGTCCCCGCGAGCCCAGTAGCCGCTCTTGGAGAACGGCTGGCAGGGCGGCCCGCCCATCAGCACGTCGGGCTCACCCTTTTCGAGGCCCCCGGCCTCGAGTATCTCCTTGGAGGAGGTTTGGAGGATGTCCTTGTCGATGACCGGCCAGCGGCGATTGGCGCGGAGCGTCCTGACGCAGTCGCGGTCCATCTCGAGCGCCGCGGCCGTCTCGAGCCCCGCAGCCTCGAAGCCGTAGTCCAGGCCTCCGGCTCCCGTGCCCCTGGCTCTTCGCGGCGTTGGTCTTTCCGCGACGCCAAGACACGTGGACGAGCGCTCGAGTGTCTTTGTAAGATCCTGAGTCAGGCAGCCGCGGAAGTGCCTAACGCAACTGGTTCCAGAGAGGCGCGCCAGAAGGAAACGCAGCCACGTCGTAGAGGCCTTGAGCGGCTCTCTGACGATCAGTGTCTTTGAAGGATAGGGTTCCGGGAGCTGACATGGTCGCTGGGAGATGTGGTACAGAAGCCGCGGTGTTGGAATTCGAGAGGTGGTTCGAAGGGTCAAGGGTCGTTGATGAGGGTGGCCGACCGAAGGTGATGTATCACGGAACCGACGCTGAAGAGGACTTCGCGGAGTTCGCGGTCACCGAGGACGTCGGATTTCATTTCGGTTCACCGGGAGCCGCGAACGCGCGCCTCCTACAGATTCGCGCCTTCGAACACGCACGGATCATCCCCGTCTTTCTGTCGATCAGAGCCCCGCTGCGTCTTCCGGACCTGGCTTGCTGGGAGCCTGGAGACGTGGTTGTCGCACTCGCTGAGGCGGGCATTTTGTCGAATCGCGGTGTGCGGGAATGCCGGGACGCGGGCTTCTTCGGTGAAACCGAGTTTCGGCGTGCCCTTGAGAAGAAGGGATACGACGGGGTTGTTTACCTGAACTCGACAGAGGGAGGAGGGGATTCCTTCATCGCGCTTCGGTCCGAGCAGATCAGGTCAGCCCTCTGTCCGCTCGCGACCTTGCGACGAAGGAGCGCGACGCCGCGTTCTGTGCTGCGGCAAGCACCGGTCGAGCGGTGGTTCGATCCCTGCCTCTCTTGAGGGCGAAGATCGGGGGGGCCTCGGAGTGCATGGATAGTGCTCGCCGCCACTGGTTGAACCGCGGGCGCGCCGGATCCGATCAAACAGGTCGTTAGCGCAGTGAATCCTGTTTCGCGGCGCGCACGAAGAGCCTCTCGGAAAGTAGCTGACGGTGGCCGGGATCCAGGCCGGTCGCGAGCGATTCGAAACGGACGTACTCACTGAACCACGCCTGTGTTGCGCCGACGATCGTCTCGCAGAAACCGAAGGCCTCGGTCTCCCCTTCAGTGCGCTCCCACGAGTGCCAGCCTCTGGAGAGGAGCCTCCTCGCCATGCTCGGGGGCACGACGATTCTCCTAGGAAGTCGAAGGGGATCCTGTGTTTGAGGGTCGGCGCCGACGAAGAGGCCACCGATGAAGTCGATTCCGACGACTATGGTCGTGAAGAGGGCGAATGGGTCCTTCCAGAATCCCGGGTGGGCGCTGTCGGTCGGAGCGGACGCGATGGTGAATTCGAGGGTACGACCAACGCGTCTAGGCCGATAGCAGGCTGTCATCGGCGAGGCATAGCAAACGACCCCGATTCGACCGATCAGGGGTCCGTCAATAGAGAACTGAAGCGGAGTCCGCCTTGGATCCGTGACGTGGAGTATTTCGCACCCCGCGAGATGAGCTGCATCCTGAATGAAGCCGACGAGGCGGGCCGCCACTTCGGGATCGGCCGGGTAGGTGGGAACGTCCATGTCGGGAGACTACCGAGCTCTACAGCGAAAGGGAGCTCCCGTGAATGCGGATGGCGGCCAGGAGCGTACGCTTGCCATGGAAAGCTGGCTGGGCGCTCGATAGGTGGAGGGAGGGACATAGGTCTTCGGTTACGATTCAAGGATGCCGCGTGTTCAAGATGACGTGCTCTCGACGCTCGCTGAGACTGTGTCAAGGGGACTGAAGGGTGCCGACGCTGGTCTCCGGCCCTTGCTCGAGCAGACGGTGAAGGGCCGGTATTCCAGGCTGACGGACAAGTCGTTCCAGGCCCGCGACGCCTATGCGCTGGCGCAGGGCGACGATGACGACAAAGGAGTCCCTTGGGCCGGCCTGATCAGCCCCGATAACCCGACGTCGGGTCCCTACGGCGGGACGAGTCTCGTCTGGTTTCCGACCCGCGAAGCCGGCAGTTTGATTGCGCTGGTCGTAGGAACCAGGGGCTTGTCGCCTGACGAAGGGATTCTGACCCGCCCGGGCCATCGCCGGCGGGTTGCCGCGTTGCGCCGGCATCTGACTCGCAAGGGGATCGACGTTTGGACGAAACCGGATCCGGCCTCCCTTGGAGTCGAGATCCCGAAGAGCGTCACGCGTCGATTCGAGGGGTTCGACGCCGCGCTAAAGCGTTACGGGCGAGAACTCTATTGCATCGCGGCGGTGCCGTTGGAGCAAGAGCGTGCCCGCGAGACCGTTCGGGCGTTTCTCGATCTCTATGCCTTCGAGCGCGGTTGGCAGCCGCTCGCGGCCACGAAGGGGGAGTTCGACGAGTACCATGCCGAGCTGCGTTCGGACCTGTTTCCGCGCGTGACGGCGAACGACATCTACGGGCTTCTTCAACAGCGGCGATTCGTGATTCTGCAGGGGCCGCCGGGCACGGGAAAGACCCGTCTGGCCGATGAGGTGCGGGTGACCGGATTCGAGGGCCGAGGCATGACCGTGCAGTTCCACCCGTCTGTTACATACGAGGACTTCGTCGTCGGACTTTCCCCGGACGCCAGCAATCAACAACTGCGGTTCAGTGTCAGACAGGGCTGGCTTCTCGAAGCTGCGGCGCAGGCGAGAGAGGCCCCGTTTCTGCTCGTCGTGGACGAGGTGAACCGGGCCGACCTGGGGAAGGTGCTCGGAGAGGCGATCTACCTTTTCGAATGTCGCGAGGTTGGCGGTGAAAGAGCCCGAACCATCCGGTTGCCGCACGTTGTGGACGGCTCGTCTGACTTCACCCTTCCCGAAGGACTCTACGTCTTGGCGACGATGAACACGGCCGACCGGAGCGTCGCTGGCATCGATCTAGCGATCCGTCGACGATTTGCGTTCGTGCCAGTTCCACCTGATCGAGACGTGGTCGAACGGCAGGGGATTTCGCTCGCTACGGAGCTTTTCGACAAGCTGACGGACGTATTCGTTGAGCACGCTCCGGACGAGGCGCTTGATCTCCTTCCGGGTCACGCGTACTTCTTGGTCCGGGACGAGGCCGAGCTACGGACGCGACTCAGGTACGAACTCCTACCTCTGCTTGACGAGTACCTTCGGCAGGGGGTCTTGGGTCCGGCCGGCGCCGAATTGCACGCCGTTCGCGACATGATCGCAGATGTCAGCGTCCCCAGCGCCTGAGCGACGAAAGAAGGCCTCGAAGAGCCTGAACACTTCGTCTCGGGTGGGGCGGGTCGCACATGCTCCGGAACAGCGGCGGCTATATCGCGCTACGGACCACGGTAGGCCTGTCACGATCGGTCCGGACGGGTTCGCGCCCGCGCAACGGGAGCCAGGGTGGGGGCCGTTCGCCGAGTCCTTCCTTCGGACGAACGCGGAAGCATTCGCTGCGCTCGACGTAAAGCCCGAGGTCTTGGCTGGCGGGCGAGGCACGGTCGTTCGTATTCAACCGGGAGGACGGACGGGTGCGATTCCGCTCCGATCGGGGCAAACGGGGAAGGTAGCTGCAGGACTCGTCGTCGAACCGCGATTCGGTTGGAGAGGCGTGGGGCGGGTCCTCCATGAGACGGGATGGTCGGCAGCGCCGGACTTACTGCTTCTCCCTTTGGTGCCCGGGAGCGGCCGAGAGGTTCCCCCGTGGGTCTTGGCGGGTCCGATTCTGATCAGGCTAGCGGCGCTCCTTCGGTCCCTTCGACCCGGCTATCGAGACCGTGAGGAAGTCGTTCGCCAGCCGCGCGGGAGGATCCTCTGGGGGAAGTACTGCCACGAATCGATGGTACGGGGTCAATGGGCTAGGGTTCCGTGTCGTTTTCCAGATCTCGCATCGGACCCGATCTTGCGGCGACACATCCGCTGGGCCCTCGAAAAGGTGCATCGCGATCTCGTCATAGTCGGGGGGCGGGATCCGGTGGCGGTCTCGCTGGCCGGCGAAGCGGTTCGTCTCATCGAGGGGCTCGCGGATGCCGTGCCCCTGATGCCGCGCCGCGAGAGACTTCAGTCCGAGATGAATCGGGCTGGCCTCTCGACAGAGGCCCTTGTCCGGGGGGTCGAGGCTCTTGCGTGGATCGTTGACGAGCGCGGGCTTGGCGGCGGGCGCGAACAGGACGGCCTTGCGTGGCAGCTCTCGCTTGATGTGCTCTGGGAACGATGGGTCGAGGCGGTGGTTCGTCGGGAGGCTGCTCTCGTTGGCGGAGATGTGCTCGTGGGCCGCTTGGGGCAGACCGTCTTTCCTCTCCACTGGACGAGCAGTTCCCTCCGATCTCTCGGCCACCTGGCTCCTGACGTTGTCGTTCGGCGTGGGCGTTCCGTTCGTATCGTTGACGCGAAGTACAAGGCTCACCTTGTCGAGGTCGACGAGGAAGGTTGGCGCCGGATGGCAGAGGAGCTGCGCGAAACCCACAGGGCCGACCTCCATCAAGTGCTGGCCTACGCGTCGCTGTACGACGCGGATGACGTTACGGCGACCCTCGCCTACCCGGTGAGGATGGAAACCTGGAAGGCCCTTCACGCGATGGGGCAGGACACAGCCCACGCGGATCTCTTCCACGGCGGTCGCCGAGTTCGCCTTGAAGTGCGGGGGTTTCCCTTCGGAGGGCTGGATGACTTGGAAAGGGCGGGCGGGTTGGTACGCGGTTGAATCTGAGCTGAATCCTGGAAGGGCTCTTCAAAGGGACCCCCTTCCAGGTGAGGCGACGGTCGCCGTGGCAGGCGCGGATTGAGCGTAGACTTTCTCTCGTGACCCCCGAGAAGCTGTTCGCGGCCGCCATGCAGCTCCCCCACCGGAAGCGGGCGGAGCTGGCCAGCCTGCTGATCCGAAGTCTGGAAGACTTGCAGGACGCGGAATGGAGGGAATCCTGGGCGGTGGATTCTGAACGGCGGCTCCGGAATGTGCAGTCCGGCCGCTCCAGGGAAGTCCCCTTGAAGGATGTCATCCTTCGCGCCCGGTCAGACCGACCCCGATAGAGTCGTCGCCGAGACCGTTCCCGGGAGCGGGATGGGCCACGCGCCCTCGACCTCCTGAGAGACCCGAAGCTCCTCGACCGGATCCTGACCGACTTCGACGCCTGCGGCCTCGTCGGCGAGGAAACGAACAAGCTGACCGCCTACCTCGCCGCCGTATCCCGCAAGCTCGACAAGCCGCTGGCCGTCATCGTCCAGTCCTCCTCGGCCGCCGGGAAGTCGGCCCTGATGGAGGCCGTCCTCGCCTTCCTGCCGGAGGAGGATCGGGAGAAGTACTCCGCCCTCACCGGCATGTCGCTCTTCTACTTCGGCGAGTCCAAGAGCCTCCGTCACAAGGTCCTCGCCATCGCCGAGGCGGAGGGGGCCGAGCGCGCCACCTACGCCCTCAAGCTCCTCCAGTCCGAAGGCGAGCTGACGATCGCCTCCACCGGGAAGGACCCCCAGACCGGCAAGCTCGTCACCCAGGAGTACCGGGTCGAAGGGCCGGTGATGATCTTCCTGACGACCACCGCCGTCGAGATCGACGAGGAGCTCCTCAATCGCTGCCTCGTCCTGACCGTCGACGAGAGCCGC
>CAIMWE010000141.1 GCA_903845115.1 uncultured Acidobacteriota bacterium | reverse complement strand
CCTCCTGCGCGGCCTCCCTCCGGATCGGGAGCGGAAGGGGCTCCGGCCCCTGGTCGAACCAGAAGCGCCGGCGCTCGAAGGGGTACGACGGCAGGGAGATCCTGCGGGGATGGACCGGGTCGAGGAGGTTCCAGTCCACCTCGGCGCCCGTGACCCACAGCCGCGCGAGCCGGTCGAGCTTCCCGTTCAGGGTCAGCGCCCTGACGAAGTCGCGCCCCTCCTCGCCGTCGATCAGCACTCCTTCACCGTGGCCGCCGCTCCGGACGGTGCCCCGCCGCACGCCGCCGGCGACATCGCCGGCCGCGAAGGCCGCGAGCCGGTCCCTGAGCTCGGCGCGGCTCGCGGCCGTGAAGGCCAGCCGCTCCTCCATCGCCTCCCGTCCCGCCTGGAGCGTGAACGCCACGCGGGAGAGGAACTCCGGCTCGGGAAGCTCCGTCCCTTCCTCGACGAACCGCGCCAGGCGGCCCGCGTACTCCCTCAGCCGCTCCTCGCTGTGCGCCGAGAGGGGAAAGAGCCGCTCCCCGGGGGATGCGGGCGACGTCCCGCCCGGCACGAACTCCTCCAGGACGAGGTGGGCGTTCGCCCCGCCGAAGCCGAAGGAGCTGACGCCGGCCCGCCGCACCAGCCGCCCGGCCCGGTCCATCGCGGGCGCCCACTCCCGGGCGCTCGCGACCACGTAGAACGGGCTCCCCGAGAGGTCGATGAACGGGTTCAGCTCCCGGAAGTGAAGGGTGGCCGGGAGGAGGCGGTGGCGGAACGAGAGGAGGACCTTGAGGACTCCCGCGATCCCCGCGGCCGTTTCGAGGTGGCCGATGTTCGTCTTCACCGTGCCGAGGCCGCAGGTGGGCTCCCGAGGGGGCTCCTCTCCGCGCCGGCGGAAGAGCTCTGAGAAGGCCTCCTTGAGGGCGTTCACCTCGACCGGGTCCCCCAGGCGGGTCCCGGTGCCGTGAGCCTCCACGTACGTCAGGGTGGCCGGGTCGACCCCCGCCCGCTCGCAGGCCCGGACGATGACCGCCGACTGCGCCTTCGGGTTGGGGGCCGTGAGGCTCGTCGCCCGTCCGCCGTGGTTCTCGGCCGAGCCCCGGATCACGCCGTGGATCTGGTCGCCGTCGGCGAGCGCGCGGGAGAGGGGCTTGAGGAGGACGGCGCCGACCCCCTCGCCCCGGACGTACCCGTTCGCGGAGGCGTCGAAGGTCCGGCAGCAGCCGTCGGGGCTCAGCATCCCGGCCTTCGAGAACGCGTCGAAGAGGTCCGGGGAGAGGAGCGCGTTCACCCCCCCCGCGATCGCGAGGTCGCAGTCGCCGCCCCGCATCGACTCGATGGCGCGGTGGATGGCGACGAGGGAGCTCGAGCAGGCGGTGTCGATCGGTTCGCTCGGGCCGTGCAGGTCGAGAAAGCTCGAGACGCGGTTGGCCAGGACCGAATGCGAGATCCCCGTCGTGGAGT
This sequence comes from uncultured Acidobacteriota bacterium, assembly GCA_903845115.1. Lineage (GTDB taxonomy): Bacteria > Acidobacteriota > Thermoanaerobaculia > UBA5066 > UBA5066 > CAIMWE01. Next base: position 31,011 of record CAIMWE010000141.1, on the reverse strand, counting down.
GGGCGTCGCCAGGCACCCCCGCGCGCGCCATCAGGTTGCCGTAGTCGAGGCTCGCCACCCCCACGAAGACCCCGGTCGACGAGCCCGCCAGGTCCGACGCCCGGTACCCCGCGTCCTCGATCGTCGCCCAGACCGTCTCCAGGAAGAGCCTCTGCTGCGGGTCCATGAGGCTCGCCTCGCGGGGCGAGATGCCGAAGAAGGCCGCGTCGAACCGGTCCACGTCCGGCATGAAGCCGGCGCGTCTCGCGACCGGGCCCCCCGTCTCGTCCGCCGCCCCTCCGCTCGCGTCCTGGCGCTCCGCGGGGACCTCCGTCACGAGGTCGGTCCCGGCAGCGAGGTGCCGCCAGAACGTCTCGAGGTCCCTCGAGCCGGGCATCACCCCGCTCATGCCGATGACGGCGATCGGCTCGGGGCCTTCACCCGGGGCGTGCCGAGCCCTCTCTCCCTCCGGAGATGGAGGCACCGGTCCGCCGGGCGGCGGAGCCACCGCGCGGGAGGTCGACCCGGCCCCGCCCTCTGGCCTGCTCGCGGGCTGGGGGGACGGGGCCTCCCCGGCCCTCCCGGGCACGGGACGGGGCGTCTCCGGCGGCGCGGGGAGGCGGGCCGCGACGGCCGTGGCGACGCTCTCCAGGGTGGGATGCTCGAAGAAGAGAGCCGGCGTGAGGGAGAGGCCCCAGCGGTCGTTCAGCCGGTTGGCCAGCTCGGTGAACCCGATCGAGTCGAAACCGTGGTCGCGCAGGTCCGCGTCGAGGTCGACGTCTCCGGGCCGCACACCCAGGATCTCGCAGACGGCTTCCCGGACACCGCGTCTCGCGGACTCGACGGCGTCGAAGGACGGCGCGACCGCGGCCGGAGCGACGGCCCCGGCCGGTCCGCCGGCCTGCAATCGCGGCGAAGTCGTGAGGGCCGCGCCGGAGACGAGGTGCCGCAGCCGCACGACGTCGCCCGGAAGCGGCAAGCAGCGGCTCCACTCCGACGCCGCGATCCTCTCGAAGAGCGCGATTCCCTCGGCGGCGCCGAGCGGCACGAGGCCGAGCGACGCGAGGAGCCGCTCCCGTTCCGGCCCTCCCTGCATGCCGCCGTCCCGCCAGGGGGGCCACGCGATCGAGAGCGTCCGTCCGCGGCGGAGACCCAGCGCCCTCCTCCCCTCGCGGCGGAGCGCGAAGCGGTCGAGGAACGCGTTCGCGAACGCGTATCCCGGCTGGAAGTCGTCCCCCAGGACCCCGGCGACGGACGAGAAGAGCGCGAACAGCCGGAGCGGCTCCTCTCTCGTGGCTTCGTCGAGGAGGAGCGACCCCTGGACCTTCGGAGAGAGGACGGCCCGTCCGGCGCCCGGCGCCGCCACCCCCGCGGCGTGGTAGACGGCGTTCACCGACCCGAACCGGCTCCGCGCAGAAGAGAGGAGGCGCTCGACGTCCTCGGGACTCGCGACGTCGGCGGGAACGTAGATCGCCTCGGCCCCCAGCCCCTCCAGCTCCCGCAGGAAGGAGGCGCTCGCCTCGTCCGGCGCCGAGCGGCCGGAGAGGACGAGCCTCGCGCCGGGACGCCGGGCCAGGTGCGAGGCGAAGAGCCGCCCCAGCCCGCCTATCCCCCCCGTCACGAGGGAGACCTCCGGCCCCGGTGCCGCGCTCTCCGCGCCGTGGGGCAGGTCGATCTCCGAGAGACCCAGGACGAGCCTCTCCTTCCCCGAGTACCGCACCTCGCGGTCGATCGCCGCGCCTCCTCGCGCTTCCGCCAGGAGGAGCGAGACGAGGTCCGGCGCGGCCTCCGCCCGGAGGAGCGCCTCCGGCACGTGGACGACCCGGCACGAGACGTGGGGAGCTTCCCGCGACAGGCTCCGGGCCAGGCCTCCGAGCGCGGCGAGGGCGGGCTCGGCGCCCTCCACGCCCTCCCCGGCCACGACGAGGAGGTCGACTCGCCGGCCGGGCCATGCAGTCGTCACCGAGCGAGCGATCGAGAGGCACGAATCGAACCCTCGCACGAGCTGGGACTCGAGATCCGGCGCGTCCCCGGTCCAGAGGACGAGGACGGTCCTGGGCGCGATGCCGCGAGACACCAGCTCGCCCGTCAGCGCCCGCGCGTCCTCGGGCGAGCCGGGGCGCGCCTCGAACGAGAGTCCGCCGAGCGAACGGAAGCGATCCCCGGCGACCACCTCGACCGCGAGGTCTCCCCCGCCATCGCTTTCTTCTCCCGCGATCGCCCGCCGCAGGGCCTCACCCCGGCCGGGCCGGCCGTCGAAGAGGACGACAGCCCCCAGGGGCGACGCCGGCGCGGCGGCCAGCGGGGAGGGAGCCCAGGTCGGCCCGACGACGAGGAGCCCTGCGGCCAGGCCTCCCCGGACAGCCGCGGCCGGAGAGACCTCCGGCCCCGCCCCCGCGACGGGGCGCAGGGCCAGGCCCGTCAGTCTCACGGCGACGCACCCTCCCTCGTCGGCGAGGGTGACGTCGAACCGGCGCGTCCCGGCCTCCCTCCCCGGCTCGTCGTCGGGACGCGCGACCGCGTGGGAGTAGGCACGAGCGGGGAGATCTCCCGCGACGTCGAGCGCCTGGAGGGCGTAGGGGAGATAGAGGACGTTCCCGCCCTCCGTCCCCAGGATCCCGAGGACCGTCTGCAGGGCCCCGTCGAGCATCGCGAGGTCGAGGCGCGCGCCGGGGAGCGGGAACGGTTCGGGCCATTCCAGCCGGGCGATCGCCTCCCCGTCTCCCGCCAGGAGTTCCCTCACGGAGCGGAGCGAGGGGCCGTGCGCGACCCCGCTCGTCCCGAACGCCAGGTAGAACTCCTCCCCGCCGGTCGAGCGCGTGCAGCGACTCAGGATGGCCGCGAGGTCGAGCGGGCCGGCGGGGCCGTCCTCCCGGCCGGTCCCCTCCCCGAACACGAGCCGTCCCCGGACGTGCTCCACGGAGCCGCTCGACAGGACGAACGTCACCTCTCCGCCGGGCCGCTCCTTCACCTCCAGCTCCAGCTCGACGACGGTCCCCTCGGGGACGGTGACCGGCCTCGACCAGACGACGTCCCGGAGCCCCGAGACGCCCCTCCCCGGCAGCGCCCTCTCTCCCCCCGCACGGGCCATCTCGAGGGCCGCGACCCCCGGGAGCGTCTTCACGCCCTGGACGACGTGCTCGCAGACGCGTGGGTCCGTCCCGTCGAGCCGCTCCACGACCCTCGAGGAAGGGGACGGCGACGCGGCCGGGGCCGCCTCGGGAGCGGGGAGCCCGTAGCTCCCCCTCGCGAACGGATAGGTCGGGAGGATGTCGAGGCGACGCTCCGGGAGAGGGATTCCCGCCTTCCGGCGAAGCTCTCGGAAGCCGACCTCGGCCCCCGAGACCCACTGGCTGGCCAGCGAACTCCAGTCGTGGCCCTCCTGGGTCGGGAGCGTGCCGGGGCGGAAGAGGCCCGCCTCGCCCGGCTCGCCGGCCAGGAAGCCGCGGAGCTTCGCCCGGAGCCCGGCCAGGCTCGAGACGACGGCGGCCAGACGCGCCTCCATCGGCTCGCGCAGCTGGAAGACGGCAGCCACTTCCGCGAGGGCCCGGCGGGCGTCGTCGACCGCGTCGTCGGGGGGGACGCCCGGCCCCTCGAGGGACGAGAGGAGCTCGGTCGCGTAATCGCGCAGCCGCTCCTCGGTCCGGGCGGAGAGAGGGACGAGCTCCACGCCGGCGTCGCCCCGGGGAGAGCCGGGAAGCCCTTCCCCCGTCGGGACGCTTCCGCACACGGCGCGCGGCGGAGCTTCCTCCACGATCACGTGGCAGTTCGTCCCGCTGTAGCCGAACGAGCTGACGGCGGCCCGTCGCGGCGCCCCTTTCCTCGCCGGCCAGCCCCGGGGAGAGCGGTTCACGAAGAAGGGGCTCGACTCGAGGCCGAGGTGTCCGTTCTCACGCGTGACGTGGAGCGTCGGCGGGATGCACTCGTGACGGAGGGAGAGGAGGACCTTGACGAGGCCGACGACGCCCGACGCCGCCGACGTGTGGCCGAGATTGCTCTTCACCGAGCCGAGCGCGCAGAAACCCCGGCGGTCCGTGAAGGCCCGGAACGCGTCGGTGAGCGCCCGGACCTCGATCGGGTCGCCGAGGCGCGTCCCGGTGCCGTGCGCCTCCACGTACCCGATCGTCCCGGGGTCGACGCCGCTCCTCTCCAGCACTTCGCGGACGAGCGCGGTCTGCGCCTCCCCGCTCGGCGCCGTGATCCCGTTCGTCCGGCCGTCCTGGTTGACGCCCGAGCCCCGGATCACGCCGTAGACGCGGTCGCCGTCGCGCTGCGCGTCGGCGAGGCGCTTCAGGACGACCACGGCCACGGCCTCCCCCACCGCGATGCCGTCGGCGTCGTCGTCGAACGCCCGGCAGCGTCCGGTGGGCGAGAGCATCCCGGCCTTGCTCATCAGGATGAAAGGCTCCTCGTCGAGGTAGAGCGTCACGCCGCCGGCCAGCATGAGGTCGGTCTCTCCCCGCCGCAGGCTCTCGCACGAGAGGTGAACACCCACGAGAGCCGACGAGCAGGCGGTGTTGACGCTGAGGGCCGGGCCCTTCAGGTTGAGGAAGTACGCGATACGCGACGCCAGGATGGAGCCCGAGTTCCCCAGCATCGACTGCGCCACGCGAGGGGCGGCGCCCTCGCGCCGCAGCCGCTTCCGGTAGTCGCCGTCGAGCGCCCCCGCCACCACGCCACAGCGCGCCCCGTCCACCGCAGACCCGGCGTAGCCGGCGTCTTCCAGCGCCGTCCAGCAGGCCTCGAGGAAGAGCCTCTGCTGCGGGTCCATCACGAGCGCCTCGGAGGGCGAGATGCGGAAGAACGCCGGGTCGAACTCGAAGACGCCGTCCACGAAGCCGCCCCACCGGCTCACCGTCCGGTCCGCGGCGCGCGGGTTCGGGTCGAAGTGCCGGTGCCAGTCCCAGCGGCTGGCCGGCACCTCCGTGACCGCGTCGACCCCCGCCGCCAGGTTCCGCCACAGCTGGCTCACCTCGCGGGCGAGGGGGAATCGCCCCGCCATCCCGATCACGGCGATGTCGCCCTCCGGCCGGGTCGCCCCCGGGGCGACGCTCACGGCACGGGACGCGACAGGCCCCGTGGCGGAGAGCTCCCGCGCGGCGTGGCGGCCGAGCGCCCGGAGCGTCGGGTGGTCGTAGAGGGCCCTAATTTCGAGGCGCGAACCCAGCTCCCGGTTGATCTCCTCCAGGAGCTTCAGGCCGAGGAGGGAGCCGACCCCGTACTCGGCGAGCGGGGTGCCCGGATCGAGCCTCGCGGCCTCCGTCCCGAGCGCGCGGGCCGCGATCCCGGTGATCCGCTCGACCAGCGACGCCACGTCCGGCGCCTCGACAGGAGCCGGCCCGGCCACGGGCGCCGGGATCGTCCTCGGCCCCGCCGCGTTCCGGCCCTCCTCGGCCTCCCGGAGCGCCTGCCGGTACGGGACCGGCTCCACGAGCGCCGCTCGGCTCCGCCCGGAGAGCTCTTCCACGCTCTGGCCTCCCCCCTGCTCGATCGACAGGAGCACGTAGGAGAGGAGTCCCGCGTCGAGGGCGAGGCCGAACCCGTGCCACCCCCGGTGCTCCTCGGCGACGGCCCGGAGGTCGGGCCGGCGCTCGGCCAGCCGGGCGAGGTCGGCATCGAAATCGGGGTTGGAGAGGAAGGTCGCGACCTCGCGGCTGGCATCCACGCAGCCGGCGACGTACAGGCCCGCCCTCGCGAGGACGGCACACCACTCCTCGACGTTGCTCGTGAACTGGCCCCGCTCCCCGAGCCGCACGGGCGCGGCGGTCCGGGCCACGACGTCGGCCAGGACCAGACGGCCCCCGGGGGCGAGGTGGGCCGCGACGTTCGCGAAGAGCGCTTCCTTGCGCTCCACGTGGAAGGTCACCTCGAAGCCGATCACGAGGTCGTAGACGCCGGGAAATGCCTCGGCCGCGCTGTCGCGGCAGAAGACGCGGCAACGCCCTTCGAGCCCGGCGCGGCGAATCCCCTCCTCTCCCGCGCGCGCCTGGGCCGGAGAGAGCGTGTAGCCGTCCGCCGTGAGCGCCCCGTTCGCCCTCGTCAGCCGGACCAGGTCCGAGGCGAGCCCGCACCCGAGGTCGAGGAGCCGCCGGACGCTGCCGAGGTCCACGTGCCTGAGGGCGACGCCTCGCAGCTCGAGCTGCTTCTCCCTCACGAGGCGGGCCTCGGCCGGGTACTGCCCGGGGTCGGTCATCACGTTCAGCCAGGAGAACCCGGGCACGAGCTCGGGGAACGGGGCGAAGGTGAGGAGAGCCTCCTCGTCGGCGCCAGCCGGGGGAATGGCGGCGTCGTAGTAACGCGCCACCGGCGAATCGCCTGCGGCGCCAGCCGGGGCCTCCGCGGCCTTTCCGACGGTCGCGGCCGGCCCGTTCCCGTCGAGCCAGCACCGGACGCGCTCGAAGGGTCGCGGCGGCAGCGGGGCGCGGCCGCCCCGGCCTGCCTCCGGCGGCTCCTCGACGACGAGGAAGACCTCGACGCCCCCCGCGCCGAAGGAGCCGAGGAGCGCGCGGCGGGCCAGGCCCGTGGCCGGCCACGGGGTGGGCGCCTCGGGGACGAAGAACGGCGACCCCTCGAGCCGGATCTCCGCGCTCGTCTCCCGCGCCACCCGGACCGGCGCCATCTCGCCGTGCCGGATCTGGAGCAGGACCTTCGTCAGCTGAGCGATGCCCGAAGCCGCCTCGAGGTGCCCGATGGCAGGCTTGAGGGAGCCGAGCGCGCAGCGCCCGGCCGTCCCCCCTGCGAAGACGCGCCCCAGCCCCTGCCACTCGACCGCGTCCGGGACTTCGGAGCCAATGGCCTGCGCCTCCACGTAGCCGATCGAGCTGGCGTCGAGCCCCGCCGAAGCGAGGACGCGAGAGAGGAGCGCCGGCTGGGAGCGGGGAGAGGGCGCGTGGAAGCCGTTGCTCCGCCCCTTGTGCGAAAGGCCCGAGGCGCGGATGACGCCGTGGACGTGATCGCCGTCCGCGAGCGCCCGCGACAGCGGCCGGAGGAGGACGGCGCCCACCCCTTCCCCGGGGACGAACCCCTCTCCGCCACGTTCGTACAGCCCTCTCGGCCCCGTGGTCGCGAGGAGCCGTCCCTGCGCCAGCCGCCGGTACCGCGACGGGTGGAGGTAGAGGTTCACGCCCCCCGCCACGGCGAGCTCGCATTCGCCCCGGCGCAGGCTCTCGCAGGCGAGGTGAAGGGCGGCGAGCGAAGAGGAGCAGGCCGTGTCCACGACGAGGCTGGGACCCGTCCAATCGAAGAAGTACGAGACCCGGTTTGCGAGCGAGAACGACGAGGTGTCGGGCGCCGGGAGGTCGGAGGGCCTCGCCTCGGCGAGGGCCAGCGGGTAGGTGTTCGCCGTGGCTCCCACGAAGACGCCCACGCTCCGGCCCGCGAGCTCCGCCTGCGAGTACCCCGCGTCCTCGAGCGTCCTCCAGGCCACCTCCAGGAACAGACGCTCCTCGGGGGGCATCCCCCGAGCCTCGAGCGGCGTGATCCCGAACGCGAACGGGTCGAAGCGGTCGACGTCGGGGAGGAACGCCCCCCACTCCCCGACCACGTCGGCGGCGGGCACCCCCACCAGGGCCCAGCGCTCCCTCGCACAGCGGGAGACCGCCGTCCGTCCCTCGCGGAGCAGGCTCCAGAACTCCTCGAGGCTCCGGGCTCCCGGGTAGCGGCCGGCGATCCCCACGATCGCGATGTCGACCGGTCCGGGATCGCCGCCCCCTCGCGCCTCGACCGGCGCCGGGGAGGGGGCCGAAAGGCGCTCCCCGTGATTTTCCGCGAGGTGCTCGGAGAGAGCGCGGAGGGTCGGGTACTCGAGGACGAGGGTCTTCGGAAGCGGTCCGAGCTCCTTCTCCATCCGGCCGATCAGCTCGGCCGAGAGGACCGAGTCGAGGCCAAGGTCGGCGAAGTTCACGTTCTCGTCCGCGACCGTCACGCGGAGCTTGAACTGCGAGAGGAGGAGCCCTTCCAGGTAGGCGCGGGGGCTCGTCCCGACGGCCGCCGGCCGGGACGCGGGCGGCCTCTCCTCCTGCCCGGCGCTCTCGGCGCGGGCCGGGGGGGCCACGGCCGACGTCCCCGCCACCCAGTGGCGCTCACGGGCGAACGGGTATGGGGGAATCGAGATGCGCCGCCCCCCTTCCGCCGGGAGCTCGCTCCAGTCGACCTCGGCGCCGGCGACCCAGAGACGGGCGAGCTCTTCCAGGTTCCCCTCCGAGAGCCACCGGGCTTTGAGCCGTCCCGCCTCTTCCCTCGGGGGCGCGGACTCCCCCACCCGCCCGGTGAAGACCCCGCCCTCCTCCGGGGCGCCGTCCGAGAATCCCTCCAGGAGGCGCCGCAGCTGGCCCAGGTCGCCCGCCACGACGGCGAGCCGCTCCTCCATCGCCTCGCGGCCGAGCTGCGTGGTCCTCGCGACGTCGGCGAGGGCGAGGCCCGGTCCGGACCTCTCCCCCACGAACGAGGCGAGCCGGCGGGCCGACTCGCGAAGGCGCTCCTCGTTCCTCGCGGAGAGGAGGACGAGCCGGGGGGTGCCGTCCTCCGGTCGCTCCTCCCGGCCGTCCGGTACCGGCGCTTCCTCCAGGACGAGGTGCGCGTTGGCTCCCCCCGCTCCGAAGGAGCTGACGCCGGCCCTGAGGGGAGAGCCCGTCCACTCCGAGAGCTCCCGCTGGATCCGGAACGGCGTCCCCAGGAGCCCGAGGTCCGGGTTGAGGACCTCGGCGTGGAGCGTCGGGACGAGCCGGCGATGCTCGAGCTGTAGGACGACCTTCGTCAGGCCCGCGATCCCCGCCGCCGACTCCAGGTGCCCGAGGTTCGACTTGACCGAGCCGAGGGCGCAGCCTCCCGCGGGGAAACCGGAGGAGCGGAGAGCCTCCTCCAGCCCGCGCACCTCGATCGGGTCTCCCAGGGCGGTCCCCGTCCCGTGCGCCTCGACGTACGAGATGGAGCCCGGTTCCACGCCGGACAGCTCGATGGCCCGCCGGACGAGCGCTCCCTGCCCCTTCGCGCTCGGGACCGAGTATCCGGCGCTGCGCCCGCCGTGGTTCACGGCGCTCGCCTTGATGACCGCCCGGATCGGGTCCCCGTCCGCGAGCGCCCGGGCGAGCGGCTTGAGGAGCGCCGCCCCGACCCCCTCGCCAGGGACGTAGCCGTCGGCCCCGGCTCCGAAGGCCCGGCAGCGCCCCCCCTTCGCCACGAAGCGCCCCTGGCTCAGCAGCACGTACTTCTGCGGGTGGATCGAGACGTTCACCCCTCCCGCCAGGGCCACGTCACACTCGCCCCGGCGGAGGCTCTCGCACGCGAGGTGGATCGCGGTGAGCGAGGAGGAGCACATCGTGTCGAGGGCGAGGCTCGGCCCCGTGAAGCCGCAGAAGTAGGAGACCCGGTTCGCGATGGAAGCGAACGAAGAGGCGGGGACGGCCTCGCCCCGGGCGAGGCACTCGGCCCCGAACAGCTGGTACTGGGCCCACATCACGCCGACGAAGACGCCCACCCGGCTCCTCTCGAGGGCTCCGCGGGTCAGGGCGGCGTCCTCGACCGTCTGCCAGGCCACCTCCAGGAAGAGGCGCTCCTGCGGGTCCATCAGCTCGGCTTCCCGCGGGGTGATCCCGAAGAACCGGGGGTCGAACCGGTCCACGCCGTCGAGGAAGCCTCCCCACCGGCAGGTCGACTTGCCCGGGGCCCCTCCCGCGTCGAACCACTCCTCGCCCCAGCGGTCGCCCGGCACCTCGGTGACGCAGTCGCGCCCGCCCGCCAGGTTCGTCCAGAGGGTGCCGAGGTCCGGCGCCATCGGGTACCGCCCCGCGAGCCCGATGATCGCGACGTCCTCCTCGCGGACAGGGATCCCGGGACGCGTCCAGGCGGCGACGGTAGGGGCGAAATGCCGCGGCGGCGGTGCCTCGGCGGCCTTCGCGGGAGCCGGGGGCGGGGCCGCTCGGGAGCCTTCGCTCGCCAGGTGGGCCGAGAGCCGGGCGACGCTCCCGTGCTCGAAGAGGAGCGTCTTCGGCAGAGGCCCGTAGGTCCCCTCCAGGGCGCGCGTCACCGCGAGGGCCGTGACGGAGTCGACCCCGTAGTCGAGGAACGGGTCGTCCGGACGGATGCGCCCGACCGGGACTTTCAGGACGCGAGAGAGGGCGCCGGCGACCAGGCCAGCGGCCCGCTCGACCTCGGCCCCGGGCGCTTCCGGCCGCACTCCTCGCGGGACTACCGGGAGCCCCCCCGGACGTCCCCGCGTCTCCGCCGAGGAGGACTCCGCGGCCTCGGCCGCGACCTCGACCTCGCCGTCGGCCACGGCCCCCACCAGGGCATCGACCGCCGGCGCCTCCCCGTCGGCGACCACGAGGTGGCTCCCCGGGACCGAGAGGCACCGGCGGAAAGCGGCGAGGCCGCTCCCCGCGTCGAGCGACCGGAGGCCGCTCTCCACGAGGAGGCGCTCGGCGGCCTCGCTCATCCGCATCCCGCCGTCCTTCCAGTACGCCCAGCCGATCGAGAGGGAGCGCCCCTGCCGCCGCCCGGCCACCCGCCAGCGCTCCCGCTGCCCCGCGAAGGCGTCGAGGAACGCATTGGCGTAGGCGTAGTCGGCCTGCCCGACGTTCCCCAGGGTCCCTGCCAGCGAGGAGAAGAGGACGAAGAGGTCGAGCGGCAGGGAGGCCGTCACCTCGTCGAGGACGAGCGCCCCCCCGACCTTCGGAGCCACCACCGCCTCGAAGTCGGCTTCCGTCTTCTTCAGGAGGAACCCGTCCCGCAGGACGCCGGCCGCGTGCACGACCCCGTTGAGGCCGCCGAAGCGGTCCCGCGCGGCGGCCACGAGGCGCTCGGCGTGGGCGAAGTCCGCCACGTCGCCCGGCAAGTAGACGGCCGCTCCCCCGTCCGCCTCCAGCTGCGCCAGCCGCTCTCGGGCCCCGTCTCCTGCCTCGGACCTCCCGGCGAGGACGAGCCGGGCGTTCACGGTCCGGGCGAGATGGCGCGCCACGTGGAATCCGATCCCCTTGAGGCCTCCCGTCACGAGGTAGACCCCGCGCGGACGGAGAGGCGCCGCGTCGGCCGCGTCGAGCCCGGCCGCCGCGATCCTCCGGAGGCGACGCACCCGCCGCTCGCCCGACTCGTGGACGACCTCGATGTCGGCACGTCTCGACCCGATCGCCAGCTCCTTGCCGACGGTCTCCGCGAGGGCCCCCTCGTAGCCGACCACGCGGCACCTCACCCGCGGGTTCTCCTGCACGAGGCTCCGGGCGAACCCCGCTGCCGCGGCGTGCACGGGAGAGGGACCGAAGGCGCCCGAGGGGTGGAAGAAGAGCACCTCGACGTCTCGGATCGACCTCTGCCCGAGGAGGGCGCGCGTCAGGGCGAAGAGGGTCCCGATCCCCCGCGCGCGCTCGGGCCAGAACGCCCCCGCACCGTCCGCGGCGGGGCCTGCCCAGGCGTGAACGATCGTCCCCGGGCCCGGTCCGCCGCGGGAGAGCTGCTCCAGGAGGTCCCGGAAGTCGGCGACCTCGCCGGGCCGGACCTCGAAGCGCCCCTCCCCCGTGGAAGCGAAGGCCCTTCCGGGAACCGCGACGGCGACCTGGCTGGCCATCCCGGAAACCGCCCGGACCAGCTCGTCGCGGGAGGCCTCCCCGGCGAGGATCAGCACTCCCTCTCGCACTGCCGCCGGAGAGAGGTGAGACTGGCCGATCCAGACCGGCGCGTAGAGGAGGGGCGTCGGCGCGTCCGTTTCCCGAGGGGCCAGGACCTTCACCGCCAGGTCCCGCATCGTCGCGACCGTCCGGCCCGACGGGGCGACCAGGTCCACGTCGAACCTCCGGATGGGACCCTCCGGCCGAGCGGCTAGCCGCGCGTGGACCTCGAGGCTCGCCGGAAGCGGGCCGAAGACGCGGATCTCGCCGAGCGCGAAGGGAACGGGGAGCGCTCCGGCGGGCCAGCACCCTCCGACTCCGGCCACCACCTGGAGGGCACCGTCGAGGAGCGAGGGGTGAAACGGGAGCGTCTCGAGCTCGGGGAGGAGCTCCAGCGGGAGCTTCAGCCGCGCGATCGCCTCCCCCTCTCCGGTCGCGCTCTCCTCGATCACCCGGTAGCGGTCTCCGTGGGCGAGTCCGGCGGCGCGGAGCGCCTCGTAAGTCGCGGCCCCGCTCGATACCGGCCCGCAGCGCCTCCAGGCGGCGCCGAGATCGACCGGAGGAGGCTCCCTTTCGCCCTTCTCGCCGAAGAGGACGTGCCCCTCGGCCACGACGACGGGGGGCGACGTGTCGAGGGCGACCAGCTCGAAAGAGCAGCCCCCCTCCTGGACGGGTCCGAGGCGCGCCTCGATGCTCCGGGTTCCCCCCGGGAAATCGAGGGGCGCCCGCCAGGCCACTCCGCCCAGCCCCCGCACGGGACGGCCGGCGGCCAGGGCTCCCGCCGCCCTGGCCAGCTCAAGCGAGACGGCGGCGGGGAGGCGGGCCGAAGAGCCCACGACGTGATGCCCGATGACGTCGTCCCCCGCGGAGAGCTCGCACGGGAACCGCATCCCCTCGCCGCGGGCCTCTCCCCGACCGACGAGCCGGTGGCCGTCGGCGACCTCCGCGGACGACGCCGTCGCGCTGCCGGCCTGGACCGCGAGGCCGGCGGCTTCCAGCGGTCCACGGGGCAGGGAATCGGGCATCCAGTAGCGCTCCCTCGCGAAGGGGTACGTCGGAAGGGGGACGCGCCTCGCGCGGCTCCCGGAGCGGAGCCGTCGCCAGTCGAGGTCCGCCCCCGACGCCCACATCCGCGCCAGGGTCGAAAGCTTCCCCGCGAGCAGGAGAGAGCCCGCCATCTCGTGGAGGTCCTCCTCCTCCAGCGCGAGGGGAGAGCTGGCACTTCGCCGGGTCCGCTCGCCGACCACGGCGGATGGGTCGCCGCTCGATCCGGCTCCCTCTTCGGCGAACCGGCGGAGCTTCGCCGCCAGGGTCCCGAGCGACTCCGCCACCACGGCGAGCCTCGACTCCATCGCCTCGCGCCCCACCTGGAGCGTGTAAGCCACGTCGGACGCGAGGAGAGGGCCGCCTTCCCTCTGGCCGGCCGCTCGCCGCTCCAGGAAGGCCGCGAGGCGCCGCGCGGAGAGCCGGAGCCGCTCCCCGTTCCTGGCCGAGAGGACGAAGAGCTGCGGGCGATCCTCGGGGAGGGTCGTCCCTTCCCCGGAGTCGAACTCCTCGAGGACGACGTGAGCGTTCGAGCCCCCGGCGCCGAACGAGCTCACCCCGGCCCGGCGCAGCGGGCGGTCTCCGCCGTCCCCCCGGGATGCCGGCCGGGGCCAGGGGGCCGCCTCGCGCTGGAGGACGAACGGCGTGCGGGAGAAGTCGATGTGGGGGTTCGGCACCGCGGCGTGGAGCGAAGGAACGAGCTGGCCGTGCCGCATCTGGAGGAGGACCTTCGTCACCCCTGCCACGCCCGCGGCCGCCTCGAGGTGGCCGACGTTCGACTTGAGGGAGCCGATCGCACAGAACCCGTCGTCGTCCGTCGTCGCCCGGAAGGCGCGGGTGAGCCCCGCCACCTCGATCGGGTCGCCCAGGGCGGTCCCCGTCCCGTGCGCCTCCAGGTAGCTCACCGTCCTCGCCGGCACGCCCGCGCGCGCGAGCGCCTCCGCGATCACCTCCGCCTGGGCGGCCGGGTCGGGCACCGTGTAGCCGTTCGTCCGCCCCCCGTGGCCGACCGCGGTCCCGAGGACGAGCCCGTGGATGTGGTCCCCGTCGGCGAGCGCCCTCGAAAGCGGCTTCAGGACGAGGACCCCGACTCCCTCGCCCGGCACGTACCCGTCCCCGCCGGCGCCGAAGCTGCGGCACCGCCCGTCCGTCGAGGCCACCTTCGCCTGGCTCAGGAGGAGGTACTTCTGCGGGTGGATCGTGACGTTCACGCCGCCCGCCAGGGCCACGTCGACCTCGCCGCGGCGGAGCGAATCGCACGCGAGGTGCAGCGCCGTGAGGGAGGACGAGCACATCGAGTCGAGGGCGAGGCTCGGTCCCCGGAAGTCGAACGTGAACGAGACCCGGTTCGCGATCGACGCGTAGGAGGCGCCGAGGGCCACGTTCCTCCCCCGGAGCGCCGCTTCGGCGCCGTAGAGCTGGTAGTGCCCGTACATCACCCCGGCCCAGACGCCCACGCGCCGGGTTCCGAGGGTCCCCGGGGCGTACCCCGCGTCCTCCAGCGCCGCCCAGGAGGCCTCGAGGAAGAGCCGCTCCTGGGGGTCCATGATCTCGGCCTCGCGCGGCGAGATGCGGAAGAAGAGCGGGTCGAACGCCTCGACGTCGGGAACGAAGCCCCCCCACCGGCTGTAGCTCTTCCCCTCGTGCTCCGGGTCCGGGTCGAAGTCGCGCCGGCAGTCCCAGCGCTCTTTCGGGATCTCCGTGATGCAGTCCCGCCCGGCCTTCAGGTTGTCCCAGAAGACGTCGAGGTCCGCGGCCATCGGGTAGCGGCCGGCGAGCCCGATGACGGCGATCGGCTCCCTCTCGCCGCCGGCGTCCCCCCGCACGGCCTTCGCACGTCCCGGAGCGGGCGCCGCCCCGGGACCAGGAGCAGGAGCCGGCGGGGCGGCTCCGGCCTCGCTGCCGGAGGACCGCGGCGGCTCTTCCGCCCGGAGGGCGAGGAGGGGCCCCTCGTGGCTCCGCGCGAGGGAGGCCGACAGGTCGGCCAGGTTCCGGTGCTCGAAGAAGAGCGTCTTCGGCAGCTCGCCGAGGCTCCTCTCCAGCTCGCGCGTCATGCTCATCACCATGATCGAATCGACGCCGAGCGACTCGAACGACTCACGCGGGCCCAGTTGCCCGGCGGGGATCCGCACCGCCCGCTCCAGCGCCGCGCGCACGAGGCGCTCCGCCTCCCGGCGGGCCCGGTCCGGTGCGACGCTGCCGTCCGCCACGGGAAGTGCCGCCTCCGGAGGGGTCGCCGTTCCGGCTGCGGCCCGGCCGGACGAGACGGCCGCGGGCTCTCCCCGGAGCCTGCGGATCGAGAGATCCCTCATCCGCACGAGGACCTTGCCGGACGGTCCGAACAGGCGGACGTCGAGCTTCTCGAGCCCCGTCTTGCCTGCCGGTCCGCTCACCACGAGCCACGCGAGGCAGGTCGGGGGAAGCGGTCCGAGCACCTCGAGCTCGCCCAGGCTGAACGGCACCGGGGAGCCCGCCTCGCCGCTCCGCCCGGTGACGCCCAGCAAGGCCTGCAGGGCCCCGTCGAGGAGGCTCGGGTGGAGTACCCACGAGGACGCCGTCTCCACGACGCTCGGCGGGAGCTCGAGCGAGGCGAGGGCCTCGGACCCGTTTCCGGCGAGCCCCACGATCGCCTGCAGCGAAGGCCCGTAGTCGAACCCCTGCTCCGAGAAGCGCGCGTACGTCTCGCCTCTCGCGAGCGGCGGGCCGACCCGGGCCAGGATCGCCTCGAGGTCGACGCGTTCGGGCGCGGCGCCCTCGTCGCCGCGGGAGAAGACGACGGTGCCGCTCGAGTGGAGACGCCGGCCGTCCGGCGGCGAGCTCCACACCTCGAAGGGCCTGGTCCCCGGGGAGGCGGACCGGAAAAGGTGGATCGCGAGGTCCACCGCCTCGCCCTCGAAGGCGACGGGACTTCCCCAGACCACGTTCCGCATCGTCCGGACGGGCGAGCCGCAGGCGAGCTGGGCCGCCGCGCGGACCATCTCCAGAAGGGCCACCCCCGGCAGGAGCCGCCGCCCCGCCACGACGTGGTCCCGGAGGAAGAACTCCTCTCCGGAGAGGCGCACCCTGCCCGCCACCACGTCGCCGGCGTCCGGACGCGGCTCGACCGTTCCCCCGAACGGCCTCAGGTCCGCGTCCGGGACCCAGTACGACTCCCGGGCGAACGGATACCCCGGCAGCCGGACCCTCCGGACGTCCAGGCCGCCAAAAAGGGCGTCGGTCGCGGGAGGTTCGCCCCGGACGAACGCGAGGGCGATCCCTTCCGCCGCCGCGACCTCCCGTCCGCTTCCAGGGCACGATCCGGAGACGGTCCCGGAGGAGAGGAGCTCGGCCAGCCTCCCCTCCAGCTCGTCCGCCGTCCTCGCCACGACGGCCGCGCGGCACGCCATCCAGCTCCGCCCGCGCAGGAGGGTGAACGCGACGTCCTCGGGCCGTTGGCCCCGTCCGCGGCTCCCCAGCCAGGTGCGGAAGTCCCCGATCCGCCGTCTCAGGGCCTCCTCGGTCCTCGCGGAGAAGACGAACGGGAAGGGCGTGCCCGCCGGGCCCCCCGTCCGCTTCACGTCGGGCGCCTCGCCCACAACCACGTGCGCGTTCGTCCCGCTGAACCCGAAGGAGCTGACCGCGGCGCGCCGCGGAATCCCCCCCTCCACGTCCCACGGACGCGTTCGCGTGTTCACGTGGAACGGGCTCCGCGCCAGGTCGAGCAGCTCGTTCTCCCTGTCGAAGTGGAGCGAGGGGACCAGCGTCCTGCGCTCGAGGCAGAGCAGCACCTTGAGCAGGCCCGCGATCCCGGAAGCCGCCAGGGCGTGGCCGATGTTCGTCTTGACCGACCCGATGGCCGCGAAGCCCGTCCGCGCGGTCTTTCGCCGGAACGCGGCCGAGAGGGCCTGCACCTCGATCGGGTCGCCGAGTCCCGTGCCGGTCCCGTGGGCCTCGACGTAGGTCAAGGTGGCCGGGTCGATCCCGAACCGGTCGTACACCGCGGTCTCGAGGGCTTCCTGCGACGGCCCGCTCGGGGCCGTGATGCCGTTCGTCCGCCCGTCCTGGTTCGTCCCGGAGCCGAGGATCACTCCGTGGACGTGGTCGCGGTCAGCGAGAGCCCGGGAGAGGGGCTTCAGGACGACGGCGCCGACCCCCTCCCCGGGAACGAATCCGTCGGCCTTCGCGTCGAACGCTCGACACCGCCCCCTCGGCGAGAGCATCCCGGTCTTGCCCAGCATCACGTGGTTCCCCGGGGTGGACATCACGGCCACGCCCCCCACGAGCGCCATCTCGCAGGTCCCGGCGCGGAGACTCTCGCAAGCCAGGTGGAGCGCCACGAGGGCAGAGGAGCAGGCCGTGTCGACGGTCAGGCTCGGTCCCTTGAGGTCCAGGGAGTACGAGATCCTGGCGGCGAGGATGGCGGGGTTGCTCCCGATGGCCGCGTAGGCGTCCAGCGCCTCCAGCCGAAGGAGGTCCCGGTAGTCCCCCTCCTTGCAACCGACGTAGACGGCGCACACCTTTCCCCGGAGCTCCTCGGGGGAGGTGCCCGCGTCCTCGAACGCGTTCCAGGCGACCTCCAGGAAGAGCCGCTGTTGCGGGTCCATCCGCTCGGCTTCGCGGGGCGAGATGCCGAAGAAGCGGGGGTCGAACTCGCGGACCGAACGAAGGAAGCCGCCCCAGCGGCAGGGACTCTTTCCCGCGGACTCCGGGTCGGGGTCGTAGAAGCGCTCGAGATCCCAGCGGTCGGGCGGGACCTCCACGACCGAGTCCCGTCCCGCCTCGAGGTTCGCCCAGAACTCCTCGAGGTTGCCGGCTCCCGCGAATCGCCCCGCCATCCCGATGACGGCGATTCCCTCGCTCTCCCGCGAGCCGGCCTCTCCAATCGCCTCCTTCCGGAGCGCGCGGATCAGCTCGAACCCGTCCTCGGCCGAGAGCCGCCCGGAGTGAACGGACTCCAGGAGTCGCCGGACGAGGGCCGACCGAGGCACCGGTCAGGCACCCCGCGGCCCGTGCCAGGCGAGGGCCGGCCGCGGCGCGCACGGGCGCCTCGCCGAGCTCCCCGCCTCGGGGACAATACGAGAGGGAAGCCCGCGGACGGGCTCCCTGGTGAATCGGCGCACTCGGCTCCTGGCGCCGGCTTACCGGATGCGGAAGAGCTTCTTGCCGCCCCGGCGGCCAGCCCGGGCCAGGTTCTTCCGGAGGTCCTTGAACCAGCCGTTCCGCTTCTTGCTGTTCGAGCGCTCGTGGCCTTCGAGGTAGACCCCGGCGGCCGTCCCCTGCGCCACGTTCAGCCTCCGGATCGCCTTCTCGAGGGGCCTCAGGCCGCGCGATCCCTTGCGCCGCTCCCGGAAGACGACTTGGGGCTGGACGGTGCCGGTCCAGTCCTCCTGAAGGACGACGATCCGCTTGACGGACCTCAGATCGAGCCCCTTGAACGAGGTGAACTTCATCGCTACCTCCGCCAGCGGGCACGGGCCTGGTCGAGCGCGTCCGCGCCGACCCCCGGACTGATGGCTGATCGTGCCCCCGGAAGCGAGAAAATAGCACCGCACGATTGACTCACGCAATCGCCGATGGGACGATCCTCGAATTCGACGAGGAGGAACGAGAGATGGCCACCGATCCCGAAACCGAGCAGACGTTCGAAGCCCCGGTCGTGATTGACCTCGGAAAGAAGAAGCGGAAGGACATCAAGAAGCTCGGCAAGGGCTCGGGCAAGCTGATGGACCGGGTCGCCCATTGCATCGAGGAGCTCAAGACGGGCGGCAAGATCTCGCCGTCGGCCCAGCCGATCATCGTCGTCGTCAAGGAGCGCAAGAAGAAGAGGGTCGGCCTCCTCTCCCTGTAGCCCCGTCGCCCGATCGCCCTCCGGCCCTCGCGCGGACGGCGACTTCGGGCAGGACCGCCGGTCGCCTCACCCGCTCTGGGAGCTTTGCCCAGAACGTTGGTCGAACGCGCGGGCTCGGCGTCCGCGGCGCTGAAACGACGCCGCTCGAGTCCGTCAAACGGCGTCGAGCCGCGAGGGCGCGCCGGAACCCGGCGCCCTTCGCCCGGCGATCCTCCGGAGCCACGTCCCCGCGTCGTCCAGGATCGCGTAGACCACCGGGACGACCGCCAGGGTCAGGAGCGTCGACGTGACGAGGCCCCCGATGACGGCTCTCGCCATCGGGGCCCGGAGACCTCCCCCCTCGCCGAGCCCCAGGGCGATGGGGAACATCCCGAAGATCATGGCGAAGGTGGTCATCACGATGGGGCGTAGCCGTGTCTCGCCAGCCTCGATCAGCGCTTCCGAGCGGGACAGGCCCTGCCTCCGATGGTGGTTGGCGTTGTCGACGAGCAGGATCGCGTTCTTCGTCACGAGCCCCATCAGCATGATCACGCCCATGACGCTCATCGTGTTGAACGTCTCCCGCGTGACGAGGAGCGCGATCATGACCCCGACGAGCGAGAGGGGAAGCGACAGCATGATCGCGAGGGGCTGGACGAAGGAGCCGAACTGCGAGGCCAGGATCAGGTAGATCATGATGATGGCGAGCAGGATCGCCTGGAGGACGTACCCCATCGTCTCCTTGAGGTCCGCCGTGTCTCCGCCCATCGACACTCCGTATCCCGAGGGCAGCACCATCCGGTCCAGCTGCGGCTGGATCTTGCCCGAGACCTTCGAGACGTCGTACCCCTCGGCCAGGTTGGCCGAGACGCGTACGACACGAGCCAGGTCCTCCCGCTCGATCGTGGAGGGAGCCGAGCCGGTCGCCATCCGGGCGACCTGCGCCACCGGGATCGTCGTCGACTCCGTCTGCCCCGGGAGCACCGTCGAGAGCGGAAGGGAACCGAGGTCCCCCAGGGTCGAACGCCCCCTCTCGGGAAGCCGGACGATGACGTTCCGGTCCCCCTGCACGCTCTTCCAGACCGTCGCCCGGGTCCCCGCGACGAACGCGGGGACGGTGCTGGCGATCGCAGCGGCGTCCAGGGAGCGCGCGGAGGCTTTCTCCCGGTCGACCGTCAGCTTCACCTCGGGTCCGGGGTCGCCCTGTCCGGACTCCACCTCGATCACGCCCGGGATCCCGGACAGGATCCCGGCGATCCGTTCCGACAGCGCGGAGAGGACGCCGAGCTCCGGCCCCCGGACCAGGACCTGGATCGGCTTCGGGCCTCCCGGCCCCGCGTTCCCGGCGACGTTCGTCCGGACCGCGTAGACGCCGGCGAGCGCGGCGCGGGCCCGGGTCATCACCTGTTGCTGGCTGACCTTCCTCCGAGCGAGCGGGAGGAGCTTGACGAAGACGCTCCCCTCGCTCGGCCCCTTCGTGGGGTCTCCCCCGATCGTCGTGTAGGTCGTGGCGACGCCTGGCAACGCGCGGAGGATCCGTTCGACGTGCTCCTCCTTCGCCCCGGTGTAGGCGAGCGACGAGCCGGCGGGGGTCTTGAAGGCGACCGTGAACTCGCCGGAGTCCATGTCGGGCATGCTCGATCCGCCGACGAGGGGGGCGAGAGCCATCGCCGCCACGAAGCTGGCCAGGGCCCCCCCGACCGTCGTCTTCCGGTGGCAGAGGACCCAGCCGATCACTCCCCGGTACCGGCCCGCGAGCCGGTCGAACGCGCGGTTGAAGCCCCCGACCGCCTGCCGGACGCGTCCCGGCGGCCCGCCCGCCCGGGGCATCCACCACGCCGCCAGCATCGGCGTCAGGGTGAAGGAGACGAAGAGCGAGACGAGGACGGCCCAGGCGACCGTGACGCCGAACTGGTAGAAGTACTTCCCCACCACGCCCCCCATGAAGGCGACCGGGACGAAGACCGCCACGATGGAGAACGTCGTCGCCATGACGGCGAGGAAGATCTCGCGCGTCGCCGTGAAGGCCGCCGAGAGCGGCGCCTCCCCCGTCTCCCGCCGGCGGACGATGTTCTCGATGACGACGATGGCGTCGTCGATCAGGAGGCCGATCGACAGGGAGAGCGCCATCAGGGTGAGCGTGTTCAGCGTGAAGCGGAGCGCGAACATCAGGATGAACGCGCTGACGACGGAGACCGGCAGCGTCAGCGCGGTGATCACCGTGGCGCGGACGTCGCCCAGGAAGAGGAGGACGATGAGGATCGTCAGGACGGCGCCGGCCAGGAGCTCGTGGCCCACCGATGCGACCGACTCGCGAACGAAGACGGAGCTGTCCCGGATCACCGTCAGCCTCGCCCCCGGCGGCAGGGTCGGCAGGAGGCCCGAGACGACCGTCCGCGCCCGCTCCCCCACCGTCACCGTGTTGGCGCCCGAGACCTTGAAGAGGTCGATTCCGACGGCGGGCTCGCCGTTCATCTTGACTGCGCTCCGCGGCTCCTCCGTCGCGAGCCGGACCTCCGCGACTTCCGCGAGCCTCACCGGCCTTTCGTCGCGGACGGCCACGATCGTCTTCCCGAAGGAGGAGGGACTGCCCGGAAGCGAAACGACGCGGACGAGGAGCTCCCTCTCTCCGGACACGACGTGGCCGGCCGGCGCGTCGACGTTCTGCTGCTCGAGCGCCTGGGCGACCTCGCCCGGGCTCACCCTCCGGGCGGTCATCCGGGCCGGGTCCATGAGGACGTGGAGCTCGCGCCGGAGCCCCCCGCTGATCCTCACGGCCCCGACCCCCTCGATCGACTCCAGCGCGTGGCGGATCGACCGGTCGGCCAGCTCGGTCAGCTCGGGAATCGAGAGGGTCGTCGAGCTGAGCGCGAGCGAGACGATCGGCGCCGCGGCCGGGTCGAATTGCTGGACGAGCGGGGGTTCGATCCCCGTGGGGAGGTTCCGCGCGATCTGCTCGATGTTCGAGCGGATGTCGGCCACGGCCGACGGTACCGAGGTGCCGAGGCTCATCGAGGCCGTGATGGCGCTGACGCCGTCGAGGGAGACCGACGAGACCTTCTTCACCCCCTGGGTCGTGTTGACCGCCTCCTCGATCAGCTTCGTGACCGACGTCTCCACCGCCTCGGGAGAGGCGCCCGGATAGAACGTCTGGATCGTCACGACGGGGAACGAGACGTCCGGAAGCTCCTCCATTCCGAGGTGGCCGACCGAGAAGATCCCCAGGACGACGAGGCCCACCATGACCATCGTCGTGAAGACCGGCTGGCGGATCGCCACGCCGACGATTCCGCCTCCGCTCTCCGGGAGCCCCGGTCCGGCTCTCTCCGGACCAGCCTCGCGGCTCCCCTTCCCCGTCACGGAGGCTCCGGCGCCGGCACGGTCTCCCGCCCGGCCACCTTCTCCCGGAACCAGGAGGAGAAGTTCTCCAGGAGCGAGTAGACGACCGGGACGACGGCCAGGGTGAGGACCGTCGACGTCACGAGCCCCCCGATGACGGCCCGTGCCATCGGCGCCCGGAACGCCGCTCCCTCGCCGACGCCGACGGCGATCGGGAGCATCCCGAAGATCATGGCGAGGGTGGTCATCACGATCGGGCGCAGACGCGTTTCGCCGGCCTCCACCAGCGCGTCGGCCAGCGGCATCCCCTGCCGGCGGTGGTGGTTCGCGTTGTCGACGAGGAGGATCGAGTTCTTCGTCACCAGGCCCATCAGCATGATGACGCCGATCATGCTCATCATGTTCACGGTGTCCCGCGTGGCCAGGAGGGCCAGCATCACGCCGACGAGCGAGAGGGGGAGCGCGAACATGATGGCCAGGGGCTGGACGAACGAGCCGAACTGGGACCCGAGGATCAGGTAGATCATGATGACGGCCAGGAAGACCGACTGCCCGACCGTCTTCATCGTGTCGGCCATTTCCGCCGTGTCTCCACCCAGCTGCACCGCGTACCCGTCCGGCATCTTCAGGGCTCCCAGCCGGGCCTGGATCCCCTCGGACGCCTTCGACAGCGACGTCCCCTGCTCGAGGTTGGCCGAGATGCGCACGACACGCGAGAGGTTCTCCCGGTCGATCTGCGCCGGTCCGCCCGACATCTCGATTCGCACGAGCTGCCCGAGCGGGACCTTCTCGAGGCCTGCCCCCGAGCGCGACGGCCGCCCCGTGGAGACGGGAAGGCGCGCGAGGCGCCCCAGGTCGCCGACCTCCCGCGCGGGGAGGCGAACGATGACGCTCCGCTCCTCCCCTCCCGCGCCCTCCCAGACGGTCGCCTTCTTCCCGGCGAGGAGGGAGGAGAGCTTCTTCCCGATGGCGGCCGGGTCGAGGCCCACCTCGCTCGCCGCGTCCACGTCGACGACGAGCCGCACCTGGGGGGTGTCCCCCGCGAGGCTCGACTCCAACTCGATCACGCCAGGGACCTCGCGCATCGCCTCGATCACGCCGGCGGAGAGGCGCCGCAGCTTCTCCAGGTCGTCCCCGCGGAGCGAGACGAGGATCGGCTTCGTGGCGTCGGAGCCGCCCGAGGTGGGCAGGACGCTCGAGGTGTTCATCACCGACGCCTGGATCCCGTAGAGCGGCGCGAGCCTGGCCCGGGCCACCGTCATCAGGTCCTGCTGGGACCTCTTCCGCGACTCGGCGGGCGAAAGCTTCACGTAGGTCTTGCCGCGCGTCACCGTCGCCGCGATTCCGGAGCCGATCGTCGTGTAGGTGTATTGCACTTCCGGGATCGCCGCCAGGACCGACTCGACGCCGGCGGCGCGGCGGATGGTGTTCTCCAGCGACGACCCGGGGGGCGTCTCGAAGGAGACGGTGAACTCGGCGCTGTCCTCGTCCGGCATGAGGGAGCCGCCGACGAGGGGGAAGAGCGCCATCGCCGCCGCGAAGCTGAGGAGGGCCGCGAGGAGAGTCGTCTTGCGGTGCCCCAGGGCCCACCGGATCAGGTCGCGGTAGCCTGCCGCGATCTCATCGAACTTCGCGTTGAACCAGGAGAGGAAGCGGGCCGGCCCCCTCCTCGGCTCGGTCCGGGCCCCTCCCCCGGCCCAGATCGCCGCCAGCATGGGCGTCAGCGAGAAAGAGACGAAGAGCGAGACGAGGACTGCCCAGGCCACCGTCAGGCCGAACTGGTAGAAGAAGCGTCCGATCACGCCTCCCATGAACGCCACCGGGACGAAGACCGCGACGATGGAGAGCGTCGTGGCCATGACCGCCAGGAAGATCTCGCGGGTGGCCAGGAAAGCGGAGAGCGAGGCCCCCTCCCCCTTCTCCCGCCGCCGGACGATGTTCTCGATGACGACGATGGCGTCGTCGATCAGGAGGCCGATGGAGAGGGAGAGAGCCATCAGCGTCAGGATGTTCAGCGTGAAGCCGAGCGAGTAGAGGAGGATGAAGGCGCTGACGACCGACACCGGGAGCGAGAGCGAGGTGATGACGGTGGCCCGCAGGTCGTTCAGGAAAAGGAGGACGATCAGGACCGTCAGGACGGCCCCGAGAAGGAGCTCGTGCCCCACCGACTTCACGGACGCGCGGATCTCCACCGAATTGTCCCGGACGACGTGCAGCGACACTCCCGCCGGGAGCGTCGGCTTCAGGCGCGCGAGGACCGCCTGCACGCCGTCGGCCACCCGGACCGTGTTGGCCCCCGCCACCTTGAGCAGGTCGAGGCCGATCGCCGGACGGCCGTTGACCCGGGTGGCGGTCGTGGGGGTCTCCGTCTCCTCGACGATGTTCGCCACCTGCGACAGCCGGACGGGGACCCCGTCGCGCTGGGCGAGGATCACGTTCGCGAACTGGTCCGGGCGCTCGACGCGGCCCATGACACGGACGAGCAGCTCGCGGTTGCCGGCCGCGAGACTCCCCGCCGGGACCTCGACGTTCTGCTTTCCCAGCGCGTCGATCACCTGCTGGTTGCCGATCCCGAGCGCCGCGCTCTCGTCCGGGCGGATCTGGACGTGGATCTCGCGCCGGAGCCCGCCGTTGATCTGCACGCGCCCCACCCCTTCGACCCCTTCGAGGGCCCTCCGGATCGGGCCGTCCGCGAGGGTCGTCATGTCGGCGATGGAGCGGGTTTCGCTGGCGAGGGAGAGGGAGAGGATCGGCTCCGCGGACGGGTCGAACTGCTGGACGATGGGGGCGTCGATCCCGGGGGGGAGGTCCCGCTCGATCTGCCGGATCTTCGAGCGGACGTCGGCCGCGGCCCACTCGATCGGCGTCCCGAGCGTGAAGCGGGCCGTGATCGAGCTGACCCCCTCGAGAGAGGTCGAGCTGACCGATTTCACGCCCTGGGTCGTGTTGATGACCTCCTCGATCTTCTTCGTGACGTCGGTCTCGACCGTTCCCGGAGACGCTCCCTTGTAGGTCGTCTGGATGGAGACGACCGGGATCGAGACGTCGGGGAACTGGTCCATCGAGAGCTTCCCGAGCGAGAAGACCCCGAGGACGATGAGGCCGGCCATCATCATCACGGTGAAGACGGGCTGTCGGATCGCCACGCCCACGAGGCCGCCCCCCTCGGGCACGCCGGATCCCTGGGCCTCCTCCGGGCCCTTGCCGCCCGCCGGGCCCTCCGGCTCGGGCCCGGCCGCCGTCACGGCTTCCCGGGCGCCGGAGTCGCCACCGGGCCCACCTCGACGCGCGCTCCGTCCTTCGCCTGGCTCGTGAGGGAGACGAGGACGCGCGCTCCGGCCGCGAGACCCGACGTCACCTCGACGTTGCCGCTCCCCTGGTTTCGCTGCCCCAGGACCACGGGAGCTCGCCTCAGCCGCCCGCCGTCCACCACGTAGACGGCGGCGCCGCCCCCCTCCTCTTGCACCGCCGTCAGCGGCACGATCGGCCTGGGAACCCCGTTCTCCGTCCGGATCGTCCCCTTGACGTGGAGCCCCGCCAGGAGGCTCCCGTCGTCGCCGCGAGCGCGGATGAAGACGGTCGCCTGCTGCGTCCCCGTGGAGGCGACCCGTTCGATCCGCGAAACCTTCCCCTCGAAGAGCTTGCCGAGGGAAGCGTCGGCCGAGAGGGAGACCGCCTGCCCGACCTGGATCTTCTCCAGCTCCGAGGCGTCCACCATTCCCGGCAGCTCCAGGACCGAGACGTCCGAGACGGTGAAGAGCCTCTCTCCGGCCGAGACGGTGCCCCCCTCCTCGACGAGCTTTTCCGTGACGAGGCCTGTGATGGGCGAGGCGATCCGGGTGCCCGCGAGGGACTCGAGCGCTCCGGCGAGCCTCGCCTGGGCCGCCTCGAGCGAGGCCTTGGCATTCACGAGGTCGGCCTGGGCGGAGGACCCGGCCTTCACGAGCATCTCGGCAGCCGCGTGGTCCCGCCGTGCCGCCGCGACGCTGGCGGCGGCCCCTGCGCGCTGGGCTTCGAGCGTGGCGGGGTCGAGCTGCACCACGACCTCCCCCCGCTGCACCGTGACGCCCCGGCTCACGCGTGCGGCCTCCACCCGGCCCGAGATGCTGCTCTTCACCTGGACCTGGACGGCCGGACGCAGGTACCCGCTGACGGAGACGCCCGAGACGACGTTTCCCGAGGTGACCGTGACCACGTCGCGCTCGTCGAGGACGAGCGGAAGGGCCGGTCCGGCCGTGGGAGCCGGGGCGCGGCCGCAACTCGACGCGGCCACGGCCAGCAGGAAGAAGACCCGGCCCGGCGAGCTCCCCAGATTCGTCCTGATGGTCATCCGGGCCTCCTCATTGGGTTCTCGTCGGGCTCGCAGCCGTCGGCCGCGCCTCGACGGCGGGGGACGCCCCGATGCCGGAGAGGTCGATCGGGATACCGGCGGCCCGCTGCAGCCTGACGAGCGCGATGTAGTAGTCGTGCACGGCCTGCACCTCGTTCGCGCGGGCCTTCTGCAGGGAGGAGCGCGCGTCCGTGAGCTGCAGGTACGACGCGGAACCGACGCTGTACGAGAGCTTCGTGAGCTCGTGGTTCTTCTCGGCCTGCGCCGCGGTCCGGGTCCGGGCCGAGAGGAGGGCCAGGGCGCGGGAGACCTCGGCGCGGCCCTGCTCCACGTCCAGCGAGATCGTGTAGACGAGCCGGTCGCGCTGGAGGGTCGACTGGGTCACCTGCTCCCGGGCGACGGCGATCTGGGACGACCGCTGGCCCCAGTCGAGAACGGGCACCCGGATCGAGAACCCGACGTTCCAGTCGTCGAGCCAGTCGCTCCCCACCGGCATCACCGGGACCGGGAACGCCTGCGCTCCGAGCCGGGCCGAGAGCTTCACCGTCGGGAGCAGGGCCGCGCGGGCCGTCTTCTCCTGCGCCTGCTGCACCGCGATCGAGCGGTTCGCCGCCACCAGGCTGGCGCGGCGCTCCAGCGCGCCCACGGCCATCCCTTCGAGGACTGCGGGGGCGAGCGGTTGGACGCTCGAGGCCGAGAGGCCGTCGGTGAGCCGGATCTTCGTTCCGGCGGGGAGGTTCAGGATCTGCATCAACCGGTGGAGGGAGAGGTCGGCGTCGTTTAGGGCCGCGACCCTCTCCGGCTCGAAGTTCTCCCGCTCCACCTCGGCCCGCGACACGTCCAGATCCGACGCATTCCCGGCCTCACGCCTCAGCCGTGACTCGCGGAGCTGCAGGTCGACCTGCTCCGCGGAGAGGCGGGTGATCTCGGCCAGCCGCTGCGCCAGTACGGCGCCGAGATAGGCCCCGACGACGGACGACTTCACGTCCTCGTCCACCTCCACGGCCTGCGCCCTGCTGACCGCGACGGACTGCCTCGAGGCCTCGACCCCGGCGCGGATCCGGCCCCCGGCATAGAGAGGCTGGGCGATGTCGAACCCTCCGACCCAGGTGTTCTTCATCCCCCACGGGAGGACCATGCCGGGAATGCCGCCATCCGGAACCTCGAACGGCGTCCTGATCGTCCGCGTGTACGAAAAGTCTGCGTTCACCTGGGGCAGCGCCGCGGACCGGGAGGCGACCAGCTGGGCCTCGGCAGCCGTGACCTGGGAGGCCGCGATCCGACGGTCCTGGCTGACTAACGCGGCGCGTTTGAGCGCGCCGGCGAGCGTGAGATCGAGGGTCGACTCCGGGGGCTCCTCTGCCGCCCGTGTCCCCGAGGCACCGGCGAGAGACGCGCAGAGCCAGGCCCCGGCCATCCAGGCGCTACGGCGAGCGCGTCCGCGTCGATCGGCGTCCACGACACCTCCTCCGCCAAACTTGGCTGGCCTATCTCCCGCGGCCGGGAAGAGCCGGCCTCCCGTCGAGTTTCCTATTTGGAGAGATCGATCCGATCGTGTAGAGGAAGGCCGGCGATCCGGCATCCATACCCGGCCGCGGGCGAGTCCGTCGTGCCCGGCGAAGTCGCTCTACCGGCCGCGGAACAGCTTCTTCGCACCTCTGCGGCCCGCCCGGGCCAGGTTCTTGCGGAGATCCTTGAACCAGCCGTTCCGCTTCCTGCTGTTCGACCGCTCGTGGGCTTCGAGGTAGACGCCGGCGGCCGTTCCCTGAGCGATGTTGAGCCGCCGGACCACCTTCTCGAGGGGTTTCAGCCGGCGAGACCCCTTTCGCCGCTCGCGGTACGCGACGAAGGGTGTCGTGAAGCCGGACGGGTCCTTCTGCAGGACGACGATGCTCTTCACCGACTTCAGCTTCAGCCCATTCAGCAGTGCAGACTTCATTACGACCTCCTCGGGCGCCGTGTCGGGTCATTCTACCCAATCGAACGAGAAGCCGGGGGGTCAGGTCTCTACTCTGTGATTTTCGAAGGGCTCGAGCGGAGGCGCTTCCGGACCGCCTCGGCTTTCCGGGCGAAAACACGATCCTCTCGCTGAAGCGTCTCGCCGCCTCGCGCGAGGAGCGACGCCGCCCAGGCGCCCACGCCGAGGTGCTCGGCCATCGCGACGTAGGTCAGGAGTCCCTCGGAATGGAGCAGGCTCGCGTAGATGCGCCGCGCCTTCGACCTCCCGCCCTTGGTCGCCTCGAACGGCCCGAGTACCTCCTCGAGGGCGTCCGCGATCTCCTTCGGGGTGGGCCGTGCCGGCCGCAGCTGGCTCCGCGGAACGCCGCGCGGCTCGAGCGGCCTGACCTTCGCCTCGACCTCCGCTCGGAATCGCTTGCTCCCGATGCAGATCTGCCCCGCAAGGTTGTCCCACGGGCGGTACCGGCTCGCCGCCTCGGCGTCCACGAACTCCCGGTAGCGCCGCCCCGCGTCCCGGCCCGCGGGTCCGAACTGGGACAGGATCCACTTCGACTCCAGCCACGACGGCCCCGGCTCGAATCCCGCCGTCGCCCGGTAGCTGGTCCACTTCCAGTCCTGCGGCGCCGCCACGAGTCCGGCCCGCACCGGGTTAAGCGCCACGTACCGGATCAGCTCGAGTAGATGCGACTCCCGTTCCACCAGGATCGCCTTGAAGCGCCCTTGGAAGAGATGCCCCACCCTGCCGTGCCTCCTGTTGAACCCCAGCGTATAGACTCCGTTCAACTGACGCATTCCGCGGGAGAGCGTCGGCTCCGGCGTCTCCGCCATGAGGTGGTAGTGGTTGCCCATCAAGACGAACGCGGTGCAGCGCCAGTTGAAGTCCTCCGCTACCTTCCCCAGCAGCTCGAGAAACCGTTCCCGGTCCTCGTCGTCCACGAAGATCGAGTGGCGCTCGTTCCCGCGGGAGGTGATGTGCCAGATGGCGCCCGGAACTTCAGGCCTGAGGGGTCGGCTCACCCGGTAACAATATCACAGTGTTGAGACCTGACCCCCTCTCCCCTTGAAAGAGTCCGGGCACCTACGACGATGAGCGTGTCTGCCGTTTCCAACAGAATGCCACCCCACACCTATGCCCATAAAAGCACCATTCTCCCTAAGCCATCAGCGCTGCGGTCGCGTGCGGAAGAGGGCGATCGCCCGATGTCTCGCGAAGAGTGCTCCACGGGTGCCTGCCGAATGGACGTGGAGTTCGTCGCAAGCCGGCCGCCTCGAACACCCTGTGGCGAAGGCGGGGACGTCGGCATCTCCGACCTGCGCCAGCTTAGGGGAACCCTATGCCGTGGAAATCCAGGCTAGTGGACGCCGAGTGGATGCTCCGCCAGAACAAGCGGCTCAAGCGCCGTCTCAGCGAGGCCAAGCTGCGCCTCTCCAACGCCGCCGTCGAAGACGTCGAGACCGCTCCGGCCCGCGGTCTGGAACGGGCGGTGCTGCTGCGGCTCGCCAGCTGCGTCTTCGTCACGGACAACCTCAACATCCTGATCTCCGGGGCGACCGGCACCGGCAAGACCTATCTCGCGCGTGCGCTGGCCCAGCAGGCTTGCCGTAAGGGCTACCGCGTCCTGTACCGGCGTGCCTCGCGCCTGTACGAGGAAATGGCTCTCGCCCGGGCCGACGGGACCTACCCCAAGCTGCTCTCGCGGCTTCTCCGGGTCGACGTCCTCGTCCTGGATGATTTCGGCCTCGCCAGCATGCGCGATGCCGACCGGCAGGGCCTTCTGGACGTCCTCGAAGATCGTCACGGGAACTCCTCCACGATCGTCACCAGCCAGCTGCCGCCCCGGACGTGGTACGAGTACCTCGGGGACCCGACGGTCGCCGACTCGATCTGCGACCGCCTCCTCCACACCGCCCACCGTGTCGAACTGAAGGGCCCATCCCGGCGGCGCCCTGAGTCCCGAGGCGCCTCCCACGAGAATTCCACCGCCGATGTCCCAGGGGTCGCGGAGGAAACGGAGCGCTGATCGCAGACACCCCGAACCGCTTCAACCCGCCCGGACTCGTCTGATCAGCGGGTCCGGGCCATCCGAACTCGGCCCTTCTCGGGGTCCCGATCCGGAGTAATGCACAATTCCACCGGAATCCACAAGAAGAAAAAAGGAGCAAAAAAGAAGAACAACTACGACGACGAGCCTCTCCCCCCACCAGGCCAGGGAGGAGAACCAGAGAACCTGCCGAAGAGCGTCGCTTCGCTCCGATCACGATCACCGGAATGGGTGTTCACGATCGCCGGAACCCGCAGCCGACGTCCATCCCAGTGAGCGAGGCCGTCGCCGGCACCCCCAGCGAGAGGGCCAGGCCCAGAAGGAGGCCCCCCCCCGAGTCGCAATATGCCGACCCGGGCCGGGGCGAGGACGTCTCTTCTTCTTTCCACGATATTTCTCCGTGCAATCGGTCTCGGGAACACGTCACCTGGTGCGGCGTTCATGAGATGAATGCCCCCTCGGGGTTGGAAGCCTTTTGGGCACCTCATCCTATCTGACCGAGTCCTACAAAGGAGCCCGTTCCCTCGCGGTATTTTCTACGCTTAGTTGCACGGTTTCTACGCGAACCCGGACGGCACGGGTCCTGGCCCCCCCGCGGTGCCCCGACGCCCCGATTCGC
Source organism: uncultured Acidobacteriota bacterium (assembly GCA_903845115.1). GTDB lineage: Bacteria > Acidobacteriota > Thermoanaerobaculia > UBA5066 > UBA5066 > CAIMWE01. Next base: position 296 of record CAIMWE010000141.1, on the reverse strand, counting down.
TTCAAATCGAAGGGCGCCAGGTCTCTACTCTGTGATTTTCGAAGGGCTCGAGCGGAGGCGCTTGCGGACCGCCTCGGCTTTCCGGGCGAAATCGCGATCCTCTCGCTGAAGCGACACCGCCTCGGCGGCCACGAACTCCCGGCAGAGCCGCCCCACGTCCGGGCCCGCACCGGGTTCAGCGCCACGTACCGGATCAGGATCCTTCCTTCCCCAGCAGCGCGAGAAACCGTTTCCGGTCCTCGTCGTCCACGAAGATCGAGTGGAACTCGTTCCCGCGGGAGGTGATGTGCCAGATG
>CAIMWE010000140.1 GCA_903845115.1 uncultured Acidobacteriota bacterium | reverse complement strand
GCGCAAGGCGGCTGCGGGCGATTTCTGCGTTGCGCCTCCTCGGCGGAGAGCCAACTCCAGCCTGCGTCGGCGCGCCTTGAAAGCGCCTCGCAGGCGCCATGCGCGCACGTCACTGTATTTGTGGAGCGGGGTACTAAGGGCCTCCGCCCTATACTCCGTCCAAACGGGGAGAAGAACGATGTGTCTAGGCGTACCGGGGAAAGTGCTGCGCGTGGATCCGAACGAGGTCGGGATGACCATGGGACAGGTCAGCTTCGGGGGGATCGTCAAGGAAGTCTGCCTTGCGTACACGCCGGAGGTGCAACCCGGCGACTACGTCCTCGTCCACGTCGGCTTCGCGATCAGCAAGCTGGACGAACAGCACGCCCTCGACGTCTTCCGGACGCTGAAGGAGATGGGCGAGCTGGAGGGGATCGACATCCCCGAAGGGGGGCGGCCGGTCTGACCGGGCGGCGCCCTCCGTGAAGTTCGTCGACGAATACCGCAGCGAGGCCGACGCCCGGAAGATGCTCCAGGTGATCCGCCGGACGGTCACCCGTCCCTGGGTCATCATGGAGATCTGCGGCGGCCAGACCCACACGCTCCTCCGGTCCGGGATCGACCAGATGCTCCCGGAAATGGTCACCCTCGTGCACGGGCCCGGCTGCCCCGTCTGCGTCACGCCGCTCGAGATGATCGACCGGGCCATCGCCATCGCCCAGCGCCCCGGGACGATCTTCACCTCGTTCGGCGACATGATGAGGGTCCCCGGCTCGAAGCTGGACCTCCTGTCGGTCAAGGCGCGGGGGGGAGACGTCCGGATGGTTTACTCGCCCCTGGACGCCCTGAGGCTCGCCGTGGAGAACCCTTCGCGCGAGGTGGTCTTCTTCGCCGTCGGGTTCGAGACCACGGCACCGGCGAATGCCATGGCCGTCCACGAGGCCAGGAGGCGGGGCGTCGGGAACTTCTCGATCCTGTCGTCCCACGTCCTCGTCCCGCCGGCGATGGAGGCCATCCTCTCCTCGCCGGACAACCTCGTGCAGGGGTTCCTGGCCGCGGGCCACGTCTGCACCGTCATGGGATACCGCCAGTACGAGCCGATCGCCGAGAAGTACCGGATCCCGGTCGTCGTCACCGGGTTCGAGCCGCTCGACCTCCTCCAGGGCCTCCAGATGGTCCTCGCGGCGCTCGAGGAGGGCCGCCACGGCGTCGAGAACCAGTACTCGAGGTCGGTGACCAGGGACGGCAACCTCCCGGCGCAGAAGGTCCTCTCCGAGGTCTTCGAGGTCTGCGACCGGCCCTGGCGCGGGATCGGCGTCATCCCGATGAGCGGCTACCGGCTGAGCGCGGCCTATGCCGGGTTCGACGCCTCCCGCCGCTTCGAGGTGGAGGGGATCAGGACGGAGGAGCCGGCCGTCTGCATCGCCGGGGAGATCATGCAGGGGCGGAAACGTCCGAGCGCGTGCGAGGCCTTCGGGAAGGAATGCACGCCCGAGCACCCCCTGGGCGCCCCGATGGTCTCGACCGAAGGGGCCTGCTCGGCCTACCACCAGTACCACCGAAGCTGAGAGAGGCGGGAACAGCGCATTGAGCGACGACCTGGGGGGAAAGCTGGCCGCACCGACCTGCCCGATCCCGATCTCGGACTACCCCACCATCCTGATGGCCCACGGCGGCGGCGGACGGCTGACGCAGATGCTGATCGAGAAGCTCTTCGTCTCGTCGTTCGACAACCCGGCCCTCGCGGAGCTCCACGACGGGGCGATCCTCGAGGCCGGGGGCGCCCGGCTCGCCTTCTCGACCGACTCGTTCGTCATCCACCCCCTCTTCTTCCCGGGCGGCGACATCGGCTCCCTCGCCGTCCACGGCACCGTCAACGACCTCGCGATGTGCGGAGCCCGCCCCCTCGCGCTCTCTTCCGGCCTGATCCTCGAGGAGGGACTCCCGATCGACGACCTCTGGCGGATCGTCCGGTCGATGGAGGCGGCGGCGAAGGCGAGCGGCGTGCCGATCGTCACGGGCGACACGAAGGTCGTCGACCGCGGCAAGGGGGACGGCGTCTTCATCAACGTCAGCGGGGTCGGCCTCGTGCCGCCCGGCGTCTCGATCTCCCCCCGCCGCGCCCGCCCCGGCGACGTCGTGATCGTCAGCGGCGAGATCGCGGTCCACGGCGTGGCGATCCTCTCCGTCCGCGAGGGGCTGAAGTTCGAGACGACCCTCGAGACCGACTCCGCCCCGCTGAACGGGCTGGTCGAGGCGCTCCTCGCCGCGGCCGGTGAGAAGGTCCACGTCCTCCGCGACCCGACGCGGGGAGGCGTCGCCACGACGCTCAACGAGATCGCGGCCCAGGGAAGGGTCGGCATCCGCCTCGACGAGTCGGCCATCCCGGTCGGGGAGGAGGTCCGGGGCGCCTGCGAGATCCTCGGCCTCGACCCTCTCTACGTCGCCAACGAGGGGAAGTGCCTCGTCATCGTCGACCCGTCGGCCGCCGGCCTCGCCCTGGAGACGATCCGCGCCCACCCGTTCGGCAGAGCGGCGGCGGTGATCGGAGAGGTCACCGCGGAGCACTCCGGAAAGGTCTTCCTCAGAGGCCGCATCGGCGGGCTCCGCCTCCTCGACCTCCTGACGGGCGAGCAGCTTCCTCGGATCTGCTGACGGTCCGCCGCGAACCCGGGGCCGGCTCGAGCGCTGGCGCCCCGCCGGTGCCGAACGCCCCGCCCCCCGCCGCGGTCACTCGAGCTGGTGCTCGGTCCGCTCCTCCACGCTCGCGACCAGCTCGTGCCGCGCCATCATCCGGACGCACGTGTTCCAGTGCAGCAGCGCCTCGTCGTTGCCGGGCTGGCGGAGCGCCTCCGCCTTCTCGAACCAGCTCATCGCCTCGGTCAGCGACTGGTGCGCCGCGGCCCTGGAGCTGGGAACGGATCTCTTCAGGTGCGCTCTCGCCCAGCGTTCGCAGATGATCCCCGCCCAGTACGCCCGCGAATAGTCGTCGGCAAACCGGGGGAGCAGCTCCCTGGAGCGCGCCAGCGCGCCCTGGCGCTCCTGCTCGAACTGCTCGGTCAGCGCGAGGAGCAGCATGACGATCGCCTGCCGGTTGTCCGGGTCGACGCGAAGGACATCGATGCAGATGCTCTCCGCCACTCCCGGCTCGTTGAGGAGTCGGTAGCGATCGGCCCGATCGAGGGCTTTGGGGACGGCTTCCAGGGAAAGTTGCTTCAGCTCGTGCATGAATCCTCCGTCGACCAGGAGAGCGAAGAGACGATGAGACGGTTCAAGGGCTTCAGGGGGGCCAATCATAGACCGGGTCACGCGAACGGTGGGGTCCGGGAAGGAGCCCCGCCTCCTGGATCTCTCGACGGGCGGGAACCCGCCCGGGAGCTGCCGTCCGGCTCGGCGGGTAGAATCTCGCAGGATCGAGGAGCTCCGGACGGAGGAGAAGCCGGCATGCGCCTGTTGCGAAAAAAGACCGTCGACGCCGGGAGTCTCTCGGCCTCGCGCCGATCGTTCCTGGCCGCCGCCTGCGGTCTGGCCGCGGCCGGAACGGCCTCTTGCCGCTCGAAGGGGCCGGGCGTCCCCGACGACGTCCTCGCCGCCATTCCCCTGGCCAGCCTCCCCGCCGGGCAACGGACGGTCCTGTCGGTTCACGACAAGCCGGTGGAGTTCCTCCGAACCGAGAAGGGGATCCGGGCCCGGTCCTTGAAGTGCACGCACCTCGGCTGCGAGCTCGCGTGGGTGGAGGCGGACCGCCGGTACCGCTGCCCCTGCCACGAGGGGACGTTCGACGACGAGGGCAGGGTGGTCTCCGGCCCTCCCCCGGGGCCCCTGAGGACCTTCTCCGTGACCGTCCAGGGCGAGCTGGCGCTGGTGAGGGCATGAGCCCCGCGACGCTCCCCCGGATCCTCGTGACGGGGGCTTCCGGCTTCGTCGGGAGGCACCTGCTCGAGGAGCTGAAGGACGACTACCGGATCGAGTGCATCGCCCGGCGCTCCCAGGTCCGTTGCGGCGCCCCGGTTCACCCGAACATCGTCTGGAACCAGGTCGACATCGGGGAGCGGATGGAGCTCCGGGACGTCTTCCGCCGGATCCGCTCGGAGGGGCCGGTCGAGACCGTCGTCCACCTGGCGGCGCACTACGACTTCACCGGCGACGAGCACCCGGAGTACCAGCGGACGAACATCGACGGGCTCAGGAACACGCTCGATCTCTCGCACGACATCGGCGTCTCCCGCTTCGTCTTCTCGAGCTCGGTCGCGGCCTGCCAGCTTCCCCGGCCGGGAGCCGCCCTGACCGAGGCGAGCCCCCCGGACGGCGACCACATCTACGCCCGGACGAAGTGCGCCGGGGAGGCGATGGTGAAGGAGTACCACGCCTCCTTCCCCGCCACGATCATCCGGTTCGCGGCGATGTTCTCGGACTGGTGCGAGTATCCGCCCCTCTTCGTCTTCTTCGAGACGTGGCTGTCCAGCTCCTGGAACCGGGGGATCCTGGGCGGAAAGGGGCTCTCCTCCATCCCCTACCTCCACATCCGGGACGCCGTCTCGTTCCTGAGGACCGTCCTGGAGAATCCGGAAAAAGCCGGGCCCGGCGAGGTCCTGATCGCGAGCCCGGACGGGGCCACGAACCACAGGGACCTCTTCTCCATCGCGACGCTGAACTGGTTCGGCCGCCGGAAGAAGCCCTTCCTGATGCCGAGGGTCCTCTGCGGTCCCGGGATGTGGGTGCGGGACGTCGCCGGGCGCCTCACCGGGGAGCGGCCGTTCGAGCGCTCCTGGATGGCCGACTACATCGACCTGGCGATGACCATCGACGCCAGCAAGACCCGGCAGAAGCTCGGCTGGGCGCCCAGGGAGCGCCTCGAAGTCCTGCGGCGGCTCCCCTTCCTGATCGAGAACAAGAAGACCGACCCCCTCGAGTGGAACCGGCTGAACCGCGCCGCCATGAAGGCGGTCCACGTCCCCGCGAACCTGCTTCTCTACCGGCTGCTGGAAGAGCACGAGGACGAGATCGTCGAGAAGTACTCGAAGGCGCTCCTCGACCCGAAGGTGCGCGAGAAGCTGCCGTCCTACCAGCGGCTGAGCGCCGACGACCACGACTGGAACCACCGGGTGGTCCTCCGGAACCTGATGAATTCCGTGAGGACGCGCGAGAAGGGAATCCTCGTCGCCTACTGCCGCGAGCTGGCCCAGCGCCGGGCGGCGCAGGGATTCCGGGGCGGGGAGCTGTGCGGGGCCCTCGAGCTGCTCAACGTCGTCTGCTTCCGGGTCCTCCGGCGCGACCCGAGGACCGAAGGACTCCGGCAGCTGATGCTGGACCACCTCACGATGAACCTCCGGTTCGGGTGCGACCAGGCGCAGGAAGTCTTCGACGCCCACCAGGCCGCCGAGAAGCGGCGGGCGGCACGCGAGGCCGTTCCGGAGATCCGGACGACCTGAACCGACTTCCCTCGTCTAGCGTTCCCGCCGGCCCCCCTCTTGCTGGCGGCGCCACTTGTCGACCTTGACGACGACGACGGCCATCGCCCCGTCCCCCAGCGCCGAGAGCGGGAGGGGCCAGGGACCTCCGTCCAGGTAGAACATCGAGATCAGGAAGACGACGGCGGTGCACTTGGCGATCACCAGGGCGGCGGTGCCGCGGTAGGTGAACCACTCGGCCATGTACACGGCCGCCACGACGAAGTGGAAGACTCCCGCCTGCCGCGCGAAGAAGAGCGGTTGGACCTCGCCCCAGCCGCCGAACCGGGTTCCCCAGCGGGTGGCGAAGAGGAGGAAGAGGCCGACGGCGACGCTGTGGAAGGCGATCAGGACGACGAGCCAGCTCTCGACCGCCCGCCACGGAACGGGAGGCCGGGAGCTCAGTGGACCACCGGCGAGGCCGGAGCCTCCCACCAGGGAGCCGCCGGGATCGCCCCGGCGCGCGGCGCCGCGGGACACCCCAGCCGCTCCAGCTCCCTCAGGACCTCGGCCGCGGCCGGAGCGACGGCGGCCTGGAGGGCCGGCGTCAGCCCCACCCCCATCGCGCTCGAGCCGGGGATCGCGCCGACCAGGAGGACCTCCTCCGGCCCCGTCCCGGCGAAATCGAGCATGAGGAGGGTCTCCTTCACGCCGGGATCGTGGGGAGAGAGGCGGGGCTGGGGGGGGACCTTCAGCACCTCGGCCTTGCGGTAGAGCCGCAGCTCGCCCGGGTTGCCGTCGCTCCTGACGGTGTCGACGATGACCACGTGGCTCGCGCCGGAAAGATACGGGACCAGGTCGAGGCCGGGAGTCCCCACGTCGACGACCGAGACCTCCCCGGGGAACGTCCATCCCGCCGAGAGGAACTCGATGACCCAGGGGCCGAACGCGTCGTCGCCCATCAGGACGTTTCCGAGGCCAAGGACCCGGACTGTCTTCTCCACGCGCTCCCCTTCCTGCCTCCGCTTCCCGGATCGAGGATACCGGAAAGGAATGGGGCGGGGAGACCCCAGGCCTCCCCGCCCCGAAAGGAAATCCTCTTCTCCCTACAGCTCCCTAGAGCGCCTTGACCTTGGCGAGCTCCTTCCCCTCGACGTCGAGGGTGTGGATGGCGCACGCGATGCACGGGTCGAACGAGTGGATGGTCCGGAGGACCTCCAGCGGCTTCTCGGGGTCCGCGATCGGGTTCCCCACGAGCGACGCCTCGTACGGCCCGGGCTGGCTCTTCTCGTCCCTCGGTCCCGCGTTCCAGGTCGAGGGGACCACGGCCTGGTAGTTGGCGATCTTGCCGTTCTCGATGACGACCCAGTGCGACAGGACGCCGCGCGGGGCCTCGTGGAACCCGAAACCCTTGACGGTCCCGGAGGGGAACTTCGGCTCGTTGAAGATCGTCGTGTCCCCCTTCTTGAGGTTCTCGACGAACAGGCCCCAGTGCTTGAGGGTGATCTCGCAGATCATCGCCGTCCGGACCATCCTGGCCACGTGACGGCCGAGCGTGGAGTGGAGGATCGCCGGCGACAGCTGCGCCCCGGCCACCTTCCCCGCCGTCTCGAGCGCCTTCGTCGCCCACTTCTTCGTCAGCTCGTGCCCCTGCGCGAAGCCGACGAGGACCTGGGCCAGCGGGCCGACCTGCATCACCTTGCCCTGGAAGCGGGGGGCCTTCACCCACGAGTACTTCCCGGCCGGGTCGAACTCGCCGTACTTCGGCTTCGTCTCCCCCTCGTACGGGTGCTTCGTCGCCTTCCCCTCGTACCAGGCGTGCTCGACGTTCTCGGTCACGTTGTCCCGGAAGTAGGGGTCGTTGAAGCTCGTGATCGGCTTCACGGAGCCGAGGTCGCCATTGAAGATCGTCCCGCCCGGAAGGTCGAATTTCGTCCCCTTCGTGTCGAGCGGGAAGTCCGGCACCGCCAGGTAGTTCTTCACGCCGGCGCCATAGGGGAGCCAGTCCTTGTAGAGCGCGCCGACCGCGCAGACGTCGACCAGGTAGACCTGCTCGATGAAGGCCATCATCTCGTCGAGGATGTCCTTGATCTCGAACAGCTTGTTCATGTTCAGCGTGGCCTGGTTGTCCAGGTTGATCGCGTTGGCGACGCCGCCGACGGCCAGGTTCTGGATGTTGGGCGTCTTCGACCCGAGGATCGCCACGATCCGGTTGACCTTGCGCTGGTACTCCAGCGCCTCGAGGTAGTGGGCGACCGCCAGGAGGTTGACCTCCGGCGGCAGCTTCATGGCCGGATGGCCCCAGTAGCCGTTCGTGAAGATGCCGAGCTGGCCTCCCTCGACGAAGGCCTTCACCTTGTTCTGGACCGCCTTCAGCTGGAGCGTGTTGTTGTGCGGCCAGGGCGAGAGGCTCTCGGCGAGGGCCGAGGCCTTCGCCGGGTCGGCCTTCAGCGCCGAGACGACGTCCACCCAGTCGAGCGCCGACAGGTGGTAGAAGTGGACGATGTGGTCGTGCATCGCGTGCGCGCCCATGATCAGGTTCCGGATGAACTGCGCGTTCAGCGGCACTTCCAGCTGGAGGGCGTTCTCGACCGCCCGGACCGACGCGATGGCGTGCACGGTGGTGCAGACGCCGCAGAAGCGCTGCGTGAAGAGCCACGCCTCACGCGGGTCCCGGCCGAGGAGGATCGTCTCGATCCCGCGGAACATCTGACCGGACGACCAGGCGTTCGAGACGCGGCCGCCGTCGACCTCCACGTCCACCCTCAGGTGCCCCTCGATCCGCGTGACGGGGTCGACCGTGATCTTCTTGCCCATGCCTCTCTCCTACCTTTCGGCCACGGCGGACGGGGCCTTGGAGCCCGAGCCGCCCAGTATCGGGAACGTCTTGATGATCACCACGTAGAGCATGATCTCCAGGGCGAGGAGCCCGAAGGTGATCATGAATTCCGGGACGGTCGGGAAGTACGAGTACTGGTCGCCCGGCCGGAACGCCACGATGTAGCTGTCGATCCGGTAGAGGCCCCCGGCCAGGATCATCACCATCGCCATCCGGAAGAGGTGCCCCGGGTCCCGCCTCTTCTTCGCGTCCCGCAGCAGCACCGCGGGGGCGAGGAAGAGGGCCATCTCGACGAGGAAGAAGGCGCTGTACTTGCCCGAGGTGAAGATCGCGCCGAGCTGGCCACGGACCGCCAGGTCCACTAGCCGGATCGCCGTGTAGCCGTACAGGACCGGCCCCACGACGCCGCCCAGGCCAGCGAGCATCTCGGTCTCCTTGGGACGCTTCAAGAGGGCGGACGCGAGGGTCGACTCGAAGACGACGATCGCGTACCCCATCCCGACGCAGGAGATCAGGAAGAGGAGCGGGAGAAGCGGGGTGCTCCAGAGGGGGTGGAGCTTGGCGCCCGTCAGCAGCATGACCGTCCCCAGCGACGACTGGTGCATCGTCGGCAGCAGCAGGCCGAGGGCGATGAACCACGGGAGGAGGTTCTGGACGATCGGGTAGAGAGTGTTCGAGGCGCTCTTGAGGAAGCCGTCCGGCCCCTTCTTGAAGTGCTCCATGAAGGCCGGCGACAGCTCGATCCAGAGGACCGCGATGTAGCTCATCACGCAGAGCGCGACCTCGAGGAGGGCCGAGTTCAGGTTCCAGTGGTTGGCGTAGAGCGGCACGCGGTAGAGGAGCCATCCGCGGCCGACGTCGATCGTGATCGCGAGGCCGGCCAGCGAGTAGCCGAGGGCGCTCGTCAGGATCGCGGGGCGGACCAGCGGGTGGTACTGCCCCTTGTTCAGGATGTAGACCAGGATCGCGACCGCGTAACCGCCGCACGCCAGGGCGGTTCCGGTCACGACGTCGAACGCGATCCAGATTCCCCAGGGGTACCCGTCGGAGAGGCCGGTCGAGGCGCCGAGCCCCGCCATGAAGCGGTAGATCATGAAGACCACGCCGATCGCGAGGACCAGCGAAACGGCCCGGAAACCCCTGGTGACGATCGGTCCGCCGACCGGCTCGGCTTCGTGGACGGCGCTCATGACGCCTTGCCCTTCTGCCCTTCGGCCTTCTTGTTGCGCATGATCACCGCGCCCAGGACCGCGTAGAGGGCCACCGGGGCGACGAAGCCCTGGTAGATCCCGTGCTGCACCGTCTGCGCGACCTCGGGGACCGGCTTGTCACCCAGGTCGGGCAGCCCGAGCTTCTCGAACGGGACGTGGGAGACGTAGAGCACCTGGGTGCCGCCCCCTTCCGTCTCGCCGTAGACGCGGGGCGCGTCGCCCTTCCGGTACCCCTTGTACTTCTTCGGGCTGCCGGCGATCCGCCTCTTGGCCTCGGCGAGGAGGTCGGCGCGCTTGCCGAAGACGATCGCCTTGCGCGGGCAGACCTCGGTGCAGCCGGGCTGCTGGCCCTTGACGACCCGGTGGACGCACATCTCGCACTTGTCCATCAGGGGGGCCCGGCTCGACCACTCGAACTTCGGGATGTTGAACGGGCAGGCCATCTGGCAGTAGCGGCAGCCGCTGCAGAACTCCTGCTTGTAGGTGACGATCCCGAGCTCCCGCTTCTGGAGGGCGCCGAGCATGCAGGCACCGACGCAGGCCGGGTCGATGCAGTGCATGCACTGCGCCTTCATGTACGAGCGCTCGGCCCCGTCGGGGTCCTTGTAGAGCTTGATGACGTTCTTCGTCGTCCCGTTCAGGTCGAGCGGCATGTCGTAGAGCCTGCCGGGGGAGTTCGACGTGTCGGGCGGCTTGCCGTTCGCCTCGCGGCAGGCCACGACGCAGGTCTTGCAGCCGATGCAGAGCGTCGTGTCGTAGAGCATCCCGACGGCGTCGGCGGGGGCTTCCTTCCGGGGCCTTGCGGCCAGGGCGGGCAGCGTGCTGGCCGCGATGGCCACGCCCGCCCCCGCGGCACCACACTTGATCAGAGAGCGTCGGTCGATCGACATGTCTCTCCTCCCTACTTCTCCTTGCCCGTGGGTTGCTCTTCGTCCGCTCCGAGCTTCTTCGAGGCCATGTAGCCGGCTCCGAGGAGGGCTCCGGCGATGAGGCCGAGCGTCCCGGTCGCCACCGCCCCGACGTTCCCCTGAGGGGACTTGATCGGCGCGTAGGTGTCGGGCGGCGTCGGACGGTCGATGTCCACCGTGTCGTGGAGCGGCTTGCGGAAGGCGAGGGTCTGCTCCGTGCAGCCGAAGCAGGGGTGGCCGATCCCGATCGGCCACGCGTCGATGACCTCGGCAAAGTGGAGGGTCGAGCAGTTCGCGTGGGTCGCGGGGCCCTTGCAGCCGGTCTTGTAGAGGCAGAAGCCCTGCCTGTGCGCCTCGTCGCCGAACTTCTGGACGAAGCGGCCGGCGTCGAAGTGCGCCCGGCGCGGGCAGTGCTCGTGGATGGTCCGGCCGTAGGCGAAGAGCGGCCGGCCCTTGTCGTCGAGCTTCGGTAGCGTGCCGAGGACCGCGTACTGCAGGACGACCCCGAGCAGGTTGTGCGGGTTCGCCGGACAGCCGGGGATCGTCACGACCGTCTTCCCCTTCAAGATCATCGGGGCGCCCGTCGCGCCCGTGGGATTCGGGTCGGCGGACGGGATGCCGCCCCAGGAGGCGCAGGAGCCGATCGCGATGATGGCCCCGGCCTTCGCGGCCACCTCGTTCACGATCTCGACGGCCGTGCGGCCCCCGATCTTGCAGTAGATGCCCCCTTCCTTCTCGGGGATCGCCCCCTCGATGACGAGGACGTACTTCCCCGCGTTGTCGACCATCGCCTTCTTCAGGGCGGCCTCGGCCTGGTGGCCAGCCGCCGCGAAGAGGGTCTCGTGGTAGTCGAGCGACACGAGGCTGAGGATCAGCTCGGCGAGGTCGGGGTGGGAGGTCCGGAGGAGCGACTCGGTGCAGCCGGTGCACTCCTGGAAGTGGAGCCAGATGACGGACGGCTTCAGGCCCTTCGCGGCGGCCTCCGCCATCTGCTCGGCGACGGCTCCGGAGAGCCCGACGGCCGCGGCGGCCATGGTGCAGACCTTCAGGAAGTCCCGCCGGTCTCGCGTGACCGCGGGCTGACCCTCTTCCTGGTTCATCTCCCACAACTCCATATAGAGCCTCCTGCGAGCGCTTCGCTCAGGAACTTGGTATTGGAGGACTTGGTCCTCCGGCGTAACGAGCCGGTCCTTCCCCGATGTGACCTGTTGGTGACACACGATGAAGCAGGGAGAGAGATGAAGCCATCCTACCGATGCTTCATATCCGCTGATGCATTCGAATCACCCCATCCCCGGGAAGGCGACGCGGGACCCTCTCTTCGCGGGCCGGAGGGCCGGCGGGACGGAGCAACCCGGAGAGCGCGTGTCCCCGTTTACGCGGCGGAGCGCTTCCCGGCCAGACGCCGGGTCAGGTCGTCGCACCAGGCGTCCATCCCCGTTCCACTCCTCGAGGAGAGCTCGAAGACGGCCCCGTCCGGCCGCAGGGTGGACAGCTCGGACCGGACCGTGGCCACGTCGAAGTCGACGTACGGGAGGAGGTCGGTCTTGGTGATGACCGTGACGGCGGCCTTCGAGAAGATGGCCGGATACTTGAACGGCTTGTCGTCGCCCTCGGTCACCGAGAGGAGGGCCACCTTGTAGTCCTCCCCCAGGTCGTAAGACGTCGGGCAGATGAGGTTCCCGACATTCTCGATGAACAGGATGTCGAGACCGGCGAACCGCTCCCCCTCGTCGTCGAGGGCGCTCATGACCTGCCGGGAGTCGAGGTGGCAAGCCCCTCCGGTCAGGATCTGGCGGGCCGGGATCCCGGCCTTCCGGAGCCTCTCCGCGTCCCTCTCCGTCGCGATGTCGCCGTCCAGGCCGCCCAGCCGGTACAGGGCCTTCAGCCGCGCGATCGTCCCCTCCAGCAGCGTGGTCTTCCCGGAGCCCGGGGAGGAGATCATGTTGATCACGAGGGTGCCGGACGCCCGGAACCCCGCCCGCAGCTGGGCCGCGGCGGCCAGGTTCCCCTCCAGGATCTTCTTCTTGACGTCGACCTGGGTCATGGGCCCTCCTCGAATTCCACGTGCAGGACGTCCAGGTCGTCGCCCCCTTCGATCCGGAGGGGAAGGCCGCAGCGAGGGCAGAGCCGGAGCCACGACCCCGCGGCCCGCTCGGCCACCTCGCCGCAGGCGCCGCAGAGCTGCCGGGCCGGCCGCCACTCCACCACCAGCCTCGATCCGGCGTCCGGCCCGTCGGCGGTGACGGCCTCCCAGGCGAACGAGAGGAGGTCGGGCTCGATCGCGGCGAGCTCCCCGACCGCGACGGTCACGGTCGCGAGACGCCCTCCGCCGTTCGCGTCGGCGGATTCCCGGCCGATCCGGAAGATCTCCTGGGCAACTCCCATCTCGTGCACGGGCGCCGATCTTAGAGCGAACGGGAGCCGCCGCCCCGCGCGGGGTTTCCCACGCAGGGGGCGGCGGCTGTCCGGGGGAGGCTCAGGCGCCCGGAACCTTCGGGAGGTGCGTCATCGCCTCCTCGACGGCGTGGTCGGGGTACTCGTAGTCCTCGAGCATGCCGTGGTGGAAGCTCTGGTAGGCGGTCATGTCGAAGTGGCCGTGGCCGGAGAGGTTGAAGGCGATCACCTTCTTCTCGCCGGTCTCCTTGCACGCCAGCGCCTCGTCGATCGCGGCCCGGATGGCGTGCGCCGACTCGGGGGCCGGGATGATCCCCTCGGTCTTCGAGAAGAGGACCGCCGCCTGGAACGTCTCGTTCTGGCGCGCCGACCGGGCCACCACGTCGCCGTGGTCGACGAGGGCGCTCACGGCGGGCGACATCCCGTGGTAGCGGAGGCCGCCCGCGTGGATGCCGGGCGGGATGAAGGTGTGGCCGAGGGTGTACATCTTCACGATCGGCGCCGTGGCCGCCGTGTCGCCGAAGTCGAACGTGTACTTCCCCTTGGTCAGCGTCGGACAGGAGGCCGGCTCGACGGCCAGGATCTTCGTTTTCTTCCCTTCCGTCAGGTTCTTGTGGACGAACGGGAAGGCGAACCCGGCGAAGTTGGAGCCGCCCCCCGCGCAGCCGATGACGACGTCCGGGTATTCCCCCGCCATCTCCATCTGCTCGAGCGCCTCGATGCCGATCACCGTCTGGTGCATCATCACGTGCCCCAGGACGGAGCCGAGGCTGTACTTCTTGGTCCCGCCGCTCGTGGCCGCCACCTCGACCGCCTCGGAGATCGCGATCCCGAGCGAGCCCGGCGACTCCGGGTCCTCCTCCAGCACCCGCTTCCCGAAGTGGGTCCGGTCGGTCGGGCTCGGGAAGACGTGGGCGTCGAAGTTCTCCATGATGATCCGGCGGTACGGCTTCTGGTGGTACGAGACCTTCACCATGAAGATCTCCAGCGAGAGGCCGAAGAAGTTGCAGGCCATCGCGAGGGCCGAGCCCCACTGGCCGGCACCCGTCTCGGTCGTCAGCGCCTTGGTTCCCGCCTCCTTGTTGTAGAAGGCCTGGGCCACCGCGGTGTTCGGCTTGTGGGAGCCAACCGGGCTGACGCTCTCGTCCTTGAAGTAGATGTGGGCCGGGGTCCCCAGCGCCTTCTCCAGACGGACCGCCCGGCGCATCGGCGTCGGCCGCCAGATCTTGTAGATCTCGCGGACCGGGTCCGGGATCTCCACCCAGCGGTCCTGGCAGACCTCCTGCGCCACGATGTTCATCGGGAAGAGGACGTTCAGGAATTCCGGAGTCACCGGCTCCATCGTCCCGGGGTGGAGGACCGGGGTGGGAGGGACCGGCATGTCCGCGTTGATGTTGTACCAGGCCTTCGGAATCCGGGACTGGTCCAGGTCGAACCGGGTGCGATCGCTCATCGGCTTCTCCCCCTATCTTGGAATGCGCGGGACGATAGCGCGCCGAGGGATGTCACGCCAGGAAAAATCCGGCCTACTTCGCGGCCTACGCGTCCGGCCGTCCTCTCCAGGAGTCCCACGCCATGTAGGCGGCCAGGAGGAGGTACGCCACGATCGCCAGGCGCTCGCCGCCCGCCCCTTCGCCGTTCTGGAACGAGTACGAGAGGGGGCCCAGGCTCACCTTCGTCCCGAGGAACTTCAGGAGCGCCGCCACCACCCCCATCACCGCCCCGCCGGCGATGAACCCCGAGGCGATCAAGGTCCCTCGCTGGTTCCGGGCGTTCTTCAGGGGCTCGTCGGACCCGGCGGACTTCGCGACGAGGTGCGCGACGAGGCCGCCGATCAGGAGAGGGGTGTTCAGCTCCAGCGGGATGTACATGCCGAGGGCGAACGCCAGCGCCGGCACGCCGATCATCTGCATGGTCATCGCCACCAGCGCCCCGACGCCGTAGAGGAGCCAGGGGACCGGCTCGTTCGACATGAGCGTCTTGATGACGGCCGCCATCGCGTTGGCCTGCGGGGCGACGAGGACGTCCTTGGCCGGGTGGATCGCGGAGGGGACGAAGCCGTAGGCCTGGTCGAGGAGGAGGATCACCGACCCGACCGTCAGCGCCGCGACCAGCGTCCCGATCAGCTTCGAGCGCTGCTGGACGGCCGGGGTCGAGCCGATCCAGTAGCCGATCTTCAGGTCCGTGATCAACCCGCCCGCCATCGAGAGGGAGGTGCAGACGACGCCCCCGATCAGGAGCGCGGCCAGCATTCCGTCCCGGCCCGTGAGACCCGCCTCCACGAGGAAGAGCGAGGTCAGGATCAGCGTCATCAGCGTCATCCCGGAGATCGGGTTCGTGCCGACGACCGCGATCGCCCGGGCGGCCACGCTGCTGAAGAGGAAGGAAATGATCAGGACCACCGCCAGCGCGATGAGCGACTGGGGGGTCGCCCTCGTCTGGCCGGCCAGGACGCCGAACCGGAAGAAGAGCCAGAGGACGACCGCCAGGCCGAGCAGCCCCGTCAGGACCCAGCTCATCGGCAGGTCGCGGTCGGTCCGTTCCGGGGCGGCGGCCGACCGGTCCTTCTTCCCGGCCAGCTCCTTGAAGCCGAGGGAGAACGCCTTGGCGATGATCCGCCAGCTCCGGAGGATCCCCATGATCCCGGCCGCCGCGATCCCGCCGATGCCGATGAGGCGGACGGTCGACCGGAAGACCTGCTCCGCGGGCATGGCGGCCAGCCCGGCCGGCGCCGCCCCCGGGAGCGCGCCGAGCCCGGCGAAGTGGGAGACGAGGGGAACGAGGAGGAACCAGGAGACGAACGACCCGGCGCAGATGATGGCCGAGTAGCGGAGCCCGATGATGAAGCCGAGGCCCAGGACCGAGGCCAGCACGTTCAGCCGGAAGACCAGCTTCGCCTTCTCGGCCAGCATGGCGAGACCGGGAATCGACCGGGTGGTGAACACCTCGGGCCACGCCTCGAGGTGGATCACGAGGAAGTCGAAGAGGCCGCCCACCGCGGCAGCCGCCGCCAGCACCTTGGCCTGCTTTCCCCCGGACTCGCCGGCCACCAGCACCTCGGTCGTGGCCGTCGCCTCGGGGAACGGGAACTCCCCGTGCATCTCCTTGACGAAGTAGCGGCGGAGGGGCACGAGGAAGAGGAGCCCCAGGACCCCTCCGAAGAGGGCGACGAGGAAGAGCTTCACCAGGTTCACGTCGAGGCCGAGGATGAACAGCGCCGGGAGGACGAAGATCGACCCCGCCACGACGAGCCCGGAGGCCGCGCCGACCGACTGGACGACGACGTTCTCGAGGATCGTCGACCGGCGGCGGAAGGTGTACCCCAGCCCCACCGCCAGGATCGAGATCGGGATGGCCGCCTCGAACACCTGCCCGACCTTCAAGCCGAGGAACGCGGCCGCGGCCGAGAAGAGGACGGCCATGCCGACGCCCAGCGCCACGGCCCGGGGGGTGAATTCCGCCATGCCGGATCCGGCGGGAACCAGGGGCTTGTATTCCTCCCCGGGCTTCAGGGGGCGGTAGGCATTCTCGGGCAGCGATTTCGTGTCGGGTGCGTCCATCGATCCTCCGGGGGCGCTATAGTAGTTTCCGCCGCGCCCGGTGGCCACCACGACCGACCGCCGGGCACAAATCTCGAACATGCCGCACGAATCCAACGACGAGGTTTCAGAATGTTCCGACCCGCTGTCACCGCGCTCCTGCTCTCCGTCTGCCTCGCGATGAGCGTGCAGGCTGCCGAACCGAAGGCCGAGGGCTCCCCCGGCCGGCTCCTTCCCTTCCCCGCCGCCGAGAGGGCGCTCCCGAACGGCCTGAAGATGATCGTCGTCCCGACCGGCTTCCCCAACCTCGTCTCGGTCCAGATCCCGGTCCAGACCGGGTCGCGGAACGAGGTCGAGCCGGGCAAGTCGGGCTTCGCCCACTTCTTCGAGCACATGATGTTCCGGGGGACGAAGACCGTCACCCCCGAGCAGTACGAGGGATTCCTCACGAAGGCCGGCGCCCGGTCCAACGCGTACACCACCGACGACTACACGAACTACCACACGACCTTCGCGAAGGAGGACCTCGAGACGATCCTGCGGATCGAGGCCGACCGCTTCCAGAACCTCTCGTACTCCGAGGAGGCGTTCCGGACCGAAGCGCGCGCCGTCCTGGGCGAGTACAACAAGAGCAGCTCCCAGCCGCTCTACAAGCTCCTGGAAGTCCTGCGGGACAAGGCCTTCCAGGTCCACACGTACAAGCACACCACGATGGGCTTCCTGAAGGACATCGAGGACATGCCGAACCAGTTCGGCTACTCCAAGCTCTTCTTCGACCGGTGGTACCGGCCGGAGAACACCACGGTCATCGTGGCAGGGGACGTCGAGCCGGCGAAGGTCTTCGCGCTCGTCGAGAAGTACTGGGGCGGCTGGAAACGCGGGAGCTTCCGGGCCGACATCCCCGCCGAGCCGGCGTCGAAGGGCCCCGTCACGGCACACGTCCCCTGGGCGAGCCAGACGCTGCCGTGGGTCGCGGTCGCGTTCCACGGGCCCGCCTTCTCCGAGACCGACAGGGAATTCGCCGCCGTGGACCTCCTCTTCGAGATCTGGTTCGGCAACACCTCCGACGTCTACCGCCGGCTCGTCCAGAAGGAGCAGAAGGCCGACCAGCTGGAGGGGGACGTCTCTCCCTCGCAGGACCCGGCACTCGTCGGCGTCTACGCCCGCGTGAAGAAGGGCGAGGACGCCGCGGCAGTCCGGAACGCCCTCCTCGAGACCTTCGCGGCGGCACGGACCACGAAGGTGGACGCCCAGAGGCTCAAGGACGCCCAGTCGAACGCCCGCTACTCCCTGGCGCGCACTCTCGACAACACCGACCGGATCGCCTCCACCCTCGCCCAGTACGTCCGGTTCCGCCGCTCCTACGAGACGCTCGACACCTACTACCGGACGTACGCTTCGGTGACGCCGGACGACCTCCTGGCGGCCGCGAAGAAGTTCTTCACCGACGACCACCTCGCCGTGGCGACGCTGTCGAGGGAGGATCTGCCGAAGGAGATCCAGTCCCTCCCGGCCCTCGCCTCCCTCGAGCCGAAGGCCCCTGCCGCCGCGGCTCTCTCCCCGATCCTGATCCGGACGGCTCTTCCGCAGCTCTCGATCAAGCTCCAGTTCGCCGCCGGCTCCGCGAACGACCCGAAGGGGAAGGAAGGGCTCGCCGCCCTGGCCGCCTCGATGGTGACGAGCGGCGGCTCCGCCGACAGGACCATCGACGAGATCGAGAAGGCGCTCTTCCCGGTGGCCGGCAGCTTCCGGGCGAAGGTCGACAAGGAAGTGACGACCTTCACCGCGTCGATCCACAGGGACAACGCCCTGCCGTTCCTCGACGTCGTTCTTCCCCAGCTCCTCGCCCCGGGCCTCCGCGAGGAGGACTTCCGCCGCCTGAAGGACGCCGGGAAGAACGCCCTCCTCCAGGACCTCCGGGAGACGAACGAGGAAGAGCTCGGGAAGGAGCGCCTGCAGGCGAACGTCTTCGCCGGGACCCCCTACGGCCACCCCATCGCCGGCACCGTGGCCGGGATCGACTCGATCACGCTCGACGACGTCCGCGCTTACCTGAAGGCGGCCTACACCCGCGGCGCCCTCACCGTCGGGCTCTCGGGCGACGTTCCGGCCGCCGTGCAGGACCGGCTCTCGGCCGCGCTCGCGGCCCTGCCCGCTGGCCCTGGCCTCCCCGCCCCGCAGGGAATCGCCGGCCGGCGGCCCAAGGGGATCGAGGTGGAGATCATCCAGAAGGAAACCCGGGCCACGGCCATCTCGTTCGGCCTCCCGATCGCCGTGACCCGCTCCCACCCCGACTTCGCGGCGCTCTCCGTCGCCCGCGCCTGGCTGGGCGAGCACCGCTCCTCCCTCTCGCGCCTCTACCAGCGAATCCGCGAGGTCCGCGGGATGAACTACGGCGACTACGCCTACATCGAGGCCTTCCCCCGCGGCATGTACCAGTTCTTTCCCGAGGCCAACGTCCCTCGCCGGGCCCAGCTGTTCGAGGTCTGGATCCGCCCGGTCGCCCCCGCCAACGCTCCCATGGCCCTCCGGATCGCGCAGTACGAGCTCGAGAAGCTCGTGACGAACGGCCTGACGGCGGAGGAGTTCGAAAGCACCCGGGACTACCTGATGAAGAACGTCTACCTCCTGACCTCGACGCAGGAGGCCCAGCTCGGGTACGCCCTCGACTCCAGGTGGTACGGGACCGGCGAGTACACGGCCCACATGCGGGAGAGGCTCGCGAAGCTGACCACGGGCGACGTCAACCGCGCGATCCGGACCCACCTCTCGGCCAAGGACCTCTCCGTCGTCGTCGTCACCAAGGACGCCGAAGGCCTTCGCGAGCGGCTGGTCTCCGACGCTCCGTCCCCCATGAAATACGAATCCGAGCGCCCGAAGGCGCTGCTCGAGGAGGACGCCCTGATCGGGAGCCGGAAGCTCGGGATCCTCCCCTCGAACGTCCGGATCACTCCGGTCGAGGAGGTCTTCGCGAGGTGACCGACCCGGTCCCCTACCGGGCCACGCGGAACCCGAGGTAGTAGGCCCGGCTGGAGGAGACGAAACTGTACCGCGACGCCGAACGGCAGTACCGGAGGGTGTTGTACCAGCCGCCTCCCCGGTAGGCCCGCGCCGTTCCGGAGGTCGGCCCGGACGGATCGGTCACCGGGTCGGGGGGGTAGGGCCCGTACCAGTCCTGCACCCATTCCCAGACGTTTCCGTGGACGTCCGAGAGGCCGTAGGGGTTCGCCGTCCTCGCGCCGGCGGCACCGGACGCCCCCTGCGCGTCGCCGCACCACCAGGCATACGGGCTCGCCGCGCTGCACGTCCCGCACGAGTCGTCGCATTCCAGGGCGTCGCCGAACGAGAATCGGGTCTCGGTCCCGCCCCGTGCGGCCCGCTCCCACTCCGCCTCCGTCGGCAACCGGACGCTCCCCCCGGCAGCCTGGCCCGACGACACGAGGTGGGCGTTCAGCTTCTGGAGGAACCCCGCCGCGTCGTCCCACGACACGCAATAGACCGGGTACGAGTCCCCGACGCCGTAGATCCCGCAGTCCGTCGGCATCGACGACCCCGTCACCGCCCGCCACTGCCCCTGCGTCACCTCGGTCTTGCCGATGAAGTAGTCGCGAGTCAACGTCACCGGGTGGAGGGT
Source organism: uncultured Acidobacteriota bacterium (assembly GCA_903845115.1). Taxonomy (GTDB): domain Bacteria; phylum Acidobacteriota; class Thermoanaerobaculia; order UBA5066; family UBA5066; genus CAIMWE01. The sequence continues at coordinate 3,900 of CAIMWE010000140.1, read as the reverse complement.
CTCGTCCGAGAACCGGTTCCGCTCGGAGTCCGGCGAGCCCATGAGGAACGTCCCGGCCGGGATCTTCACCAGGACCATCGGCGTCCCGCCCGGGAGCGAGATCGTGACCTCCGGGCCGGCCGCCGAGCTGTCGGCCGTCGCCACGACGGCGAACGGGTCGCCCGACCTGTTGTGGATCACGGACGCGAAGGAGAGCACCGGCTGGCTGCTCGAGAACTCGAGCCAGAGGTTCGTGTCGGTCATCCCGGCGACGCCGGGGAAGACGGTCCAGAGGTCCAGCGGCGTCTGGCTGAAGCCGTCGGGTCCGAGAGGGCCGATGGTGCCGGACGAGATCAGGGAGCCGTCGCCGCGGCGAACCCGCGCGGTGATCGTGGCAGGCTGAGTGCCCGGGTTCTCGAAGACGACGTTCGTCCGGTACCCGCCGGACGGGCTCGCGCTCACGGCCAGCTGCCCGATCGTCCCGCTGCGCAGCGCCAGGCTCGCGTCGATCCCGGGCAGCCACATCCCCGACACGGCCCCCGCGCCGCACGCGTTCACGTTGTTCACGCTCGAGGAGACGACGATCCCCGACGTCGCGTCGAACCGGATCGGGCCGTAGGCCCCCTGCTCGAGGACCCTGCCGAAGAGGGACTGGAGCACGTTGTCGAACGCCTTCTGGCTGCGCGGCCCGATCGAGAACGGGGGGCTCCAGAGCGTCTGCCCCGAGGTCTGGTCGTGGAACGAGGCCGTGACGGTGACCGGCGCCGTCGCCTGGTTCAGGATCCTGACGTCCGTGCGGAACTCCGCCCCGCCGGCCCCCGACAGGAACGAGGAGGACGGGAGGACCCAGCTGCTGGACTGGCCGGGGGCAGGCAAGGGGATGGCCAGAACCACGAGCAGCGCGGCGGCCGGACCCGGGGTCATCTTCATCGGCGGTCTCCCCTCTCCGTCGAGGATAGGAACCTCCGGGCGGTCCCGCAAAGAAAAACGGGAGCGGGGCGCCCCTTTCCGCCAGCTAGAATCGCGAGATGAAGAGCCTGACGAGAGTCCTTCCCCTCCTCGTGATCGTCGCCGCGATCGCGGCCGGATCCTCCCGCGGCGCCCTGGCCCAGGAGATGGCGGTCTCGTTGAAGGCCGGGACAGCGGGAATCGGAGGCGACCTGACCTTCGGCCTCTCGGACCAGCTGAACCTCAGGGGAGGAGCCGCCGGATTCAGCTACAACGGGACGAGGATGGAGCAGCAGATCACGTACGACACCGCCGCGAAGCTCCTGTCCGGGTTCGCCCTCCTCGACTTCCACCCCGCCGGCGGGGCGTTTCGCATCTCCGTCGGCGCCGTCGTCAACAAGAACGTCGTGACCGGCCAGTCGACCGGGGGGATCCTGATCATCAACGGAGTCCCCTACAACGCCAAGGACGTCGGGTCCCTCACCGGCGAGGTTCGGGCGAACACGCTCTGTCCCTACCTCGGAATCGGGATCGGGAATGCCGTCGGGCGCGGAGGGGCGGTCAAGCTGGTCCTGGACGTCGGCGTCTACTACATGGGCTCCCCGAAGGTGAGCCTGACCGCCAACCCGGCCTCGCCGGGCCAGATCCCGCCGGGATTCGCCGAGGACCTCGAGCAGGAGCGCAAGAAGATCGAGGACGACCTGTCGAAGTACCGGTACTACCCGGTGATCTCTCTCGGCGTCTCGATCCAGCTCTGACGACACCCTCCTGCGCCGGGCGGGAGGCGTCGCCAGCCAGCCTCCCAGGTCCCGCCGGAAAACCCGACGACCTTGTCTGGAAATTCCACACGGTCCCCACTCACCTCGTCCCGTCAGGGGCGAGCTCTGAACGCAACGCATTAGGAACAAACATCTTACGAAGATTCACCTCTCCGTCTCAGGCTTGGCATCGCTGTTGCGAAGCCCAGGTCAGACACGAACCCCCGAGGGGGATGGAAGGAAAAACAAATGATCGATCTCCTGAACCCCGAGACCCTCTGGACCCTGACGAACCAGTGCATCGCGGCCGTCGTCGTGGTCAGCGGCTTCATCGTGGCGCGCGACATCGTCCAGCACCTGCAGCTCCAGTTCCAGCCCCGGCAGCAGCGGGTCCGCCTCGACGACCACTCGTTCTTCGTCCCCGAGCTCGGCCTGACGATGGCCGACGGCGGCGAACGGACCGACGCGACCGAGACAGCCGACGCGACCGACCCCACCCACACCCCCTCGCCCGCTCCTCCGGCCCCCCCGGCGGAGAAGTAAGGGCCTTTCAGCAAGGCCGACGGGAGCAGAGCCATGAGATGCCCCTTCCTCCGGGAGTCCCAGGTCAAGTCGTGCCAGGCATCTTCCTTCCGAAAGGTGATCCCCCGCTCGGCCGACTCCGGCTCGGATGAACTCTGCTCCACGCCGGCGCACGTCACCTGCAGCGCGGTCCGCTCCCACCACGAGGGGATCCCTTCCCCGGAACGGTGCCCGTTCCTCCACGAGTCGCTCGTCCAGTACTGCGCGGCGGCGGCCGTCCCGACCTACGTCCCGTACAGCGAGTCCTCGATCTCCCGCTGCGGGAACGACACGCACCTCTACTGCGAGCTCTTCCTCGCGCTGGCCGTCCCGTCCGGCGGATCGCCCCTGGAGGCGGTGCCCGGCGGAGGCCACGCGACGGTGGACGGGGTCGACGTCCCGGAGGGCCTCGGCTACGCGCAGAACCACCTCTGGATGGACGTCAGCCCCGACGGAACCTGCCACGTCGGCGTCGACGCTTTCCTGGCGAGAGTCCTCGGCCAGGTCGACGAGATCACGTTCCTCACCACGAAGGGGACCGTCCGCCCGTCGGTGCGCCTCTCCGTCAACGGGGTCGACCTCCCGCTCGTCTTCCCGAGGGCCATCAAGATCACGGCCGTCAACTCCGCGCTCCGCGTCCACCCGGAACGCCTGGTCGCCGACCCGTACGGCAGCGGCTGGCTGTTCGAGGGGACCCTGCCCGAGGAGAAGGCGAAGAAGCCTCAGGCCTCGCCCGAGCCCCCCTCGCCCTTCCCCACGCTCCTTCCCGGCCCCGAGGCCGAGAAGTGGATCCACGACGAGGTCTCCCGTCTCAACCTGACGGTTCACGAGATCGCCTCCCGGCCGGACCCGGACGGACTCACCGTCATGGCTGACGGGGGAAGCTTCGCGGCCGGCCTTCCGAAACACCTGACGCGGGAAGAGACCATGCGCCTTTTCGACGCGTTCTTCTCTTCCGAGGCGGCCCTTCTGGGCCCCGCCAGGGAGGTCAACAAGTGAACACCCGCTTCGTCGCATTTGCCGCCGGCCTGGCCCCCGCACTCGCGGTGGGCTGGTTCGGTTTTCCCCGCCTCCTCTACAGGCAGGTCGAGCAGCCCCTCTCCTTCAGCCACAAGGTCCACACCGGCGAGAAGGGCGGGATGGCCTGCGCCGACTGCCACAGCCTCGGCCCCGACGGACGGTTCACCGGGATCCCCCGGCTCGAGAAGTGCGCCGGATGCCACTCGGCGCCGGTCGGCACGACCGCGGCCGAGAAGAAGTTCGTCGACGACTACGTGGCCAAGGGCCGCGAGGTCGACTGGCTCGTCTACGCCCGCCAGCCCGACAACGTCTACTTCTCCCACGCCGTCCACCTCTCTGGCAAGGAGAAGGTCGCCTGCGAGCGGTGTCACGGCCCCCACGGCGCCACCGACACCCTCCGGACCTGGCAGGTCAACCGGATCAGCGGCTACAGCCGCGACATCTGGGGACCGAACATCGCCCGCATCGGCCGCCGCCCCTGGGAGGGAATGACCATGAACGACTGTATCCAGTGCCACGAGAAGCAGGGGCGCGACTCCAGCTGCCTCGCGTGCCACAAGTAGGAGAGGACGAGATGGGCCAGAGGTTCACCCGCCGCGACGTCCTCTTCGCCGCCACCGGCTCCGCCGCCGGC
>CAIMWE010000139.1 GCA_903845115.1 uncultured Acidobacteriota bacterium | reverse complement strand
GTTGGCCTGCCCGGCCGGGTTCGAACCGGCGACCCCCGGCTTAGAAGGCCGGTGCTCTATCCAGCTGAGCTACGGGCAGGTAGGAGCGGACGCGACGGATCGGGCCGCCGCGGGGGCGAATGTAGCAGGCTGGCCGGGAAATGGGAGGGAGGTCTCAGCGGCCGCCGGGGCGGGGCCTCCCGCCCTCGGGGTGCGGGAGCCTCGCGGGCATGCGCGAGGCGGGGCGCCGGCCAAGGGCCCGGCGGCTGGTGCGGAGCCAGTCCCTGAGCGAGACGACGTCGGGGGCGACGAAGTCGGCATCCAGGAGGGCGCCGAGGTCCGGGTCGATCCGGAAGATCCGGCCGCCGACCAGGATCTTGGTCCCCGGTGCCGCCTTCCGGCAGAGCCGGATGGTCTCGCTGCACTCGGGGATGTGACCGGGGAGCGAGATGGAGAGTCCAACGGCCTGCGGCGGCCTCTGGCCGAGGAACGCCGTCAGGGCGGCGCGCGGGACGTTGGGCCCGAGCTCCTCGGGCTCCCAGCCGGCTTCCCGCGCCACCTCGGAGATGATCCGGAGGCCCAGCGCGTGGAATTCGCCGGAGAGGCAGGCCAGGACGATCCGGGGGGCACCGGACGGGCGCGCTCCTGACGGCTCGGCCGCGTTGGTGATCACCCGCGTCACGAGCGACGTGGCGAGGTGCTCCTCGGCGACGGAGATCTCCTGGCGGGCCCACATCTCCCCGATCTGGGAGAGGGCCGGCTCGATCAACTCGGTGGAGATCCGGGCGAGGTCGGCGCCGGCCGCCCGCGCCTCCTGGAGGATCCTCCGGGTGTTCTTCTCGCAGCCCGCCAGCAACGCGAGGACCAGGGGGCCCGACATCCCGGAGACCCTGGAGCCGATGGAATCAACCGAACCCGTCCCGTCACGAGGCACGCGCCACCCTCCGATCTCTTTTCGTCCGGAGCGCGAAATCAGATTGCCCCGGCGAGGGTCATCCCCGGATCGAGAGGTGGGTGCCGCCCCAGACGTCCAGGACGGCGCCCGAGATGGTGCGGGCCGACGGCGAGGCGAGGAACAGGGCCGCCCCCGCCACGTCCTCGGCGTTGAGCTTCTCCTTGAGCGGGGCCACGTGCGCCGGCGGCTCGGACGCCCGCGTCTTGTTGTCGGTCGAGCCGGGCGAGACGGCGTTCACGGTCACCCCGACCTCCCGCAGCTCCCGGGCGAGCGCCTTCGTCATCCCGATCAGGCCGAACTTCGCGGCGCAGTGCGCGACGACGTTCGCGTCGCCGACCGTCCCGTGGATCGACGCGACGTTGATGATCCGCCCGTGCCCCGCGGCGATCAGGGAGGGGAGCGCGGCGTGGACGAGGAGGTAGGCCGACTTGAGGTTCGTGTCGATGATCCGGTCCCACTCCGGCTCGTCGAGGTTCGCGAGCGCCTTCCAGACGAAGACCCCGGCGTTGTTGACGACGACGTCGACGCGTCCCGTCTCCGCGAGGGCCTTCTCGACGAGCCGGTCGACGGCGCCCTTCGACGCGACGTCGGTCGGCACCGGGACGGCCCTGCCGCCCGCCGCGGCGATCTCGGCCGCGGTCTGGGCGAGCTGCTCCTCGGTCCGGGAAGCGAGGACGACGGTCGCCCCGGCGTGGGCGAACGCCAGGGAGATCGCGCGCCCGATCCCCCGGCCCGCCCCGGTCACGATGGCGGTCTCGCCGGAGAGGAACTTCCGGGGCACGTCCCACCGGGTCATTTCCCTAGCTCCTCCTTCACCCGCTTCCTCCGGGCCGTCTCGTGGCGATCCTGCCAGCGCAGGTAGTGGAGGGGCCGGTCGAGCCGGGCGACCTCTCCCGGCGGGGTGGTCGCGACGACCTCCGCCCGGATGGTCAGGACGAAGCGGCTCCGGTCGGGGTCGGCCACGAGCGGGCGGGGGGCTCTCCGGAGCTTGAGGAAGGCCGTCCGCACCTCGTCGGGGGCCAGGAAGAGGAGCGTCGCGATCTTCCGCTCCACGAGGTTCGAGGCGGTCCGGCTGGAGGTGATGACGGCGAGGGAGATGGAACGGTCCCCGGCCCGATGCCACTCGTCCTCCGAGAGGAACGAGTGATGGGGAAAGCCATTGGCCGAGAGGGTCGTCAGGATGACGGCCTCACCCCGCCGCTTGGTCCTACCCTCCTCCATCTGGAGAGAGGCTAGCACGCCCGTCCGGCCGAGGAGAGGGGCGATGTTCCCTACAATCCGGACCATGTCGACACCCACGTCGCCCGACCGCCTCCTCCTCTTCGACATCGACGGCACGCTGCTCTCTGCCGGCCGGGGGGGGCTCCAGGCGTTCGTGACCGCCCTGACCGAGGTGTTCGGGACGGCCGGGGACGTCGAGCGCTACCGGTTCGAGGGGAAGCTCGACCCCCTCATCGTGACCGAGCTGATGCGGGGCGCGGGGGTCGAGGAGGCCGTCATCGAACGACGGCGGCCGGAGGCGCTCTCCCTCTACCTGGAGCGGCTGGAGGCCTACCTCTCGGCGGTCTCGCCGACGTTGAAGCCGGGGGTCCGGGAGCTGGTGGAGAACGTCGCCTCCTCCCCGCGGGCGACCGTCGCCCTCCTGACCGGAAACGTCCGCAGGGGGGCCCAGATCAAGCTCGGGGCGTCGGGCCTGTGGCGCCACTTTCGGTTCGGCGCGTTCGGCGACGACGGTCCGCGCCGCGTCGATCTCGGACCGGTGGCGCTCGAGCGGGCCGCCGCGCTCACCGGCCGGACCTACTCGGGGAGCGAGTGCGTGGTCATCGGGGACTCCCGGGCCGACGTCGAGTGCGGCAGGGCCATCGGGGCGCGCGTGGTGGCGGTGGCGACCGGACGGACGACGCGGGAGGAGCTCGAGGAAGCGGGAGCGGACGTGGCGCTTCCAGATTTCGCGGACCTCTCGCGGACCCTCGAGGCGATCTTCTGCTGAAACGGCGGACCGGGGCGGGGACCTTTCAGCGGACCGGGAGCAACGGGGCCGGATTGACCGGCGGGAGCGCGGGGGGGGCGTCTCCCCACTCGCGGAGGCGCGTGTAGAGATAGAGGCCGTCGCTGTGGCCGTCCTCCCAGTAGATCTGGAGGGCGTACCCGCCGACGGGAGCCGTCCCGGCGACGCGGAAGGACTCCGCGGTGAGCGGCCGGTCGGGGCCCTTCATCAGGCGGCCGAGAAGGTCCCGCTCCCCGGCGCACCCGGCGCAGGGGCAGAGGCGCCTCAGGTCGGCCAGCTTCAGGTAGCTCTCGCCGCCGTCGTTCCACGCGATGGCCAGCTCGTTGCCGATGGGCTGCACCCGGACCGGAAGGAGTCCCATGTGGGGATCGTACCCCTCACTCGTACCGGAGCGCCTCGATCGGGTCGAGCCGGGCCGCCTTGAGCGCGGGGTAGAGCCCGAAGAAGAGGCCGATCGACACGCTGACGCCGAGCCCGAGGAGGATGCTCCAGAGCGGAGTCTCGGTCCGGAGGGGCGACACGGCGCCGATCAGGAGGGCCGTCCCGACGCCCAGGACGACGCCGACGACGCCCCCCGCGCCCGTCAGCGTCATCGCCTCGATCAGGAACTGCAGGGAGATGTCTCGCCGGACGGCGCCGACCGCCTTCCGGAGGCCGATCTCCCGGGTCCGCTCGGTCACGGAGACGAGCATGATGTTCATGACGCCGACGCCACCGACGAGAAGGGCGATGGCGGCCACGAAGACGAGGACACCCGAGATCGCGGTCGAGACGGCCTGCATGTCCTGGATCAGCTTCTCGGAGGTCCAGACGGCGAAGTCGTTCGGCTTGTCGAACGGGATCTTCCGGCGGAGGCGGAGGATGTTCGTCCCCTCCTCCACGGCCTTGTCGATCAGCTCGGGAGAGCGGGGGATCGTGGCGATGTGGATGGTGTCGCCGTGGCCGTTCCTGACCTGCGGGAAGTCGCGGTCGAAGGTGGAGATCGGAATCAGGAGGAAGTTGTCGGGGTTCCCGCCGAACGTCCCCCCCTTCTTGTCGAAGACGCCGACAACGGTCAGGCGCCGCCCGTTGACGGAGACGTTCTGCCCCAGCGGGTCCTTTCCCTTGAACAGGACGTTGACCACCTCGATGCCGAGGACGGCGACGTCGGTGGCGTGGCGGACGTCGAGGTCGGTCAGGTTCCGGCCGTCCTTGATCGTCCAGTTGTTGCACTGGGCGTAGTCCTGCGTCCCGCCGGCCACCCCGGGGGAGTTCGCCTCCACCCCGTTGCCGGTCACCTTCGCCCCGCCGAAGAGGTACCGCTCGGGAGAGACCGCGAGGATCGAGGGGGCGAGCCGGGCGATCGCCTCGGCGTCCTCCAGCGTCAGGTCCTTCCGCTTCCTCTCCTCCTCGGGGACCCGACCGCCTCCCCCGAAGCGCTGCTCGTACTTCTGGAACTGGACGAGCGTCGTGCCGAACGAGGAGAAAGACTCCTCCGTGGAGCGGTTGAACCCGGTGACGATGGCCACCATGGAGATGACGGTCCAGACGCCGATGACGATCCCGACGATCGTCAGGACCGCCCGGAGCTTGTGGGCGAGCAGCGCGATCCCCGCGAAGCGGAGGTTCTCGGCGAGGGAGCGGCGGAGGAGCTCGAGGAAGCTGGCGAACATCGATTCTCCGTGCCGGCTACTCGTACCGGAGGGCCTCGATGGGGGGGAGGCGGCTGGCCTTGACCGCGGGGAAGGCCCCGGCAATCACTCCCGTGGCGGTCGCGAGGACGAGGCCCGAGACGACCAGGCCGGGGGTGACGAGGGTCGGCAGCGGGGAGAACGCCTCCACGCCGAAGGCGATGAGCCAGCCGAAGAAGACCCCCACGGCCCCTCCGCCTAGGGCGAGGAGGGCCGCCTCGAGGAGGAACTGCCTCCGGATGTCGCGCTTCCTCGCCCCGAGCGCGAGGCGCAGGCCGATCTCCTTGGTCCGCTCGATGACGGAGACGAGCATGATGTTCGCGATGACGATCGCCCCGACGACGAGGGAGATCCCGCTGATGAAGACGAGGAGGGCGAACGCGCCGGCCGAGATCGAGTTCCAGACCGCCTGGACCGCCTCGCCCGTGACGAAGGCGACCGGGTCCGGGGCGGACGGCGGCGTGTGCCGGATCGTCCGGAAGATCGCCCTCATCTCGTCGATCGACGCGGGAACGCCGGGAACCCCCCCGGCCGCCTTCACGAAGAGGCCGATGCTCCGGGTGGTCCCCCAGCTCTTCGCGAGCGTCTCGCGCGGCACGTAGACGACGCTGTCCTTGCTCTGGCCGAGGACCGAGCCTTGCTTCACCAGGAGGCCGACGACCCGGAAGGGGATCCCGCCGATCGAAACGTCGCGGCCCACAGGGTCGAGGCGGGGGAAGAGCTCCTCCCGGACCTCGGAGCCGATCACCGCGACGTAGGCGCGCCTCTCGTTCTCCAGCTCGGTGAAGAACCGGCCCGCCCCGACGTCGAGGTTCTGGAGCTCGGCGACGTTCGCGGTGGTGCCGTTGACGTTGACGTCGGCCAGGCGCCGGTTCCCGGACTTCACCGCCTTGGTCACGGACGACTGAGCGCCGATCGTCACCGCGGTCCTCGACATCCGGGCCGCCTTCTCGAGGTCGGCCTTGGTGATCGCCTTCCGCTTCAACGCCTCGAGGAACTGCTCGCGGGAGGTGATGATGCCGAACCGCGTGACGACGTAGACGTCCGGCGAGAGCGTGAAGAGCTTCGTGGCGACGTAGTTGTTGAGCCCCGTGATGACCGCGATGACCGCCACGACCGTCATCACGCCGATGATGACCCCGAGCAGGGTCAGGAACGATCGGAGCTTGTGGGCTCCGATCGCCCTGAAGGCGACCCTGATCAGCTCGCTGTTCAGCATCGGGCCCCCGCCGTCGTCAGGACTTGGCCGACTCGTCCCGGGCCACGGTGGTGTTGTCCACCTTGACCCGGTCGCCGATCTTCAGCGCCCGGAGGGCCTTGAAGGGGCCGCTCACGATCTCGTCCCCCTCCTTCAGCCCGTCCACGACCTCGATCTGGAGCTCGGCGTTGATGCCGGTCTTCACCTTGCGGAAATCGACGGTCCCATCCTTCTTCGCGAGGAAGACCCCCTCGACGTCGGGTTTCTTGACCGACGAGCCCGGTGTCGGGACCGGGGTTGGCTTGGCTTCCTTCCCCTTCCCGAGACGGACGAGGGCCTCCTCGCTGGAGACGACGAGAGCCGGGATGGGGATCGCCAGGGTTCCGGCCCGCCGGTCGGTCTCGATCTCCCCGGAGACCGAGAAGCCGGGCCGGATCCCCTGGGGC
>CAIMWE010000138.1 GCA_903845115.1 uncultured Acidobacteriota bacterium | reverse complement strand
TGGAGCCGAAAGGCGGACTTGAACCGCCGACCTACTGATTACGAATCAGTTGCTCTACCAACTGAGCTACTTCGGCTCGACCGAAGGGACGCGGAATCTAGCGTCATCGGCGCGGTTCGTCAAACGGCCGCGCGGGACGGGCGGCGCTTCCCGGTCCCTCGCCGGCCGGGGCCGCCTCAAGGCTCTCCCCACGGGAGCATCGGGAACGCGAGCGGCCCCAGCTTCCGCTCCAGCTCGTAGACGACGTTCTCCCGCGCGTCGAGCGAGCGGGCCATCAGCTCTCTCTTCACGGCGGTGTCCGGAACCCGGCGGATCGCCGCCTCCACCTCGTCGAAGAGCGGCCAGGTCAGGGCGTGCAGCACCTCGTGGAATGCGTGGCGCCGCAGGGCGTAGGCCGTCTCGTGAGTCACGTAATTCACGTCGAACGTGATGACCCAGGCCTTCCGGTCCTCGGTCCCGCGGTCCGACCGCTCGATCTCCATGACGCCGGAACTCTCCCCCGGCTCCGCGGGGATGACGACGAATTCCATGTCCAGGCGAAGCCTGCGCTTGACGTAGTCGAGAGCCTTCTTCACCCGGTCCGTCTGCTTGCGCTTCATGCCCCCTGCTCCTGAGGGGAGCGCTATTCTCCCCCAGCCCGCCTATTCCGCGACGATCCGGACTTCGATCGCGGCCGCCTGTGGCATTCCCGCGATAGGCTCAAAGATAAGATTCTCAAGGAGTTGTTCGACGCCGGCGGGCGGGACGGACGGGACCGAGAAGAGTTTTTTCACTCCCTTCACCCTCCCGGACCCGTCCAGGTCGAGGCGGAAGAGAGCCGTAAGTGCGGAGGGGATCCTGGCCTGGACGGCCGGCGACGCCAGGCGCCACCCCGGAGTGTCCCCTCTCGAAGGGTGAAGGGTGACGATGGGGATCTTCCCTGGCGGAGTCACCGCTTCCCTGATGACCGACGACGAGTCGAAGAAGACCGGGACCGCCCCGTCGCCCTCCGAAGGCGGGGGCTCGGGCTTCCGGTCCCAGACGACGAAGGCCACGACGGCGACGAACGCCACGATCGCGAACACCCTCATCTTCTGTCCGAGGAACCCGGCGCGGCGAAGGGCGGCGCCCGGCCCCAGCTGCCTCTCCTCGAGGCGGGAGACGAGCCGAGAGGCGAGTGCGAACGGGGGGGCCAGGTCCCGACCGGCGCCGGCCGGGACGGCGCTCCCCGGGTAGCGGCGCGGCCGGGCCCTCGCGCTCTCCTCCACGAGTCCCGTCAACCATTCCTCGAGGGGCGGCTCGCCGCGGTAACGCTCCCGGGCGGCCAGGGCGCGCAGGAACGCCTCCTCCAGGAGCGCCTCGCCCCGCTCGACCCCGGCCAGACGCGCGGCGAGAGGAAAGAGACCCTCGGCGAAGCGGCCGACGAGGAGCGCGAGCGACCCGGGCTCTCCGGCCGCGAATCTGAGCGCGGCGCGCTCGTCTCCGGGCCACCCCTCGGCCAGGGGACCCGTCACCCCACGCCGCCCCGGCTTCCGGGGAGACGTCGGCCCCAGGCCGAGGGAAAGAGCCATCTCGCGATCAGTCCGGAGGCGCCGTCTCGGCCGGGGCCGGCTTCGGCTTCTTCACCGGCGGGCGGGCGGTGATGAGGAAGAAGGCGGACCCGAGCGGCCCCCTGCCCGCCGAGGCCAGGTCCCCCATGTCCACCGCGGGCCCCATCCTCTGCGGCGGCGGCTCACCGATCGTGAGGATCGCCTGGTCGTCGAGCTTGAGAACGGGCCTGACCACCGGCTCGGGCTTGTTCCCTCCCGACGGGACCGGCTCGGAGTACCCGAAGACGTCGATCGCCTCGCGCAGCCCGATCAGCTTCGGGGTGTTGACGAGGGACGAGCCGGCCACGACGAACGGGACGGCGCTGCGGGAGACCGTCTTCCCTCCCGCGACGACGTCGATGAACGACGAGACGGCCGACTCGGGGACGAGGAAGCTCGTCTTGCCGTTGGCCTCCACGAGGACGGGGACGACCTTGCTCCCGAACTTGACCTGGGTCCCCTTTGGGAGGGGCCCCTTCACCGTGATCCGCGTCCCGGTGACGCCGACCTTCGGATCGAACTCCAGGGTCGAGACGTCCTGGGCCCGGAGGGGGATCACCGCGACGAGAGCGATCGCGAGGCCGAGCCAGAGGGGATTCTTCCTCATGGAGTCAGCCTACGCTTCCGGAACGGCTGTCGCAAGGGACGGACGGCGTGAGAGGATTCGCCCGATGCGCCGTCCGAACGGGCCGCCCGGCGAATGACGACCTTCACGATCGCGATCGTCGTCGGGTTCCTCGCGGGCTTCTTCGGCGCGATTCCCCCCGGCCCCATCAACGTCACCGTCATCCGGAAGTCGTCGCGGGGGGAGGTGAAGGACGCCCTGCGCGTCGCCCTCGGCGGGGCGCTGATCGACACCCTGATCTGCGGGCTGATCGGGCTCGGATTCGGGTGGCTGCTGGCAGTCGTGATGACGCGGACCGCGGTGAAGCTGGCCCTCGCCCTCTTCCTCGTCGCCTACGGGACGAAGATCCTCGTCGTCGACCGGAGACGCGAGGAGACCGGCGGCACGAGGAACGGGTTGGCCAACGGAGCCGGGGTCCCCGGCGAGGCGTCCCGGAAGGCCGGATGGAACGTCCCGTTCTTCGTCGGGGCCTTGCAGGGGGCCGCCAACCCGGCCCTCATCGTGAACTGGACGCTGCTGACCGGGTTCCTCGTGGGCCACCGCCTCCTTTCGACGGGCCCGGGGCCCGCGGCCGGCTTCGCTCTCGGGATCGGGGTCGGGGTCTTCGCCTGGTTCGTGGTGCTGGCCGAGCTGGTCGTCCGCCTCCGGAACCACCCGGCCGGGGAGTGGATCCGGAAGTCGACCACGGTGGCCGGCGCTCTCCTCGTCGCCTTCGGGCTCTTCTTCAGCCTGAAGACGGTCGTCGGCTTCTGACGGGCGCCGGACCGGCACGAGCCGCGTCCTACGTGGCGTCGCGGGGGAAGCTCGAGGGAGCCAGGACCGTCCGGGGTCCCCGAAAAAAAACGGGCCCCCCGAGGGAGGCCCGTCCAGTTCCACAGGGCCGCTTCCGGCCCTTTCGGGTTCCTAGCCTTCCTTGTCCTCGTACTGGGTCTTGAGCGTGGCGACGACGTTGGGGTCGGCGAGCGTCGTCGTGTCGCCCAGCGCGCGCCCTTCGGCGATGTCGCGGAGGAGGCGGCGCATGATCTTCCCGGACCGCGTCTTCGGGAGGTCGGCGGAGAAGATGATCTTCTCGGGCCGCGCGATCGCGCCGATCTTCTCGACGACGTGGTCCTTCAGGTCGGTGATGAGGTCGTCGGAGCCGTGGTGCCCCGCCTTCAGAGTGACGAAGGCCGCGATCGCGGTCCCCTTCAGCTCGTGCGCGATGCCGACGACGGCCGCCTCGGCGACCTTTGGGTAGTCGACGAGCGCGCTCTCGACCTCCATGGTGCCGATCCGGTGGCCGGCGACGTTCATGACGTCGTCCACGCGGCCCATCAGCCAGAAGTAGCCGTCCTCGTCGCGCTTGACGCCGTCCCCGGCGAAGTAGACGCCATCCCACTTCGAGAAGTACGCCTTCACGAAGCGCTCCCGGTTGCCCCAGATGCCGCGGAGCATGCCGGGCCAGGGCTTCCGGATGGCGAGGTAGCCGCCCCCGATCTTCACTTCCTCCCCCGTCTCGTTCAGGACGCAGGTGTCGACGCCCGGGAAGGCCATGGTGGCCGAGCCGGGCTTCGTCCGGGTGAGACCGGGCAGCGGCGTGATGAGGATGTGGCCCGTCTCGGTCTGCCACCAGGTGTCGACGATCGGGCACTTCTTCTGCCCGATGTGCTCCTGGTACCACATCCAGGCCTCTGGGTTGATCGGCTCGCCGACCGACCCGAGGAGGCGGAGGGAGGAGAGGTCCCACCGCTCGGGAAACTCCGTGCCCCACTTCATGAAGGCGCGGATGGCCGTGGGGGCCGTGTAGAAGACGGTGACCCGGTATTTCTCCACCATCTTCCAGAACCGGTCCTTGTCGGGCCAGTCGGGGGATCCCTCGTACATCAGGACGGTCGCCCCGTTGGCGAGAGGGCCGTAGACGACGTAGCTGTGGCCGGTGACCCACCCGATGTCGGCGGTGCACCAGAAGAGGTCCTCGTCCTTGAGGTCGAAGACGTATTTCGTGGTCGCATAGACGCCGGTCAGGTAGCCGCCCGTGGTGTGGAGGATCCCCTTCGGCTTCCCGGTCGTGCCGGAGGTGTAGAGGATGTAGAGGGGATCCTCGGAGTCCATCGCCTCGTACGGGCAGTCGGCCTTGGCGTCGTCCATCAGGCGGTGCCACCAGTGGTCGCGCCCTTCCTGGAAGTGGCAGGGGAACTCGACTCCCCGCTTGACGACGACGACGCTCTGGATGGTCGGGCAGTCCTGGAGCCCCTCGTCGGCCATCCGCTTCAGCGGGATGATCTGGCCGCGGCGCCAGCCGCCGTCGGAGGTGATGAGGATCTTGGCGCCGGCATCCTGGATCCGGTCCCGGAGCGAGTCGGCCGAGAAGCCGCCGAAGACGACGGAGTGGATCGCCCCGATGCGGGCGCAGGCGAGCATCGCGATGGCGGCCTCGGGGATCATCGGGAGATAGATGCAGACCCGGTCCCCCTTCCCGACGCCGAGCTTCTTCATCACGTTCCCGAACTTGCAGACCTCGTGGTGGAGCTGCTGGTAGGTGTAGATCCGGGAATCGCCGGGCTCGCCTTCCCAGATGATGGCGGCCTTGTGGCGGCGCGCGCTGTAGAGGTGGCGGTCCAGGCAATTCGCCGCGACGTTGATGCGTCCCCCGACGAACCACTTGGCGTCCGGCGCCTTCCACTCGAGGACCCGGTCGTACGGCCGGATCCAGTCGAGCTCGCGGGCGAACGACGCCCAGAAGGTCTCCGGGTCGGCGGCCGCCTGCGCGTAGACTCCCGGGTCCCTGGCGATCGCTTCCCGCTTGAAGGCCGGAGACGGGTCGAAGACCCGCTTTTCGAGCATCAGTGTGTCGAGGGCATTGCCAGAAGCTTGATCGCTCATGGAAACCATCTCCTTCGCTTTTTCGGGTCGGGATGTTTTACTTGACAGATCCCCCGGCCGCAAGGGGGAAAAGCAATGAAGCTCTCGGGAATCCCCGATCCGTTCAAAGGACTCCGGCTGTCGAGCCGGCTCGGCTTCGCGTTGACCGGCATCCTGGTCCTCGCGACGGCCGCCCAGACCCTCCTCTACTTCAGGACGAGGGACGAGACCCTCGCGGAGGCCGACGCCTCCTACCAGGTGCTCGCCAAGGCGCTCGAGGTCGGCGCGACGCAGATCGGCCCGGAGGGGTGGACCGACGCGAAAGTCCTCGAGACGTACAAGGAGAAGCTGAGCGCGAAGGGGCTCAGGGACATCCGGGTCACCCGGGCCGGTCAACCGCTGGAGACCGCCCCCACGCCGGCGCCCGGCAAGAAGAAGCCGAAGCCGGTCGCCATGAAGGACATCGTCATCAAGGGGGTCGTCGGCGAGGGGGCCGGCAACCACGTCCTCCAGATTCCCCTGGTCATCGACGGCAAGTTCTTCGGGTGGGTCGAGATCTCCTACGAGCTGGAGAACGTGAGATCCCAGCTGGCGGAGAATTTCCGGCGGCGCGTTTACGCGCTTCTCGGGGTTTTCGCCCTCGGGCTGGCCGTGATGCTGATCCTGACCCACAACGCCACCCGCCCGATCGAGGAGGTGGCCGACGCGGCGGCCCGGGTCGCCGACGGCGACCTGTCCGTGTCGGTTCCGGTGGAACGGGACGACGAGATCGGCCGGCTCGCCTCGACGTTCAACCGGATGACCGAGAAGCTGCGCGAGCGCCAGGAGCTCGAGAGCCGGCTGGCCAACGCCGAGAAGCGAGCCGAGATCGGGCACCTCGCCTCCGGCCTCGCGCACGAGATCAAGAACCCGCTGAACGCACTCTCCCTCGGCCTCGACGTCCTGCGCCGGCGCCACCGGCCCCCGGACGAGGCCCTCGCGAAGGAGTATTCGTCCCGGATCGAGAGCCTGCGCGAGGAGATCAACCGGCTCGCGACGCTGATCAACAACTTCCTGGCCTTCGGCCGCCCGCTCAGCCTCACCCTCGTCCCGGTGGACCTCGCGACGCTGGTCGACGGGACCCTCGCCGATCTCGCCGAGACGGCCGCCCAGGCCCGCGTCGAGGTCGCGTGCGACATCGACCACGGTCTCCCCCGGGTCCAGGCCGACGGTTCGCTGATGAAGTCTTCCGTGTGGAACCTGGTGCAGAACGGCATCCAGGCGATGGAACGGACGGGTGGAGCCCTCACCGTCACGCTCCGCAGGGAGGAGGGAGGGGCGGAGTGGCCGGCCCGCGCCACGCTGACCGTCTCCGACTCGGGGCCGGGCATCGCCCCGGAGGACCTCCCCCACCTCTTCGAGCCGTACTTCTCGAGGAAGGAGGGGGGCCTCGGCCTGGGCCTCGCGATGGTGAAGCGGATCGTGGAGGAGCACGGCGGCCGGGTGGAGGCCGCAAACCGCGCGCCGGAGGAGGGAGCGGTCTTCCGGCTCACCCTTCCGCTGACCGGGGGTAATCTCCCCTCGTGAACCCTCCCAGCACCCCTCGAGCCCACATCCTCGTCGTCGACGACGAGAAGCACCAGCGAGAGTCCCTCCAGATGATCCTCGAGGACGAGGGCTACCGGGTGACCGTCGCCGCCGACGGGCGCGAGGCGCTCGCCAGGGCGGCCGAGGCGCGGCCGGAGGTGGTCCTCACCGACCTGAAGATGCCGGGCCTGTCGGGAATGGACGTCGTCAGGAGCCTCCACGAGGGCCCCCTGGCGCCGAAGATCATCCTCATCACCGCCCACGGGTCGGTGGAGCGAGCGCGGGAGGCGCACAAGCTCGGCGCCTTCGACTACATGTCCAAGCCGGTCGTCGCGGACGAGCTCCTCTTCCGGGTCGAGCGGGCCCTCGAGTCCTACCACCTCACCGAGAAGACGCTCCGCCTCGAGCGGAGGCTGAAAGGGGACGGCCTGGAGGCGATCGTCGGGGAGAGCGCCTCGATGCGGGAGGTCTTCCGGCTCGTCGAGAAGATCGCGCCCACCAGCTCGACGGTCCTGATCCGGGGAGAGTCCGGGACCGGGAAGGAGCTGGTGGCCCGCGCCATCCACGCCCGCTCGCAGCGGACCGGGAGGCCGTTCCACGCGATCAACTGCGCGGCCATCCCCGAGAACCTCCTCGAGAGCGAGCTGTTCGGGCACGAGCGCGGCTCCTTCACCGGGGCCGACGCCCGGAAGATCGGCCTCTTCGAGGTGGCGAGCGGCTCCACGCTCTTCCTCGACGAGATCGGCGACCTGTCGCTGCCGCTGCAGGGGAAGATCCTGCGCACCCTTCAGGAGAAGGAGGTGAAGCGGGTCGGCGGAAACGAGACCATCCCGGTCGACGTCCGCGTCGTCGCCGCGACGAACCGGGACCTGGAAGCGATGATGAAGGCGGGCCTCTTCCGCGAGGACCTGTTCTACCGCCTCAACGTCATCCCGATGGTTCTCCCGCCCCTCCGCGAGCGGACGTCGGACGTCCCGGCTCTCGTGACCCGCTTCCTCGAGAAGATCAACGCCGCCCACGGCACGACCGTCGCTCGTTTCGAGCCGGCCGCGCTCGACCTCCTCTGCGGTCACAGCTGGCCCGGGAACATCCGGCAGCTCGAGAGCGTGGTGGAGCGGGCCGTCCTGCTGTCGGAGGGAGAGACCATCCGGGTGGACGAGCTCCCCCTCGAGATCCGCCACCAGACCGCGGTGGCGGCGCGGCCGTACGGCTTCGAGATCCCCGCGGAAGGGATCGACATCGAGGAATTCGAACGCCAGCTGATCGTCCAGGCGATGGAACGCTCCACCTGGGTGATCGCCAAGGCCGCCCGCCTCCTCGGGCTGACCTATCGGACCCTGCAGTACCGGCTGGAGAAATTCGGGCTGCGGCGGCCGGTGTGAGAGGGGGCGGCCCATGGTCCTCGCCGCGCTGATCCTCTTCGCCGCCACGGGCGCTCCCCCCGCGGCCAAGGTCACCCCCACGCCGGTCCCGGTCCGGACGATCGTCGGGACCATCGTCTCGGTGGACCGCGTCAAGGGCGAGGTCGTGATCTCCGAGAGCGCCGCCCAGGCCCGCCCGACGAAGCCCCGCACCGAGACGGTCACGCTCCAGCTGGACGCCGCGACCCGCCTTTCCCGCGGGAAGACCCCGGTACTTCCGGAGGACCTGGTGCCGGGCGACCACGCGGTCGCCCGCTACCTCGGGCCCGCCGCTGCCGCGAAGGCCGTCTCCATCCGCCTCGCGGACCCCGTCCGGCCGGCGCCCTCCCCCAGCCGCCCCCCGTCCTGAGGCGAAAGCCGGATCGGGCGCTGCGACGTAGCATCTGTCGCAGGGGGGGCCGATGCAGGAAAGACCGAACACGCTCGGGGAGCTGCTGGAGGCGGGGTACAGGCCCCGGTCGGTCCGCGAGGAGGTCCGCGAGAACCTGGTGGCGGCGCTCCGGGAGGGGCGCAACCCGTTCCCCGGGATCCTCGGGTACGACCGGACGGTCCTTCCCGCTCTCCACAACGCGATCCTGGCGCACCACGACATCGTGCTCCTCGGCCTCCGGGGACAGGCGAAGACGCGCATTCTGAGGGCGCTCGTCGGCCTCCTCGACGAGGCGGTCCCCGTGATCGCCGGGTCGGAGCTGAACGAATCGCCCTTCGCCCCGTTCACCAAGTACGCGCGCCGGATCGCCGCCAGCGCCGGCCCCGACCTCCCGGTGGAGTGGCTCCCCCGGGAGGCCCGCTACCGGGAAAAGCTGGCGACGCCGGACGTGACCATCGCCGACCTGATCGGCGACATCGACCCGGTGAAGGCGGCCACGCTGAAGAAGACGTTCGCGGACGAGGAGGTCATCCACTACGGGATCGTCCCGCGGACCAACCGCGGGATCTTCGCGATCAACGAGCTCCCCGACCTCCAGCCGCGCATCCAGGTCGGCCTCCTCAACATCCTCGAGGAGCGCGACCTGCAGATCAGGGGCTTCCCGATCCGGATCCCGCTCGACATCCTGATGGTCTTCTCGGCGAACCCGGAGGACTACACGAACCGCGGCAACATCATCACGCCGCTCAAGGACCGGATCGCCTCGCAGATCCTGACGCACTACCCGCAGAGCGTGAAGACCGCGGTGGCGATCACCGACCAGGAGGCCTGGACCGAGCGCGGGCTGCCCGGAGTGGAGATCCGGATCCCCGACGACGTCAAGCTCCTCCTCGAGGAGGTCGCCTTCGTCGCCCGCAGGAGCGACCTCGTCGACCAGACCTCCGGCGTGAGCGCCCGGATGCCGATCGCGGCGCGCGAGCTCCTCGTGTCGAATCTCGAGCGCCGCGCGCTCCGAACGGGCGAGACCGTCGAGTCTCCGCGGCTCGTCGACCTCTTCGCGACCCTTCCGGCCATCACGGGCAAGGTCGAGATGGTCTTCGAGGGTGAGCAGCAGGGGGCCGAGATCGTGGCCAAGCGCCTCGTCGGGGAGGCCGTGAAGGCGCTCTTCGAGGCGAAGTTCCCTCCGGTGGAGGGCCCGAAGGGGCGCGCCGAGAAGTCCCGGTCGCGCCGCCCGGAGGCCGACCTCGACGCCGAGGAGGCGCGGGGCCCCTTCGCCGTGGAGAAGGGCCAGGGGAAGGCGGCGGACAAGGGGGAGCGGCGGTCCGGCTCCTCGCCGGCCGGCCCGTACGAGCGGATCATCGCCTCGTTCCAGGACGGGAAGACGGTCGTCCTCTCCGACGACACTCCGTTCCCTCAGCACCTCGCCAGGCTGGAGTCGATCGACGGCCTGTCGGAGCTGGTCCTCGCCCACGCCAGGCCCAGGGATCCCTTCGAGCGGGCTTTCCTCATGGAGCTGCTGCTGGAGGGCCTCGTCCAGAGCCTGCGCCTCGCCCGGGAAGACCTCGATTCGACCGTCACCTACGCCGAGATGGCGAAGTTCAACCTGATGCGCAGCCGGGGCTGACGGGAATCGGGGGATCCGCCACCGGGCGGGCCCTCGCCTACTTCCTCAGCTCGTCGCTCCAGAGCAGCTCGCGGACGAACAGCGCCCGGTCCAGCTCCCTCGCCGAGAGCTTTCCCGCGTAGTACGCGGCGCCCGCTTCGTCGGCGGACCGGCCCAGGATCCCGAGATAGGCGGCCTCCACGAAGCGCCGGTCGTCGAGCGTCCGGAGCCCCTCCAGAAGGGACGCCGCGACGATCCCCTCGCCCTCGAAGGATTCACCCGGCCGCGGCGCTCCTTTCGTGGGAGCGGCGATGCCCGGCCCGGAGAGGAGCCTCGCCGTCGCCCGGCTCGAGGGCGGGGGAGGGGGCTCGGCGCCGGAGCTCTCGAGAAGCTCCCGCACGAGCAGACGGCGCCCCCAGGCCGAGCTCGAGAGCTGGCGGGCGTAGTGCGCGAGCGCCTCGCCGTCGGGGACGGCACCCCGGGCCCCGAGGAAGGCAGCCCGGACGACATCCTCCGGCGGGCCGTCCGGGAGGGTCCGCTCGACCAGGTCCGCCAGCGAGAAGAGATCGTTCGGGTCGTCATCCCTCTCGCGGGACGGTCTGCCCCGGGCCTCCGCCCGCGCGGAGGAGGCCCGGTACCAGGGGACCTGCCGCGTGAAGGGACGGACGACGTTCTCGAACTCGAGGCTGGTGAGGATCGTGTCGAGGAGGGCCGAGCGGTCCTCGAAGTTCCCGCTCAGGATCCTCACGTGAAACTGCTCGCCCTCCTCGTCGATCTCGCGTCCGAGGAGGATTCTCGAGGCCTCGCGCACGAAGGCCGCGTCGTCGGCCCCGACCCACCGTTCCTCCAGCGGGCCGAGCTGGCGCCTGATTCCGCTCGCTCCCTCGCTGACCAGGCGAGCCCGCGCCTCGGGCTCTTCGAGCCCCAGGCGCGAGAAGAGCTGCGCGAGGAGCGTCGGGTCGTACCCCCGACGTCGAAGGGCCGCGCGGGGGGAGCCGTCGTGACCGCGGCGGGCCGTGATCCGGTGATAGTGGGTTTCCTCGCCCCACTCCTCGACGATCGACAGTCCGGTGCCGTCGAGAAGGCCGCGGGCCTCCTCGGGAGAGAACTTCACCCCTTCGTAGGTGTCCGGCGGCCGGTCCCTGAATCTCTCCCACCGGCCGTCGACCTGGAACCGGAAGAGGCCTCCCTCCCGGAGGCAGCGGGCCACCTCCTGGACGTAGGCCCGGATCGGGTCCCGGTCGGGAATGTGCTGGAACACGATGAAGGAGAAGACGAAATCCAGGGAGCTGGCCGGGACGGTCCGGAGGGAGCCGTCGGTGACCTCCACCCGGATGTTTCGTCGTGCCGCGCAGAACTCCCGCGACTTCTCGACCATCACGGGCGAGATGTCGACGCCCCGGACCGCCGAGAGCTTTTCCGACAGCGGGACGAGAAGCCGCCCGACGCCGCATCCGATCTCGAGACCGGTGGCGGACGGGTCGAGGTCGATCCCGTCGAGGATCACGGTTTCGAGGTCTCGCCGGCCCGAGTCGCGGAACATCTCGTCGGACAGGCTGTGGCCGGTCGCGATGTGGAGCTTGTAGTCCTCGCTCGCCCTCGTGTCCCAGTCGGCACGCATGCGGCTTTCGAGCTCCCTGGCCTTCGCTGCTCGCGACATCCTCCAAGGCAACCAGACCATTCCTCTCCCCCGCCTTTCAGGCCCTGTCACGGTTCGGCCGCGACGGTCCCTTCCGATTCCCTCGTGATCATAGGTCGTCCCCGTTCGGCGACTCGCCCCCCCGCCGGAAAGGCGGCGCCGGAAGGACCGTAGATAATCCTGCCAGATGACCTGGCGCCGGGAGCTTCAGCGCGTCCTCGTCGCGGCCGCCGCCGCAGCCGCGTTCTTTTCGGTCTACTTCTCGGCGGTCCCCCTCGACGGGAGGCTCCTGGCTCCCGGGGACGGCTTCGTCCAGAACTACCCGTCCTTCCAGGACACGAAGGGCCTGTGGAACCCCGATCTCCTCTCGGGCTTCCCGGCCTTCGCCGACCCGCAGGCGGCACGCTGGTCCCCGGTCCGGATCCTCTGCGCCGCCGCCGGCTCCTTCAACCTCTTCACGGTCTCCGCCTTCGTCCTGGCGAGCCTCTTCGCCTTCCTCCTCGGGACCCGCCTGACGGGATCGAGGACCGCCGGGGCGCTCGCCGGGCTCGTCTACGGCAGCGGCGGGTTCTTCATGTCCCACCTCGGGCACGGCAACATGATCCACGCGGCGGCGTGGCTTCCCCTGCTTCTCCTGGCGCTCCACGAGCTGGGCGAACGCCCCTCGTACCCCTGGTTCCTGGCGGCAGCGGCCTCGATCGCGTGCTCGGTCCTGGCCGGGCACCCGCAGCCCCTCGTCCTCTCGCTCCTGGTGGCGGGAGCCTTCTCTCTCTTCACCGCGTTCGCCGTCTCCCGGACGCCGCTGCGCTTCCTCGCCCTCGCGGCCGGGACCCTCGTCGCGGGGCTCGGGCTCTCGGCGGTCGCGCTCGTCCCGATGGCCGAGCTCTCGTCGCTGAGCGTTCGGTCGACCATGCCTTTCGGGGAGTTCGTCTCGTTCTCGCTCCCCCTCCGGCAGCTCCCCTCGCTCCTCTTTCCCGCGATCTTCGGGGGGATGCCGAGCCCCCTCTACCCCCTTCCCTATCTCGGCCTCTGGAACCTTGCCGAGGTGACGGCCTGGGTAGGAGTGACGACGCTGCTGCTCGCTCTTCTCGCGCTCGTCCTTCCGGGGCGCCGGCGGGAGGCCTTCTTCTGGACGGCGGTGGGGGCCGCCTCGATCGTCTTCGCGCTCGGGGCCGACGGGCCGGCAGCCTCGTACCTCTACCGCGTCCCGGTCCTCAACATGTTCCGCGCGCAGGGAAGGCATGCCCTCGAGTTCACGATGGCAGCCTCGGTCCTGGCCGCGTACGGTCTCGCCGCTCTCGAGCGCCTCGCCCCGCGGCGGCGAGCGCGAGCGGTCCTCCTCGGCGCCCTCGTCGGGCTCGCCGTCCTCCTGGCGGTCCTCTGGCGGCTCGACGCGACCCGGACCCTGGAGTCGATGGCGAAGGCGGTTCCCGGCGCTGGGCCGATCTCCCTCTCGCCGCTCCGAAACACCGCGGTCGGGATCCCGATCGGGCTCTTCGCCGTGACCGTCGCCGCCCTCTGGCTCCGGGCGACTCGCCCTTCCCGCACGACCGCCGCCGTCCTGGCCCTCGCCTTCGCTCTGGAGCTCGCCCAGTACGGATGGTTCTTCGAGTGGCGGTTCGGCTCGCCGAAGCGCCAGGAGACCGAGCGCCCGGCCGACCTCGACCCGTTCGCGAAGGAGCTGGCCCGGACCCACCAGCGCCTCTTCCCGATCGCCGGGACGGAGCAGGGGGGAGGGCCCCTTCCCAACATCTCGTCCCTCTGGCGCCTCCCGAGCGCGAGCGGCTACAACCCGCTGATGCTGCGGCGTTACCGGGAGTTCCTCGGGATCGAGTACTGGGGGGCCCTGATCCCCGACCGGCTGGTCTCGACGAACCTGACGTTCGACCTGCTGGCGGTTCGCTGGGCCTTCGTCCCGGGGACGCTCCGGGCCTCGCTCGCGGAGGAGGGGCGCCTCGACGTGACACCGCTCGGCAGCTCCCCGGGCATGAAGTGGTCGCCGGCCGGGCTCGGCGTCGACCTCGGCCCCGGATGCAACCCGACCCACCCGATCAGGGTCGCGCTGGAGGCGGGGGGCACCGTCGCGGACGAGCTCGGCATCGTGTCATCCCTCGGCTGCGCGGCCTCGGTCCCGGAGGGGGTCGAGATGGTGAGGATCACCGCCCTCCGGACCGACGGAGAGAAGGAGGTCCTCTCCCTTCGGGCCGGGGCCGACACCTCGGAGTGGTGCTGGGAGCGGGCCGACGTCCGCCGGAAGGTCCTCCACTCTCTCGCCCGTCCCTTCACGAATTCGGAGGACAGGGACGACTCCGGCGCGCCCTTCGCGAGCCATACCTACCAGACCACGCTCTTCCTGAAGAAGGCCGCGCCGCTCGCGAGGCTCGAGCTGGAGTGGACGGGTCCGGCCGGCTCCATCCTCGTCGACAGGGTGACGCTCCGGGACTCCTCGAGCGGAGCGGCCTTCGCGGCCGCGAGGCGTACCGGGGCCGCTTCTCCCGGGAGGTGGAAGGCGGCCGGCGCGCTCGGCGGGAGCGCGATCTACGAGAACACGAGGGTCCGGCCGCGCGCCTGGCTCGCGTTCGAGACGGCCGTCGAGTCCGACGAGAAGATTCTCCGATCGCTGATGACGGCGAAGCTCGACGACGGGCGGCCGTTCGACCCCTCTCGCCTCGCGCTCCTCGAGCAGCCTCTCGCCGACCCCGTCGGCCCCCCGGACCCCGGCGCGTCGGCCACGGTCCGGACCCTGGAGCGGGACACGGTCGAGGTGGAGACCCTCTCGGCGGCCCCGTCCCTCCTCGTCCTGGCCGACGTCTTCTACCCCGGCTGGGAGGCGACCGTGGATGGACGCCCCGCGCCGGTGGTCCGCGCCGACTACCTCCTGCGAGCGGTACCGGTCCCCGCCGGGCGGCACCTCGTCCGGCTCGCGTTCCGGCCTTCCAGCCTGAGGAGGGGCGCCGCGCTCAGCGGCCTGACGCTCCTGCTCCTGGCCGCGGGAGGTGTCTGGTCGGTCGCGCGAGGCCGGCGCCCGGGATGACGCCGGAACGGCGGTGGGAGGCACCCCGGTCGTGAACGGCGGTCGTCGGGAGGCCCCCGCCACGGCCCTCGCCGACCTCGGAGCGTGCCTCGTGGCGGCCGTGGCCTGGAGCTGGCCTCTCGCGGCCCGCCTCGACCGCACGCTGCGCGACGGCTACGACGCCGCGATGCAGGCCTGGACACTCGCCTGGGTCCGCCACGCCCTCACCACCGCCCCCCTGTCGCTGTTCCAGGCGAACGCCTTCGCTCCCGCCCGCGACGTGCTCGCGTTCTCCGAGCCCCTCGTCGGCTACGGCGTGCTCTCCCTGCCGCTCTCGCTCCTGGGCCTCGGCCCGGCCGGTTGCATGAACGCCCTCTGCGTTCTTCTCCTGGGCGGGGCCGCCTGGGCGACCGCGCGCCTCGCCCGGGACCTGGGCGCCCAGCGGGCCGCCGCCCTGGCCGGAGCCTTCGCCGCCACGTTCGGCGCCCTGACGACCGTGCAGCTCGGGTTCGTCTCCTTCACGGCGTTCGGCGGGATTCCCCTGGTCTTGCTCGCCTGGAGGCGCTTCGAGCGGGAGAGGACGTATCGGGCCGCCTCGCTCCTGGGGCTCTCGCTCGCGGCCCTCGCCTGGTTCTCTCTCCACCTCTTCGCGTTCACCCTGGTTCCCCTCGCGGCCCTGGCCGCGCCCGCCCTCGTCCGCGAGCGGCGGGCCTTCGGGCGGTTCGCCGCGAGGGCTCTCGCCGGCGCCGCGGTCGCCGCGCTCCTGGTCCTTCCGCTCGCCGTCCCTCTCCTCAGGGTGCGAAGGGTCGAGGGATTCACTCGGGACCGCGTCGAGACGGCGGAATACTCGGCCTCCCCTTCCAGCTGGCTCGCGACGACGGACGAGAACCCCGGGCAGCGGTTCCTTCCCTTCCGGAACGGCTCCGAGCGGGCCCTCTACCCGGGCACGGCCGCGATCGCCCTCGCGATCCTCTCGCTCGTGGCGCTGCGGACGCCCGGGCTCCGGCCCCTCGTCGGCACCGGAGCGCTCCTGGTGGCCATCGGATTCCTCGGATCCCTCGGGCCCGCGACGCCGTTCTTCCTTGCGCTCGCGGACCTCGTCCCACCGCTCTACGGGGGAATCCGCGCCGCCGCCCGGTTCGCGTTCGTCTCGGTCGTCGGCTTCGGCCTCCTCGCGGCCGCGGGCGCCACGGCCCTCGCACGGATCGCGCGGGAGCCCCGGACCCGCTGCGCCGGGTTCGCCCTCCTGCTGGCGACGATCGCCGCCGACGTCCGGCAGGCGCTTCCGTTCGACTTCCGCCCCGAGACCACCCCGCCCGTCGAGCGGTTCCTGAAGGCGGCCGAGACCGGCGGCCCGATCCTCCACCTGCCTCTCAACCTCGCCGCTCCGGACGCGCGCATCCTCCTCGCATCCACCCTCCACTTCAAGCCGGTCGTCAACGGCACGTCGAGCTACATCCCGCGGCGGCACGTCGACCTCGCCGAGGCGCTCTGGAGGTCCCCGATCGACCCCGGGACGCTCGATCGGATCGAGAGATGGCCCGTCGGGACGATCGTGGTCCACGAACACGCCCTCCCGATGCCGTCCGTCTCCCCGACCCTCCGGTTCCTGGAGCGAGCCGTGGCCCAGGGACGCCTCACGGCCCCTCTTCGCTTCCCTCACCAGGGGGGGACCGACTGGGTGCTCGGCGTGACCGGGGTCCGCGGCGGCGCGCCCATGAGCCCGTCCGCACCCTTCGGCGGCCGCGAGGACCTCGAGGGGTTCCGGGAACGGGCGGCCTCCTTCCCCGAGGTCTCTGGCGCCGAGGACGCCGCGATTCCCGCCTCGATCGACGGCCCCGCCGAGGGCGAGACGGTGAGGGGAGATCTCGTGGTCCGCGGCTGGAGCCAGGACGCCCTGGGCTCCTGCCAGCTCCTGGAGGTGTTGCTGGACGGCGACCGGAGGGAGGCCGGGCGGACGATCCGGACGGCGCGCCCCGACGTGGCCGCGGCCATCCCCCGCCTCGGCGACTGCAGCCGGGCCGGCTACGAAACGGTCCTGCCATTCCTCCCCGGCGACGAGGGACGCCACGAGCTCCGCGTGGTCTTCCGCTCGGCCGGAGGGGCCGTTCGCACCCTCTCGCGCCCGATCACCTGGCTTCCCTAGCGGTACCACCTGACTTCGACCAGCCCTTTCTCCGCGGGCGCGTGAGTCCCGTTCCGTCGCCGCGTCGTAGAGACGGACGTGGATTACCGGTACGGGGAGCTTCCCTTCGGCCTCCTGCAGTCCCTCCTGACGTTCGAGGAGCTGCTCCGCCTCTTCCTCGACCTGGTCGTCCGGCTGGGAGGCGACGTCGAGCAGGCCCTGGATGCCATGCGGGAGTTTCAGCGAAAGGGGTGGATCTCGCCCGACATCGACATCGAGGCCTTCCGCGAGGCGCTCGAGGCGAACGGACTGGTCGGCCGGGACGCCGAGGGGAACCTCGCCCTGGCCGGCGCCGGCGAACGGCGGATCCGCCGGGCGGCTCTCGAGGAGATCTTCTCCGCCCTCGAGAAATCCGGGGCCGGATTCCACTCGGTCCCCCGCCCGGGAGGAGGATCCGAGCAGCTCCCGGAGACGCACACCTACGAATTCGGAGACGACCTCGCGCGCCTGGACGGCATCCGGTCGGTGGCGAACGCCGCCCGGCGCGACACCGACGAGCTGAGGCTCGAACCCTCCGACCTGGAGGTCTTCGACGTGGAGCACCAGAGCTCCTGCGCGACCGCCATCGCGATCGACATCTCCCACTCGATGATCCTCTACGGCGAGGACCGTTTCACGCCGGCCAAGAAGGTCGCGCTCGCCCTGACCGAGCTGATCCTCCAGAAGTACCCGAAGGACACCATCGACGTCGTCCTGTTCGGGGACGACGCCTATCCGGTCCGCATCGAGGAGCTGTCCCGGGCGCGGGTGGGCCCGTTCCACACGAACACCAAGGCCGGCCTGGCCCTCTCCCGCGGCCTCCTCGCCCGCCGGCGGACTCCCAACCGGCAGATCTTCCTGATCACCGACGGCAAGCCCTCGTGCATCCACGAAGGGGGGCGTCTCTACAAGAACCCCTTCGGCCTCGACCTGAAGATCGTGAACCGGACCCTCGACGAGGCCGAGCGGTGCCGCCGCGAGGGGATCCAGCTGACCACGTTCATGATCGCGACCGACCCGGCTCTCGTCGATTTCGTGGAGACGTTGACCAAGGTCGCCCATGGCCGCGCGTACTACGCGTCGCCTACCGACCTCGCTTCGTTCGTTTTCCGTGACTATATCCGGAACCGGAAGAAGGTGTTTCGGTGACGCCCCGCGCCACCAGGACCGACCACCAGACGAAGAGCGACGCGAGGAGCCACGAGGCGAGCCCGTAGATCGCCTCGAATGACGGCGTCAGGAGGTCAGCGGCGAAGAGGAGGACGCTGATCGCCATGACCGCGGCGATGAGCCACCGGCGCCCGGTCAGGACGAGCGCGACCAGGACCACCCAGTAGTAGCAGGTCAGGACGCCGGCGGCGAAGAACGCGGGGATGCCCAGGAGCGCGGCCTCCACGCGTCCCGCCCTCCACGCCGCCACGGCCACCATCCCCAGGAACGCCAGGGACGCGGCGGCCAGGAGAGGCTTTTTCGCCTCCTCCATGGCGTCCATCTTCTTCTGCCATCCGAGCCACGGCTCCGGCTGGGACCAGTCGACGAGCCGCCGGTCGAAGGTCTCCGGGCCGTACAGGAACAGGTTCTTCAGGCCGACGTTGTTCGTGAGCCAGGTCTGGCGGTGCTTCTGGAAGTTCCGGCCGAACTCCCCCCACGCGGCGACGCCGCGCCCGGTGAAGGAGCCGGCGGCGACCCAGAGGGCGACCGAGAGGACGAAGGAGGCCGCGAGCTTCCGGAGCCAGGCGGTCTCCTCCTTCCGGAGAACCGCCCGGAGCCCGAGGACGGCGGGGCCGAAGAGGAACGCCGCCGGGAAGAGCCGGACCGACGCGGCGTAGCCGAAGAGCGCTCCCGCGGCGGCCCACCGCTCCCGCTTCAGCATGCAGAGCCCGATGACCGATGCCGCGAGCCAGTCCTGCCGCAGGAACGCCCCCCCGACCCAGTCGAACCGCCACGGGTACCCGAGGCCGAAGACCAGGAGCGAGACCGTTCCGGCCCAGCTGCCGAACGACCGGAAGACGAAGACGAAGGCCGTGGCCAGGAGGACCAGATCGAGCGAGGCCCAGAGCCGAAGAGTCGTCTCGTCGACCGGGAGCCAGCCGTCGAACAGGCGAGCCACGAACGTCCAGGCGGGAGTCGGGTTGTAGCCGTGGTCCAGCCGGATCCGGGCGAGGTAGGACGGGTCGCTGGTGACGACGAAGTGGGAGTTGTCCCGGACGAACTGGCGCCACCGCTCCGGCGTGAAGCGCCGCTTGACCTCGCCCATGTGCCACTCGATCGTCCGGGAGGGAACGACGTCGTTCGTCCGGAGGTCCCGGACGGTCGCCGGCAACGCCTTCCCCGGAAAGGCCTCGGCCTCGGCGGCGAACGAGGCCGCGTAGAGCCCGTCGTAGCGGAGCTCCGGGAAGTACCTGGACCCGAGGACGTAGTGGAACGTCTCCCAGTGGTGCACGTAGCCCCGGCCGTGGAAGGTGCCGAAGTTGTAGTAGGCGAGGACGGCGGCGAGCGCGGCCCCCCCCAGCAGCTTGCCGGCCTTCCCCGGAGGGAGCGGGCACGCCGGCCGGGTCCTCCAGAGGAACGCGAGAAGGCCCAGGCAGCAGAGCGTCCCCTTGAGCCAGATCTCGGTTCGGTGGTCCACGGCTCAGGGAAGGAACGGGATGGTCCGGGCAGCCAGGCCGGCGGGGAGCCTCTCGGAGAGCAGGCGCCGGATCTCGGCCGGACCGGTCCGGAGGGTGAGGTGCGTGAGGACGAGGACCTCGTTCTGGAAGAGGTCGGCCCGCTCGGCGATCTCGGAGAGGTGGAGGTGCCCCCACCCGTTCGCCCGGTCCTTGTGCTCGTCCTCGAGGAACGAGCACTCCAGCAGCAGGACTTTGGCCCGGAAGACCTCCCCGGGAGCGGTCGGGAAGATCTCGGCCGAGGTGTCTCCGCAGAAGGCCACGAGCGGGCTCGTCCAGCTCTCGGAGACCGCCTCTCCTCGCGCGGTCGCCTCGCGGATGTCGGCGGCGGAGCGGCCGCGCCACGACGGCACGAGCCGGTGGCGCCTCTCGGACGCGACGAATCCGAGCGTCGGGACGCGGTGGGAGACCCGAAAGGCGGTCACGTCGAGGTCCTTTCGAAGGCTGACGGACTCGCCGGGTGCCAGCGGCTCGACCGCGGCGTCGTACTCGACCCCCTCGAGCCGCGCGTGAAGGGTCAGGATCGCGCGCCAGGTCTCCACCGTGGAGGGGTCGGTCCAGGCGGTCCCGCCCGGCAGCCGGGCGAGCCTCCGCTGCGAGCACCAGTACGCGAGGCCCGCCGCGTGGTCGAGGTGGGCGTGCGTCAGGAAGACGTGGGAGACCGGGACCAGCTCGGTCGGCGTCCGGCCGAGGTCGAACGTCAGCCCGAGCGTCGGGAAGTGGAACCAGGTCTCGTGCCCCGCGATGGAGACGCCGGAGACCGGGATCCCCGCCAGCCGCGTCTGGACCCGATCCTCCCTTCCCGTCATGCCAGGGGATGGTAATCCGGATCGGCCTATACTTTTCGGGTTCCCGACTCGGAACCGCAGGAGTCGATGCCGAAATGGTCCTCTTGAACCACACGACCCGCGAGCTGACGGCGAAGATCGTCTATTACGGCCCCGGGCTCTCCGGCAAGACGACGAACCTGAAGACCCTTCACGAACGGCTCGACCAGGCCTCCACCGGCCAGCTCCTCTCCCTCGCCACCTCCCAGGACCGGACGATCTACTTCGACCTCCTGCCGGTCGAGCTCGGGAACATCAAAGGGTACGCGGTCCGCTTCCAGCTCTGCACCGTGCCCGGACAGGTTTTCTACGACGAGACGCGCAAGCTGGTCCTGAAGGGGGCCGACGGAATCGTCTTCGTCGTCGACTCGCAGTGGTCGATGCTGTCGCACAACCTCGAGTCGTACCAGAACCTCCGGGACAACCTCCGCGAGATGGGAGCGGCTCCGGAGTCCATCCCGACGGTCATCCAGTACAACAAGCGGGACCTGCCCGGCATCCTCTCCGTCGAGGCGCTCCAGGAGTCGCTCGGGTTCCGCGACCTCCCGTTCGTCGAGGCGGTCGCCCCCGCGGGGCGAGGCGTGGTGGAGACCTTCAAGCTGGCCTCGAAGCTGACGTTCGTCGCCCTGATGAGGAGGCTGCAGCGCCCGACGAGCCTGGCGGTTCTCAGGGCCGAGGCCACGGCGACCTGGCGCGGGGGGATCGCGAGCCCCGTTCCGCCGGCCGAGACGCCTCCGGCGCCGCCGGAAGCCCCTCTCCCTCCGCCGGAGGTCGCACCCGGTCGCGGCGAGCCTTCGCCTCCGCCCGAATCGCCGTTCGAGATGTCGGAAGAGCTCCCTTCCCAGCCCACCGACGAGATCTTCGGGATTCCTCTCCGGGTTCCAGAGGCGCCGGCTCCAGAGGAGCTGATCCTCCCCGAGCCGCCTTCGCCCATCGAGGAGCTCCGCTCCGCGGACGCGGCTCCTCCGGAGCCATCCGGGGTTTCCTCCGGCGAGGCCGCCGACCCGGACGACGAGACCGTTCCCGGGGGTCCGGCGCCCGCGGTGGCGGCTGTGCCGGACGAGGGCGCCGGGACGACCGAGGCGGGCGGGACCCGCGAGCTCCCGGGAGCCCCGGGGGACTACGAGGCGCTGGAGCGGCGGATCAGCGCGATGGAAGCCAGGCTCGACCGTCTCCTCGCGGCCCTGCGGGGGGCGGCCGGGGAGCCGGTCCGCTCTCCGGACACGCCGGTAGTTCCGTCACCCGGAGAGTCGGAGGATCCCGGTATCTGAGAGCGGACTTTTCTTCTGCTCGAGGAACTTCTCGAGCGCGAGCCTCGGCTCGGCCCCGGTCCAGAGAAACTCGGCGCCCGCGTTGTAGAGGAGGCAGCGCCCTCCCCTTCCGTCGTCCCGGAACCCGCCCGCGCTGCAGCGGGTGATCCGGATCTGCACCGCGACGCGGTGGCCCGAGAGATCCGCCTGGAAATCGTAGACGGCATTCGGCCGGAGGGACGCGGAGAGCTGGAGGCGCAGGCCGTCCGCCGACAGGTCGAGGATCGACGCCTCCAGCGTGGAGCGAAGCCGCCCGCTGGTCCCGGCCGTCGCGGGGGATCTCCGTGTCTTCCGCCTCTCCTGCTGCATCCAAATCTCCAACAATCGGGACAACCCGCCCACGACGTTCCTTTTCCTGGAACATGACCCCACCCGCGCCCCGTGTCAACCTCTCTTTCCCGCCCCCACCGGGCAGCTCCAGGTGCCGCACGAGGCCGGGTGGCGGGCTTCCCCCGGCGAACGGGGGCTCAGCTCGTCAGGGTCGAGAGGAAATGGGGGTCTTCCCTCCAGCCGGGACGCGCCTTCACGTTGAGGTCGAGGAAGAAACGCCCGCCGAAGGTCTGCTCCAGCTCCAGCCGGGCCGCCGTCCCCGAGTCCCGGATCATCCGCCCGCCCGACCCGAGGACGATCTTCCGGTGGTTGTCCTTGTCGACGACGACGGTCGCCATCACGACGGTGAGGTTCTTCTGCTCGTCCCGGGCGATGTCGTCGATGACGACGCCGAGCCCGTAGGGAATCTCCTCGCGCGTCCGCTCGAGGAACTTCTCGCGGATGATCTCGGCGAACCTGACCGACTGGCCGGTCGTCGTCACCGTCCCCTCGGGGAAGAGGTCCTCTCCTTCCGGGAGGTGGCGGTAGAGAAGGGGGACGACCTCCTCGAGGCCGTCGCCGCGGAGCGCCGACACCGGGACGATCTCGTCGAAGATGCCGAGCTCCCCGAGCTGGGCCATCCGGGGAAGGAGGACCCGCTTCTCGATCCGGTCGATCTTGTTGAGAAGGGCGAGGCGCGGCGGCTCCGCCTTCGCGAGGAGGTCGAACGTGTACCGGTCTCCCCCGCCGGAAGGGACGGAGACGTCGATCACGAGCATCCGGACGTCCACCTCCCGGATCGCCTCGATCGCCTCGGCCTGCATCACGCGGTTGAGGCGATGGAGCGGCTTGTGGAGCCCCGGAGTGTCCACGAACACGATCTGCCCCAGGGGCGCCGTCCGGATGCCGAGGATCCTCCGCCGGGTGGTCTGCGGCTTGTCCGAGACGATGGCGATTTTCTGGCCGACGAGCGCGTTGACGAGCGTCGATTTTCCGGCGTTCGGCCGGCCGATCACGGCCACCGTTCCCGAGCGGCGCCCTCCTGACGAGCCATTTTCCCCGTTCATCCCTGGCCTCCTCCCGCCTTCTCGTTGACGTCTCCCCGCGCGACCCGCACCCTGAGGATCCGGCGGCGGTCCGACTCCTCCACCGTGAAGAGGAGACCCGATTCCGCCGCGGTCTCGCCCGGCTTCGGGATGTGGCCCAGCTTCGCCGAGACGAGGCCCGCGACCGTGTCGTAGCCGCCGGGCGGAAACACGACGTCGAAGAGTCCCTCGACCTCCGAGGCCCGGACGCGGCCGGCCACCGAGTATCCGCCCTCCGGCGCCGGAACGACCGGGTCCAGCCCGACCTCGTGCTCGTCGGCGATCTCGCCCACCAGCTCTTCCACCAGGTCCTCGAGCGTGACGAGCCCCGAGACGACGCCGTACTCGTCCACCACGATCGCCATCTGCTGCCGGCGCCTCCGGAAGTCCCCGAGGAGTGTCCGGATCGTCTGGCTCTCCGGCGCGAAGAGGATCGGCCGGGCCACGGGGCGGGCCGTGGCCGGCGCGGCGGGAGCCCGGAGGACGGTGAAGACGTCCTTGACGTGGACGAACCCGACCGGTCGGTCGATTCCGCCTTCCACGAGCGGGATCCGCGTGAACTTCGTGCTCACGAAGAGGTCGGCGACCGTGTCGAGGGGCGTGTCCACCTCCACGACCGTCATGTCGGGGCGCGGCGTCATGACCTCTCCCACCGTCCGGTCCCCGAAGTCGACCGCCCGGGAGATCAGCTCCTCGTCGTGCTTCTCCAGGATCCCTTCCTCGCGGGCCACGTCGAGGAGCGCCCGGACCTCCGCATCTTTCGTGGCCTCCTTCTCCTGCGGCGTCGACACGTCCTCCTCCGGGGGCCCCGGCCTTCGCGCGGTGAGACGCGTCAGGAGCGGAGTGAGGGGGACCGAGAAGAGCGCCACGATCGGGATCAGCCAGGAGGAGTCGACCAGGAGCGCCTCCGGGCCGCGGCGGGAGACCGACCTCAGGACCGCGGTTTCGAGGAGGAGCCAGCCGATCAGGATCCCCGCCGCCGCGAGGAGCCACGGCTCGGGAGCGCCGAGTGCGGCCAGCGCCCAGTTGGACGAGAAGAGTCCCCCCAGCACGGCGCCCTGTGCGGTGAGGCGCGCGGCGATCCGCGACGGTCCCTCGTTCGTCCCCGAGAGGACCCGGCCGAAGCGGGCCGGTTCCTCCTCCACGAGCGCCTTGCGGCGGACGTCCGACAGGCTCTCGATCGCGTGGGCGAACGACGAGAGGATGAAGTAGAGGAGCGCGAAGAGACCCGCGAGGAGGAGCGCGACGACGGCGGCGAAGCTCACGACACCGGGCTCCGGCCGGTGGCCGGAGCGCCGTCCGGCCCGGGCCCGAAGACGCGGCGAACGAGGCGCCGCTGGAGGGCGAACATCGTCCCGTCGTCGGCCTCGTGGTCGTGGCCGAGGAGATGGAGGATCCCGTGGGCGAGGAGGATCTGCACCTCGCGGTCGAGGGAGTGTCCCTGCCGGCGC
This sequence comes from uncultured Acidobacteriota bacterium, assembly GCA_903845115.1. Taxonomy (GTDB): domain Bacteria; phylum Acidobacteriota; class Thermoanaerobaculia; order UBA5066; family UBA5066; genus CAIMWE01. Next base: position 20,004 of record CAIMWE010000138.1, on the reverse strand, counting down.
GCCTGGCGGCTCGCGTACGGCACGTCGATCGCGACGTCGCCGACGAACGCTGCACCGCCCGCCTCGCCGGATGGGAACGAGAGGACGTCCGTCGGCCGGTCCTTCTTCCTCCACAACCCGTTCAGGGTCTTCATCCGCCGGTCGCCGCAGAGGAGAACCGACAGCGTTCCCTTCCGGCACCCGGCTGCCCGGAGGCATGCCGCCGCCCAGGCCGAGACGTCGCCCGCGCGCGGCCCCGACCTGACGGACGCGTCGACATCGACGGAGGTCGCGGCGGAGCGGAGATCGCTCACAGGGGCGCCCTTTTCCGGACTCGAGCGCTTCGGGGACACTTCTACGACTCTTCGGAGGCGGCCCGCGTCCGGCCGAACTGGTCCGGCACGGGTCGGCTCTTCTCGAAGGCGTCGTACGCGTTCACGATGGCCTGCACGATCGGATGGCGGACGACGTCGCGCTGGTCGAACCGGATGAACCGGATCGACGGGACGTTCACCAGGACCCGGTCGGCCTCTTTCAGCCCGGAGACCTTTCCCTGGGGGAGGTCGATCTGCGTCACGTCCCCGGTGATGACGGCCTTCGACCCGAAGCCGATCCGGGTGAGGAACATCTTCATCTGCTCGGAGGTGGTGTTCTGCGCCTCGTCCAGGATGACGAACGCCTCGTTCAGCGTCCGGCCGCGCATGAACGCGAGAGGCGCGATCTCGATGATGTTCCTCTCCATCATCCGGCCGACCTTCTCCGTCCCCAGGATGTCGAAGAGGGCGTCGTGCAGCGGGCGGAGGTAGGGGTTGACCTTCTCGGCCAGGTCGCCGGGCAGGAACCCGAGCTTCTCGCCGGCCTCGACGGCCGGGCGGCAGAGGACGATCCGACGGACCTGTTTCTCGAGCAGGGCGGCCGCCGCCATCGCCACGGCGAGGTAGGTCTTGCCGGTGCCGGCGGGCCCGATCGCGAAGACGACGTCGTGGTCCTGGATCGCCGCCAGGTACTCCTGCTGCCTCACGCTCCTCGGCGAGACGACCTGCCGCAGGGACGGCCCCACCGACCGGTTCTCGAAGAAGAAGTCGACGAGGGAGGCCTCGGGGTCGTCCTTCACGATCCGGATGGCCGTCAAGAGGTCCGGCTTCTTGGGCACCCACCCCTTCTCGAGCAGCAGCCCGAACTGGGATAGGAGACGGGCCGCCAGCGCCGCCGCGGCAGGCTCTCCGGTGAGCGAGACCTCGCGGCCGCGCGCGGAGATCTCGACGCCGAAGGCGTCTTCGAGGATCCGCAGGTTTTCGTCCTGGACACCAAAGAGAGCGCTCAGCCCGGCTTCGGGCAATGTCAGCGGAATGGATCCTGGTCTGATGGCGCGCGCCTCCTCTGGTTGCTTCAGCATAAAGGGGCCCCTTCGGAGGAGTCAAATCGAACGCGAGAACCCTTGACCGGAACGAAGGCGGATGCTTAATTCCTGGCATGCCATTGCGCGTTCTCGCGTTTCTCTCCGCGATCCTCCTGCTCGGTGCCTGTCCCGTCCTGGCCGCTCCCGGGTCAGTCGGCGGTCCGGCGAAGGCGATGGCTGCGAGCCTTTCTCCCTCCCCCACACCGGTCCCCGAGGTATCGCCCGACTCTCCCCGGTCCGCCCTCGCCGGGTACTTCGCCCTCTGCGACGGCGGCCAGTACGAGGACGCGGCCCGGTTCCTCGACCTCCCGGCCGGCTCCGAGACGCGGGGAGCGGAGCTGGCGAAGCAGCTGAAGGCCGTCCTCGACCACTCGCTCTGGATCGACCTCGCCAGGGTCCCGGCTCTCCCCGGCGGAGACCGCGACGACGGGCTGCCGCCCGAAGTCGACGAGCTCGGGACGATCCCCGTCGGGCACGGGAAGCGCGAACCGGTCCGGCTCGTGCGGCGGGACCGGCCCGACGGCCCCCAGTGGGCCTTCTCGCGGGCGACCGTCGCCCGGGTTCCCGGCTGGTACGAGGCGCTTCCCGACCGGGTTCTCCGCGAACGGCTCCCCGACTTCCTCTTCCGGACGAGGACCGGGGGGCTCGTCTCGTGGCAGTGGCTGGCGATCCTCTGCGCCGTCCCGCTCCTCCTCGTCGCCGGCCGGCTCCTCGGATGGGGAACGCGGCGCGTCCTCATCCTCCTGGCCAAGCGGACAGCGACCCTGTGGGACGAGGAGCTGGTCCGCCGCCTGACGGGACCGATCTCGGTCCTCTGGGCGATCGGGCTGGCCCGGGCCGGCCTTCCCTACCTCCAGGCGAACGCGTCCGGGGAGGCGTTCGTCGTCGGCATCCTGAAGGCCTTCTTCGCCCTCGACTTCTTCTGGGCGTTCTACCGGGCGATCCGCGTGGCGGCCGACGCCGCCGCCACCTCGGAGTGGGCGAAGTCGAACCCCTCCGCCCCGTCGATCCTGACGCTCGGCGTCCGCGCCGGCGAGGTGACGATCGTCGCCCTCGGCATCGTCGCCGCCCTGTCGGAGGTCGGCGTCCCGGTGGCCAGCCTCGTCGCCGGCCTCGGGATCGGCGGCATCGCGCTCGCGCTCGCCGCGCAGAAGACGGTCGAGAACCTCTTCGGGTCGGTCTCGCTCGGCATCGACCAGCCCCTCCGGGTCGGGGACACCGTGAAGGTCGGCGACTTCCTCGGCACCGTCGAGACGATCGGACTCCGGTCGACCCGCCTCCGGACCTTCGACCGGACCATCGTGACGATTCCGAACGGCAAGCTGGCCGATCGCGAGATCGAGAGCTTCACCCAGCGGGACCGGATCCGGCTCACCGCGACCCTCGGGCTCGTCTTCGGGACGACCGAGGCCCAGATGCGCCAGGTCCTCTCCTCCTTCGAGGCCCTGCTCCAGGCTCACCCGAAGGTCTGGAAGGAGCTGATCGTGGTCCGCTTCGCCGAGATCGGCGCGTCCGCCCTGAACGTCGAGGTGGTCGCGTGGATCGAGACGACCGACTACCAGGAGTTCCGGGCCGTGCGCGAAGAGCTGCTCCTGGGCTTCCTCACGACGGTCGAGAAGGCCGGGACGGGCCTGGCCTTCCCGACCCGCACGGTTCACGTCGCCAGGGGCGGCTGAACCGGGCCCGGCCGCGGGAACCCGCGCCGCGTCAGGAGATGAGGTAGACGGTCCCGACCAGGACCAGGAGGGCGATGAGGATCTTGGCTCCCTGTTTCACTTCGGCGTTCCTTCCGGATGACGGTCTCCCCGGGGGCACACGGAGCTGTGCAAGCCTCCTGCCGCCGCCCCTCACTTCAGGACGAGGAGCCGCTCCTCCGTCATCTCCCGCCACGTGTAGGCCGGCCCCTCGCGCCCCGTGCCCGACTCCCTGGCGCCCCCGTAGGGCATCGGGTCCGAGCGCCACGTCGGGACGTCGCCCTGGATCAGGCCCCCCACCTCGAGCCGTTCCCACGCTCGCCGGATCTTCGTCACGTCCTTCGTGAAGACCCCCGCCTGCAGGCCGAAGCGCGAGTCGTCGACCGCAGCCAGCGCGTCGCCGAAATCGGAGTAGCGCGCGAGGACGGCGACAGGGCCGAAGACCTCGTCGGCGACGATCGGCTGGTCGGGCGGGACCTCCTCCAGGAGCGTCGGGTCGACGACCGCTCCGTTGCGCTTTCCGCCCGCGAGGACCTTCCCTCCCGCGGCCACGGCCTTCCCGATCCAGTCCATCACCCGGTCGGCGTTGGCCGCGTCGATCATCGGACCGCAGAGCGTCCTGGGCTCCGAAGGGTCTCCCGCCGGGACCGCCCGGAAGGCCTCGGCGAGCAGGCGTTTCATCTCCGCGTAGATCCCGTCCTGGACGAAGATCCTCTGGACGCTGATGCACGACTGCCCGGCGAAGGCCGAGGCGGCCACGGCGATCCGGGTCGCGACGTCCGCGAGGTCGCCGGCGTCCGGCTCCACGATGATGCCGGCATTCCCTCCCAGCTCCAGCGTCACCCTCTTGTCCCACGCCTTCCTCTTGAGGCCCCAGCCGACCTCGGCCGAACCGGTGAAGGTGAGAAGGCGGAAACGGCGGTCGGACGCGAGCGGCTCCAGGTCGGACGCCCGGCTCGGCAGGACCGAGAGCCCCCCCTCGGGGAGGCCCGCCGCCTCCAGCGCCTCCGCGACAGCGAGAGCGGGAGACGGGGTCTGGCTCGCCGGCTTCAGGACGACCGGGCAGCCGGCCGCCACGGCGGGGGCCAGCTTGTGGCAGACGAGGTTCAAGGGGAAGTTGAAGGGAGAGATCGCCAGAACCGGTCCGACCGGAACGCGGCGAACGAGCGCCAGCCGCCCGGCCCCGCTCCCGAACCCTCCGAGGTCCTTCGCCTCGACCGCGGGATAGCGAGCGACGTGGGCCGAGGCCAGGAACGTGTCGGCCGCGCGGTCGACCTCGACCCGGGCCAGCGAGACCGGCTTGCCGGCCTCCTCGACGAGGAGGGCGGCGATCTCCTCCTTGCGCTGCAGGAGGTGAGCCCGGGCGCCTTCCAGGATCGAAGCCTTCCTCTCGGGGGAGAGCTCGGCCATGGTCCGGGTGGCCGCCGCCGAGGCGTCCGCTGCCGCGGCGATCTGCGCGGCCGATGCCCTGGCGACGCTGGAGACCTGTCCTCCGTGGTACGGGGATGCGACCGCGAGTTCCCCGGCGGCCCCTTCTTCCCAGCGGCCTCCGAGGAAGAGCTTCTGGACGCGCATGACCACCTCCATGAATCCGGCTTGTCCTCTCGGGAGGGGAGGCTGGTAGCGCATACGGGACTCGAACCCGTGTTACCGCCGTGAGAGGGCGGCGTCCTAGACCGCTAGACGAATGCGCCTTGCTCCCGAGCGCGGGCCATTTCCCGCGAGGGGACGGGAGCCTAACACGCGCGGGCGCATGCGGCAAGCCATCTTCAGCCGTCTTTCAGTCCAGGAACGTCGCCAGAACCTTCAGCTTCGCGGCCCGCGGCCAGTCCACGGTCTTGACGCGCAGCGGGAAGGTGAAGGTGTCGTCCTTCTGCTGGGGGTCGAGGGTCCCGTTCCGTCCCGCCTCCCCGAAGACCTCGCCCTTCTCCCCCAGCAGGACGACCCGCAGCTGGAGGCGGTGCTTGAGGTAGTCGTCGTTCCTGTAGTGGAAGCGGATCAGCAGCCACGTCTTGTCTTTCGGGTCCTTCTCGGCCGCGTCCCTGACGTCCTTGCTCTGCGGGTCGTTCTGGGACTCGACCCAGAGGAGAGTCGCCTTCTGGAACGACAGGTCGACCGGGACCTTCTCGGTCCGCGGGACGGCCACCTCCTTTTCCAGGAACGTTCCCTCGTCGCCCGGCAGCGCGGGCGCCCAGAGGCAAATCGCCAGGAGCGGGATCAGGGTCATCCGGGTCATGGTCGGGTTGGTTCTCATCTTCGGTCGTCTCCTGTTTCTCGGGGGGCATTCGGTCTCATTCCACGATCCGACGAGCCCCCCTTGACGGATCGCGACTTCGAGGGCAAGGTTACCGCCCGCTCGAAAGCTGTGGACAGGTGTCCGAGTGGTTTAAGGAGCACGGTTGGAAGCCGTGTGTAGCCGAAAGGTTACCGTGGGTTCAAATCCCACCCTGTCCGCCATCTAATTCTTTCACGCCTTCGCCGCCCCCCCCATGGGGGACAGAGCGGGTTCGAACCCACCCTCAGGGTCGAGCGACCGCGCGATCCGAGCAGTGTCAGCCTCGAATCCCGAAAAAGAAACTGGCCCGGTTGCACCCCGAAGGGTCGGCGAGTGCCGGTCCTGAGCCGCTTCTGTCTTGCAATTTCCCCAAGCAACGGTCAGAATTTCCCCATGATCCGGCGAAATGTTACAGGGATGGTCCAGCGCGCCCTGTCGGATACGCCCGTCGTCCTCCTCAACGGTGCCCGGCAGACCGGCAAGACCACGCTCGCGCAGGCGATCGCCGATCCTCTCGGGGCCCGGTACTTCACGCTCGACGACTCCGCCACGCTGGCCCTCGCCAGCGCCGATCCCCAGGGCTTCATCCTCAACCTTCGAGGGCCCGTCGTCCTCGACGAGATCCAGAAGGTGCCGGCGCTCTTCCCGGCCATCAAGCTGTCGGTGGACCGGGATCGTTGCCCCGGGCGCTTCCTGCTCACCGGCTCTGCCAGCGTCCTCACCCTGCCGCGCCTGGCGGAATCGCTGGTCGGGCGAATGGAGGTCATTCCTCTCTTTCCGTTCTCGGCGGGCGAGCGGACGGGCGTACGAGAAGGCTTCGTGGCGCGGCTCTTCGGGGGCTCGTGGAGCGGCACCCGGGAGGAGAAGGGACGCTCCGAAGGAGATGACCTCCCGTCGCGGCTGGTGTGCGGCGGCTACCCGGAGGCCACGCGGCGCGGGAGCGCCGACCGCCGGGCGGCGTGGTTCGCGTCCTACATCTCCACGTTGCTGCAGAGGGACGTGCGGGACCTGGCGCGGGTGGAGGCGCTGCACGCCCTCCCGAACCTCCTCAAGATCCTCGCCGCACGGTCGTCCGGTCTCCTGAACCTCTCGGACGTGGGGCGCGACGCGGGACTGCCGCACACGACGCTGACGCGTTATCTCGGACTTCTCGAAGCGGTCTTTCTCGTCCACCGCCTTCCCGCCTGGTCCGCCAACCTCGGCCAGCGCCTGGTCAAGGCCCCCAAGCTTCATTTCGTGGATACCGGCCTGGCGTGTCACCTCGTCGGCGCTGGCGCCGGACGGCTCGCCGGAGACCGGCAGCTCCTTGGACGGTTCCTCGAGACGTTCGTCGTGGGAGAGCTCAGGAAGCAGGCGTCCTGGAGCGAACAGGGGGTGACGTTGCACCACTTCCGAGCGGCGTCCGGTCTGGAAGCGGACGTGATCCTCGAGCAGGCCAGCGGCTCGGTGGCCGCCGTGGAGGTCAAGGCGAGCACGAGCGTGGGGGCAGCGGACTTCACGGCGCTCCGCGCGCTTCGGGACCAGCTCGGCGCCCGGTTCCAGGCAGGGGTGATGCTCTACCTGGGAGATCGAGCCGTGCCATCGGGCGACAAGCTCTGGCTCCTGCCATTGCCCTCGCTCTGGGCCCCCTGAGAGGCTGTGAAGAAATCTCGAAGGGGTCGCGCGCCCCTTCCAGATTCCTTCACAGCCTCTGAGCGGACGAGTCAGCAGCCTCGAATCCCTCTCCACCATCCAGCGCGACTTCCGTGCACGCACACCGCCGCGTACGACGCTGTCCCGTCATTCCTCCATCTCCATGGGGTCGTAGAATTCCCTCACGGCCACGGCCCCTTCCTCGAAGGGGTCCTTTCGGCGGGGGGGAGGCAGCCATGGGAATGGCCGGCGGGGCCGGGCTTCCGCCGTTCGGCGGCGGCGATCTCGAGCTGGCCGCGGAGGAGGCGTTGATGAGCGTGGGCGAGCAAACCCGTGGCAGACGTGGCGACGCGGTCTCGCTCCGGACCCTTTCGACCGCCGAGGGGTTCGCCGGGGAGATCGAGGACGCGGGGCCGCCGGGCGACCGGGCGAAAGGGACGGCGGGGAAGGGAGGCTCCCGTGGCTGACCGGACGATCGCCGAGCTGCACCTCGCCGCGTTGCCGTCGCTCGTCCCCCTCGTCTCCGCCGCGGCCCTCGAGGGGGCGCGGGCTCTCGGGTTCAAGGAGGAGGACGCCGGTGCGCTCGGCGTCGCGACCGAGGAGGTCTTCTCGCACCTCGCCCTGTCGGGGGCGCCGGGGCGCGAGGTCGTCATCCGGATCCTCGGCAGCCGCTGGCGCGCCGAGGTGGAGATCCGCTTCACCCCGGAGCACGTCGACTTTCGGCCGTTCAACCTCACCTTCCGGACCACGCCGGACGACGACCCCCTCCTCTCGCGGACCGCCCTGGCGATCGCCTCCCAGGTGGTCGACCGCTTCCGGATCTCCCGCCGGGCCGAGCAGATCCTCCTTTCGCTGACGAAGGAGCGGAGCTTCCCGAAGGCCGCTCCGCCTCCTCCCGAGCCGCGGCCCGAGGGACCCGTCTCGGCCCGCGCGGCGCAGCCGCACGAGTTCCCGCTGGCGGCCGGGCTCGCCGCCGCGCGCTACCCGGCGGAGCAGTGGCCGCGCGCCTTCGAGAGTCCGGAGAAGGTGGCCGGCATGGCGGCGGCCGGGGACCTGGGCGCGGTCGTCGCGGCCGATGCGGTCGGGCGGCTGGCCGGGGCCCTCTTCTGGCTCCCGGCCGGCGCCCGGATGGCGGGGCTCTTCGGCCCGTTCCTCTTCCAGGACCCGCCGGTAGAGGGGGTCGCTTCGCTCCTCTTGGACGCGGTCGTCGGCTCGCTCGCGCGTACCGGCCTGGAGGGGCTGATCGCCCGCAGCCCGACTTCCGCGCTCCCCTCGCGGGCGATGGAGCCCCTGGGAACGTTCGAGGTCCCTCTCGCCGACGGGACGGCCCGGACGGTGGAGGCGCGATACCGGCAGCTCGACGAGGACCCTGGCGGGGTCGCCCACGTCCATCCCTCCGTCGAGGCGTTCGTCCGCGACAGCTTCCGGCGGCTCTCGTTCGGCCGCGTCGTCCGCGTCGTCCCGGGCTCTCCCCCCTCCGGCGACGGGGGGACCGCCTTCGCGACCGAGGTCGACCGCGTGGCGGGCCAGGCTCGCCTCACCCCGCTCTGGCTCGGCTCCGACGCGCGGGAGATGCTCCGGGGGCTCGTCGACGCGCTCGCAGCCGACTCCTTCCGGCGGCCCCTCGCCGAGCTGGACCTCGGGGAGCCGTCGCACGCCGGGTTCGCCCCCGCCCTCCTCGAGGCGGGATTCGTCCCGCGGCTCATCCTCCCGTGGGCCGGGAACGGCGACGTCCTCCTCTTCCAGCTCGCGGCGGAGACCGGGAGACGATGACCTCTTTCGTTCTCGACGCCATCGTCCCGGAGTTCGTCCGGCAGTTCAAGGCGTACGTCCCGAGCCGGCCGGACCCCGAGCTGATGGCGCTCTACGGCGTCTCCCGCCTCCATCGCCTCAACAACAACGAGAACCCCCTCGGTCCGCCGGCGGCGGCCCAGGAGGTGCTGCGCCGGTTCCCCCCGCCTCTCGGCGCGGTCTACCCCAGCGGCGACTCGTTCTACCTCCGGAGAAGGCTGGGCGAGCGACTCGGCGTCGACCCGGATCAGATCCTCTTCGGCAACGGCGCCAACGAAACGATCGGTCTGGTGCTGAAGGCGTTCTGCCGGGAGGGGGACAACATCGTCACGGCCGACCGGACATTCGCCGTCTACGAGTGGACCGCCCGGTTCTCCGGGGTGGAGGTGCGGCTCGTCCCGCTGCGTGACGGACGCTTCGACGTCGAGGGGATGCTGGCCAGGATCGACGAGCGGACGAAGGTGGTCTTCGTCTGCAACCCCAACAACCCGACCGGGACCTACTGGGACCGCGCGACGCTCCTCGACTTCCTGGCCCGGGTCGACGGAAGGACCATCGTCGTCCTCGACGAGGCCTACGCGGAGTTCGTGGAGTCGCCCGATTACCCGGAAGGCATCTCCCTCCTCCCCGAACACCCGAACCTCGTCGTCTTCCGGACCTTCTCCAAGATGTGGGGGCTGGCGGGCCTCCGGATCGGCTACCTCATCGGGGAGAGGAACCTCGTCGATACGGTCCGGCGGACCTGCATCGTCTACTCGGTGAACATCGTCGCGCAGGAGGCGGCGCTCGCCGCGCTCGACGACCCGGAGCACGTCCCGGCGACGCGGGCGCTCGTCCGCGGCGAGAAGGCCTACTTACTGAGCGAGCTGGGGGCGATGAGCCTCCCCACCGCTTCAGGCGAAGGGAACTTCGTGATGGTGGAGCTCCCGATCAGCGACACGCTCGCCTACAGGAAGCTGATGCGCGAGGGGGTGATGATCCGGGCGATGACCGACTTCCGGTTCCCGGGCTGGATCCGCGTCAGCATCGGCTGCCACGACGCGATGGAGGACTTCGTCGCCGCCCTCCGGAGGACGCTGGAATGACGCCCTCCGAGCCGCTCCGGATCGGCGTGGCGGTCCCGCGGGCCGACGCGGGCCCCAAGACGCGCGGAGATCCCCTCTTCGCCGCCGACACGGTCCCGGCGGGGGCGCTCTGGGCCGGCGTCCGGCGGGCCGACGTCGTCCGGGCTCGCGTCGCGGCCGTCCGGACCGACCGGGCGGCCGCCGTCGAGGGGGTGGTCGCGGTCCTGACCCACCGGGACGTGAAGGGGACGAACCGCCAGGGGGTGATCCGGCGCGACCAGCCGGTCCTCGTCGACGAGGTGGTCCGCCACGCCGGTGACGCCGTCGCCCTCGTCGTGGCCACGACGCCCGAGGCGCTGACCCGGGCGCTTTCGCTCGTGGAGGCGGACCTCGAGCCCCTTCCGCCCCTCCTCGATGTCGAATCCGCCCTCTCGGAGGGGGCGCCGCTCCTCCACCCGGACCACCTCGGCGGGAACGTCCTCCTCGAGGGGACCCTCACCGCCGGCTCGGGCGCCGCGGGAGAGGCGGAGTGCGACGAGACCGTGGAGCTCGCGTTCGCCACGCCGCGCCAGGAGCACGCCTACCTCGAGACCGAGAACGGCTGGGCGGTCGAGACGGCGGACGGGCGCGTCGAGCTGACCTGCTCGACGCAGACCCCCTACCGCGACCGGATGGAGGTGGCCGAGGCGCTCGGCCTCGACCCGTCGCGTCTCCGGATCTCGGCCCCCTACCTGGGCGGCGGGTTCGGCGGGAAGGACGGCATCACCGTCCAGACCTTCCTCGTCCTCGCCGCCCTTCACGCCGGCGGGCGGCCTGTCCGCATGCGCTGGGGGCGCGAGGAGTCGATCGTCTCCGGCACCAAGCGGCACGCCGCCCGGATGTCGGTGCGGCTCGGGGCCCGGGCCAACGGGACCCTCCGGTTCGCCTCGGCCGACCTCCGGCTCGACAAGGGACCGTACGACCACCTCGGGGGGGCGGTCCTCGAGCTGGGGATGGAGCACGCGACCGGCCCCTACAGGGTCTCGCACTCCGTCGTGACGGGCCGGGCGGTCTACACCGACAACCCGATCGGCGGCGCCTTCCGCGGCTTCGGGGTGACGCAGGTGACCGCCGCGGTGGAGCAGGCGGTCGACCTCCTCGCCAACCGGCTCGGGATCGACCGGCTCGAGTTCCGCCGGAGGAATGCGCTCCGGCGCGGCGACGTCACGGGAACCGGCTTCACGCTCCTCTGCTCCGTCGGCCTCGCCGACTGCCTCGACGAGGTGGCGCGGCACCCGCTCTGGACGGGGCGAGAGGAGTGGAAATCGGCGGCGGGACCGTTCAAGCGCCGCGGGGCCGGCCTCGCCGCCCTCTGGCACGGCACCGGCTACGGGCCGGTGGTCCCCGACGTCGCCAACGCGAAGGTCGAGCTCCTTCCCGACGGGCGCTTCCGCGTCTTCTGTGGCGTCGCCGACATGGGGCAAGGAAACGTCTCGACGAACTCCCAGATCGCGGGGGCGCTCCTCGGCCAGCCGGCCGGCGCGGTCGAGCTCGTCCTTCCCGACACCGACCGGACCCTCCCGAGCGGCTCGTCGGCCGGCAGCCGCACGACCTACAGCTTCGGCCAGGCGCTCGACGGGGCGGCCCGGCTCCTCCGCGAGCGGATCGTGGCGCGCGCCGCCGACCTCTGGATGGCGCGCGGCGTCGAGGAAGTGGCCCTCGTCCCGGGCGCCGTCCGGCACCTCCCGACCGGCCGGGAGATCCCGCTCTCGCGTCTCGCGTCGGCCATGGGGGAGCCGGAGCGGGTCGCGGTCCACCGCTGGCGGGCGCCCGTGGCGGCGGACGGCCAGCGGGCGAGCGAGACGATCCGGCTCCACGGCTTCCCGCATCGGGTCTTCGCGTTCGGCGCGCACCTCGCTCTCGTCGAGGTGGACGAGCTGACGGGCCAGCTGGAGGTGGACCGGTACCTCGCGGTCACGGACTGCGGCGCCCTGGTCAACCCCCAGCTCGCCGCCCAGCAGGTCCAGGGGGCGGTGGCCCAGGGGCTCGGCCTCGCCCTCTCCGAGGAGCTCGTCGTGGAGGGCGGCCGGATCGAGACCTCGAGCCTCCGCACCTACCTCGTCCCGACCTCCGTCGACGTCCCGGAGATCGAGACCCTCTTCGTCCCGGTCCACGAGGAGACAGGGCCCTTCGGTCTGAAGGGGGTCGGCGAGATCGCCGTCAACGGCCCGGTCCCGGCGGTGGCCAACGCCCTGGCCGACGCCTGTGGAATCCGGCTCCCCCGCGCCCCGTTCACGCCCGAGCGGATCCTCGCGGCCCTGCGCGGCCGGGGGAACGGAGAGGCGCCATGAGGATCGACTTCGTCCTGAACGGCTCCCCCGCAGTGCTCGACGTCCCCCCCGACCGCCGGGTCGTCGATCTCCTCCGCGAGGAGCTCGGCCTGAGGGGAACGAAGGAGGCGTGCGGGGCGGGCGACTGCGGCGCCTGCACGATCCTCGTCGACGGCGAGAGCCGGCTCTCCTGCCTGATGCTCGCGGCCCAGCTGCAGGGGCGCGCGGTGACGACGGTCGAGGGACTCTCTCCCGACGGCAGCCACCCGCTCCAGGAGGCGTTCGCCGCGCACGGGGCGGTCCAGTGCGGCTACTGCACGCCGGGGATGCTCCTCGCGGCCGCCGACCTCCTCTCCCGCGACCCGGACCCCGACCGGGACGCGATCCGCGAGGGGCTCTCGGGGAACCTCTGCCGCTGCACCGGCTACGTCAAGATCGTCGACGCCGTCGCCGCCGCCTCTGCCGCCACCGTCGGTGCCCCGGCCGGGAGGAAGCGATGAGGGAGGTCTTCCTCCCCCGCTCCCTCGACGAGGTCTGGGACCTCCTGGACCGGCATCCCGGAGCGGCCCCCTACGCCGGGGGGACCGACCTCCTCGTGGCGATCGCCGAGGGGAAGAAGAGCCCGCCGGCGCTCCTCTGCCTCGAGCGCGTCGACACTCTCGCGCGGGTCGAGGACCGGGGGGACCACCTCTACCTCGGCGCCGCGGCGACCTACTCCCGGCTCCTCGACTCGCCCCTCGTCCGGCGGGAGCTGCCGCTCCTCTGCCGGGCGATGAGGACGGTCGGCTCGCCGCCGGTCCGGCACATGGGGACGCTCGGCGGAAACGTCGCTACCGCCTCGCCCGCCGGCGACACGCTCCCGCCGCTGTACGTCCTCGGCGCCGAGGTGGAGCTCGGGACCCGCGCCTCCCGTCGGCGCCTCCCCGTCGGCGACTTCGTCGTCGGTCCGGGGGCGACGCGGCTCGGCCCGGGCGAGCTCCTCCTCGGCGTCGCCGTCCCGAAGGCCGCCGGGTTCGGCCTCCCTCACCACGAGAAGGTCGGCCGCCGCAAGGCGCTCGCCTGCGCCGTGGCGAGCCTGGCGGCCCTCCTCGACCTCGCCGAGGACGGCACCGTCCGGAGGGCCCGGCTCGCCTGGGGGAGCGTCGGCCCGACGGTGGTCCGGGTGCCGGAGGTGGAGGCGGCCCTGGCCGGGCGGCGGCCGACGCGGGAGCTCCTCGCCTCCCTCGCGCCGGAGGTCGAGCGGGCGGTCGCCCCGATCGATGACGTCCGGGCGAGCGCCGCTTACCGGCGCGTCGTCTCCGGGCTCCTGCTGGAGCGGCTGTCGCTCCTCGGGCCGGCGGCATGAGCGACGGCGCCCGGCCCCTCTTCACGCGCGACTTCTTCCTCGTCTCGGGCGTGGTCTTCCTCGCCCAGGTGAGCGCCGCGGCCTTCTTTCCCTTCCACGAGGACCTCCTCTCCCGGGGAATGACGGAGCAGGCCGCCGGCTTCGTGATCGGGGTCTTCTCGCTCGCCGTCCTCGTGGTCCGGATCGGGGTCAGCCCTCTCCTGCACGCGGGGAACGCCCGCCGCGTCTCGGTCGCCGCCGTGGCGGCGACGGCGGCGGCGCTCCTCCTCTACCGGGCGGCCGACGGGTTCCTCCCGCTGACGTTCCTGCGCGTCGGGCACGGCGCCGCTTACGCCGTCCTCCTGACCGCGGTGACCGCCCGTTTCGTCGCCGGCATCCCCGAGGGGCGGAGCGCGGAAGCGTTCGGCTGGATGTCGGTCATCCTCCTGGTCCCGTACGCCCTCGTCCCGCCGCTCTTCGCTCCGGTGGAGAGGGCGCTCGGCGGCTTCGGCCCCGCGCTCGCGTGGCTCGGGGTGGCGACCCTCGGGGCGCTCCCGCTCGCCCTCCTCTTCCGGCCGGTCTCCGCCGCCGGCGCGCCGCCAGCTCCGACCGCGGCAGAGCTCCGGGAGAACCTCCGGAGCGGGCCGGTCCGGCTCGACCTCCTCCTCTCGCTCGTGGTCTGGAGCGCCTACGGGGCGGTCTTCGCCTTCCTCAACGGCTGGGGGATCGGCGCGGGGATCGCGAACCCCGGCCTCTTCCTGACCGTCTCCACCGCCGCCGAGGCGGGGGTCCGCGTCGCGGGGGGGAAGCTCCTGGACCGCGTCGACAAGCGAAAGGGGCTCGCCGTCGCCCTCGCCGCGATCTCAGCCGGCTTCGTCCTCCTCCCCCGGGCGACGGGACCGGCGCCGTTCCTCGGCGTCGCGGTCGTCCTCGGCCTCTCGTGGGGGGTCGCGATGCCGCTCCTCTCCGGCTACCTCTTCGACGTCTCCCCGCCGCACCTCCGCCCGCTCAACACCAACCTCGGCATGGCGGTCTTCCAGGCCGGCTTCTTCGTCGGCCCCGCCCTGGGGGGACCCTTCCTCCAGACGGGCGGCTATCCCCTTCTCTTCGGCGGCTGTGCGGCGCTCTCCGCGGCGGGGGCCGCCGCGGCGGCATTCCGCCCCCATCCCGTTCCCGTTCCAAGGAGGTCCCCATGACGATGTCGAAGGCCGAGGCCATCCAGCGGATCGAGTCCGAACCCCGGGAGGTCACGCCGGGCCAGCCGGTCGAGATCGGGAGGTTCCGCCCCGAGGACGCGTGGGGAGTCGCGCGCGTCTTTCACGAGATCTACGGCGACGGCTATCCGGCCGAGATCCCCTACGTCCCGGAGCGGCTGATCGCGGCAAACGCCGACGGGACGACCGTCAGCGTCGTGGCGCGGACCCCCTCCGGAGACGTCGTCGGGCACGTGGCCCTCTACCGGAGCTCGGCTCCCCACCCGGGTCTCCCCGAGCTGGGCCAGGGGGCCGTGATCCCGGCCTACCGCCGCGGGGGGCTCGCGCTCCGGATCCAGCAGATCCTCCTCGACGAGATCGCGCCGACGCTCCCGATCGACGCGGCCTACGGCGAAGCGGTCGCGAACCACACGAGCCTCCAGAAGATGACCGGGATTCTCGGGTGCAACGACACCGGGATCGAGGTCGACCTGATGCCGGAGGGGGCGCTCGCGCGAGAGGGGGCCCCCGACCGGGTGAGCGTCGTCATGTGCACCAGGACTTTTTGCGACCGCCCGCAGAGGCTCTTCGTCTCCCCCGTCTACCTCGACCCGGCCAGGTTCCTCGTCGAGGGGTGCGGGATCGACCGGGCGGTCGAGGGATCGACGGCGGCCCCTCCGCCGGGATCGCGGACCGCGATGTCGGCCACCTCCTACGCGGGGGCCGGCGTCCTCCGGGCCAACCTCTCCTCGGTCGGCGCCGACCTCGAGGAGGAGGCGGCGCTGCTGGAGGAGCGCGCCGAGCGCGAAGGGCTCGGCGTCCGGCAGCTCTTCGTCTCCCTTCACGAGCCGTGGGCCGGACACGCGGCGGCGGTCTTCCGTCCGCGGGGCTACTTCCTGTCCGGGTACTTCCCGCGCTGGTTCGACCACGACGCGCTGGTCCTCCAGAAGCTGACCCACGCGCCCGGATTCGACCGGATCAAGCTGTACCGCGAGCGGGCGTTCCGGCTCCTGGAGCTGGTCCGGGAGGACCACCGGGCGGTCCAGGCCCTCGCGGCCGGACCCCACGCCTGAAGGGAACAGGAGCAAGGGACGCGAACGGCTCGGACGGCGGCTCGAGCGGATGGCGGCGGCGGGGAGGGGGAGGACGCCGAGGCGGCTTAGTACCCCGCCCCACAAATACAGTGACGTGCGCGCATGGCGCCTGCGAGGCGCTTTCAAGGCGCGCCGACGCAGGCTGGAGTTGGCTCTCCGCCGAGGAGGCGCAACGCAGAAATCGCCCGCAGCCGCCTTGCGCTCTCTCCGGGGGGCGCTACTCGCCGCCCCCTGCTCCCTCCACTGGCTGGGGCGCTGTTTTAGACGGGAAGGCTCGATGGGTTCGGGCGGCGCGCGGCCGTCTGCTTTGTTGTCGCTCCTCCGAGGTCGGACGGCCACGTTCGTCGCGACGCCTCCCACCTGGCCGCGCGGCGCTCCGAACGCACGTCATCGTATTTAGGGAGCGGGGTACTTCGGGCGGCCGCCCGGGCGACTGGATTCGGCGAGCCGGTCCCTGGATATCATCCGGGGATGAAGCCACTCCGTGGATTCCTTGCGGTCCTGGCCCTGTCCGGCGTCTCGGCGTCTCAGCCGGCGCCAATTCCCGCCCCGGAAGCGTCCGCCCGGGAAACGAAGGCCGCCGACCGCTCCCCGTTCGACTCCGCTGCCGTCGACCGGCTCGTTGCCGCGACGATGGAGCGGTGGCAGCTGCCGGGGCTGGCCATCGCGATCGTCGACCACGACCGGGTCGTTGCCCTGAAGGGCTATGGCGTCAGGACCCTGGACGGGAAGGAGCCGGTGGGGCCCGACACGCGCTTCCAGATCGGCTCCGCGACGAAGGCGTTCACGACCACGCTGATGGCGATGCTGGTGGACGAGAAGAAGCTGCGCTGGGACGACCCGGTCCGCGCCCACCTCGACTACTTCCGGCTCTCCGACCCCTGCGCCGACTCGCTCGTCACCCTGCGCGACCTGGTCTCCCACAGGACCGGCCTGGCCGAGCACGACGAGCTGTGGGACGACTCGCCCTGGAGCCGGGAAGAGGTGATTCGCCGGGCCGCGTTCCTCCCCCTGGCGCGCCCCTTCCGCTCGCAGTACGGCTACAACAACATCATGCTGATGGCCGCGGGGGAGGCGGCGGCGTCGGCGGCGAGGACGCCGTGGGAGACCCTGGTCCGGGCGAGGATCTTCGCGCCGCTCGGGATGTCCGGGACCGGTGTCAGCGAGGCCGAGTGGCTCGGGGCCGAGGACCGGGCCGCCGGACACAAGGTGGCCGAGGACGGCCGGATCGTCCCCCAGATCCCGATCCCGAACGAGCCGCTCGGGCCGGCCGGCACGGTGAACTCGACCGCGCGGGACCTCGCCCGATGGGTCCACTTCCAGCTCGGGAACGGGACGATCGACGGAAAGCGGTTCGTCTCGGCGGAGGCGCTCGAGGAGACGAAGTCGCCGCAGATCGTGATCCGCCTGGAGGAGTCGACCCGGGCGAGCAACCCCGAGACGAACTTGATGGCGCACGGGATGGCCTGGGTGATCCAGGACCATCGGGGAGAGCTGCTCGTCACCCGCACCGGTTCCCTCAACGGCTTCCGCGCCCGCGTCGACCTCCTGCCGAAGCGCTCCGTGGGCTTCGTCCTCCTGACGAACGCCGGGAGGGCCCAGGCGCTGCTGGCCCTGCGGAACGGCCTCTACGACCTGATCGTGGCGGGCGCCCCGTCCCGCGACTGGAATGCCTACTACCTGGACCTGGAGGCGAAGGGGAAGGCGCGGAGCGAGGCGAGGAAGAGGGCGCAGGAGGCGAGCCGGACGCCGGAAACGAACCCGTCGCTCGACCTGACCTCCTATGCAGGCACCTACCGGAACCTCTCCCACGGGGCGATGACGGTGGCCGTCGACGACGGGATGCTGGCGCTTCGCTGGAACCGGATGCGGGCGCCGCTCACCCACCAGGTCCTCGACACGTTTCTCTGGAAGGTCGGTGAGCCCGACAACCTCGAGGAGACGGTCCAGTTCACCTTCGACGCTGCCGGTCGAGTCGATGCCCTGAGGATCTTCGACGTCTCGCTGCCCCGCGTGTCCGGGAAGCCGTAACGGGAGGGCCGGGCGGCAGCCCCCCGCTCCGGAGTCAGCAGCGGTCCCGGGCCACCTTCACGACGGCCTCTCCCGTCAGGACATCCTCGTCCTTCTGGTTCCGGCACCTGGTCTCCAGGGTGACGATCGGCTTGTCGGGCCGGATCGACTTGACCTCCACCGTCACCTCGAGCGTGTCGCCCATGCGCACGGGAACGCCGAATCGGATCTGCTGGCCCAGGTAGATCGTGCCCGGCCCCGGAAGCTGCATCCCGAGGACCTGCGAGACCAGGGAAGCGGAGTACATCCCGTGAGCGATCCGTCCCTCGAAACCGGCCGCCCGGGCCGCGGCTTCCTCGAGGTGGATCGAGTTCCGGTCCCCGGTCGCCTCCGCGAAGAGGTCGATGGCCGTTCCATCGACGACCTTGACGAGCGACGCGCTCTCTCCGACGACGAGCTTCTTCCGATCTGTCACTTCCATTTCCTTGCCTCCGCGCTCGACTCTACCGCGATCTCCCCGCTGCTGGCCGGGCGTGGCGGCGGGCCCCGGCAACATGGACTGGGTGAGCATGGACGCGCTCGGCCCGAAGCTGGAGCTGCGGCCGGACCAGGCGATCGTGCTGGCGCAGTCGGTCGGATACGCGCCAAAGCAACAGGTCGGACCGGCCTTCGGCGCCGGACCGGCCGAGGCTCTCCCGGCGGGAGCCCGGTTCGATTCGCCGCTCCCTACTTCGCCCCCAGGTTCGCGGCGAAGTAGGTCGGGTCGTTGGTGCCGTTGTCGATCGTGGTGGCGTAGGCGCCGACCATCCCTCCCGCGGGCGAGACGCGGATCAGCGCCGCGACAGGCCCGTCGCCGAGGCCGCGCGAGCGGAAGAGGTCGTTCAGCTGCATCCCTCCGGCCACCGGGAGGGCGGCGGTGAAGGCGTCGATCTGGGCCCCCTTCTCGTTCAGGATCTCGACCCGGACGTTCACGGTGGACGGGGTCGTGGGCGGGAGTGAGAGTTCCACGAGCGAGAGGTTCGTCCGGAAGGCCGCCCCGCCGACCGGCCCGAGGATCTCCAGCGTGTCGCCGGAACCGGCCGACTGGAACGAGTTGAGGGGCGGGAGCGGAAGGCCGCGGGTGGCTCCAGAGGGGTCGACGGAGTAGGTCCGGGAGGTGACACGGACGTTGTCGAGCGGGGGCGACCCGGCCCCCGCGAACGACGGCGAGAGGAGGCGGAGCCTCGCGACCCCGCTTTTCCCGAAGATGACCTGGAGCGGGTCGACGATCCGGCGGGATTCCCCCGCGAGGAGGGTGAGCGTCACGACCTTCTCGTCTCCCGCCTCGTTCCAGAGCTTCCCCGCCAGGTTCACGGTACGGATCTGGCTCGAGGGGTTGTAGAGGAAGAGGTCGCTCCGGAAGACCGCCCCTTCGGCGCCGTCGGCGTGAACGATGGCCGGGATCGTCCGTACGACCGAGGTCGGGAGGTCGGGCGGGAAGTAGGTCGGGTCGTTCGTCCGGTCGTCGATGACGACGAGGAACGGGATGGCCGAGCCCGACGTGGCCTCGAACCGGACGGCGGAGGTCCGGGACCACGGAACGCCCATCCAGCCGGCGACGTCGCTGACCTGAAGAGGCCCCGCCGCAGGAGTGGAGAAGTCTCCCGAGAAGGAGGGGGCCCCGTCGGGGGAGGCGGGGACCGTGATGTGGATGGTCGCTCCCCGGCTGCTCGTGTCTGTGGCCGAGACGTTGGTGTGGAATCCGCTCCCCTGCAGGGCGCCCGAGAAGGTGATCGGGAATCCGGGCCCGACCGCGGTGTAGAAGTCCACGGCGCCGACGCCCATCCCGACACTCCCGGCGGAGGTCGTCGTGTAGGTACGGGTCGTCGCTTCTACCGAGGAGGAGCCGTCGGGGGAGAGGAAGAGGGCTCCGTGGCCGCTTTCCAGGCCGAAGAGTGTCTTGACGAGGTCCGGGACGACCCGGATCTCGTTGGGCAGGAGGTCGATCGTCACGAGGGACGTCCCCGGACCGCCGGGGACCGGGCCTGGCGCTCCGTTCCGGGCCATGGAGCAGAAGACCGAGACCGGCTCGGAGGATGGATTGCGGAGGACGAGGTCGGTCCGCCAGAAGGCGTCGTTCATCCCCTGCGAGCGCGCGACCGCCGGGACGACGAGCGTCTGGCGGAGCGAGCCGCGGACGACGCCCCATTCCTGGGTTACGTCACCCCCGCCGCCGGCGCCGCCCGAGGGGCCTCCCATCC
>CAIMWE010000137.1 GCA_903845115.1 uncultured Acidobacteriota bacterium | reverse complement strand
TGGAAGGCGGGCGACCTCTGCTCCGCGTGCGGTTCGGCCGTCCGGAGGGAGGTCCGCTGCTTCTGGTGCGCGAGGTGGTCGCCGTTCGCAAAGTTCTGCCGCTCCTGCGCAGCCGAGCTCGTCGAGGAGAAGCTCTTCGGCGCCGCGCGAATGCTCAAGGAAGCGGGGACCGACCGGTTCACGGTCCCCAGGCTCCTCCGGGAGCTCGACCCGGAGCAGGTCGAGGACTTCACCCGGATCTACCAGCGGCATGCCGTCGCCGTCGCGCGCCACGTGGACGAGGCCGGCTTCCTGGAGCGGTTCCTCGTGCAGAAGGCCTGGAGCTCGGCACTGGACGACGAGCTGGCGGGGCAGCTCCCCTGGGACGACCGGACCCTCGCGGCGATGTCCGGCCCGCCGCTTCCCGCCACCGACGACCTCGGGACCGCCGTCGCCATCGGGAGGTCGTCGCCCCTGCCCCGGACCCGCTCGCTCGCGGCGCTCGCCCGCCTCCGGCTGGACGACTGGTCCGCCGGCGGCGACGCGGAGAGCCTCCTCCGCTCGGGCGACCCGGCGCTGAGAGCGGAGGCGGCGCTCGCCCTCTCGGGCTGGCGGGTGAGGTTCGGCCGCGGGCTCCCGGACGACACGCGGGAGCTGATCGAGGCGCTCCGCTCGCTCCAGGCGGCGGCGGGAACGCCCCTCCTGGCCGCAGTCGCGGCCGTACGAATCGCGCTCCTCACGGCCGACCCCGAGGCCGTCCCTCCCGACGCTGTCGGCCACGCCGACGCCGAGGTGGCCTTCACCGCCGCCCTGGTCCGGGGCGACGTCGACCGCCTGCGGAGCGCGCTCTCGGGCGACCTCCTCGAACGGGTAGCGGCCGGCTGCCGCCTGGTCGAGCTGGGGGTCCTCGCGCCCCTCGGCGATCCGCTCCGGAGCGGCCCGCCGGAGCTGCAGCGGCGGCTCGTGGGCGCCCTCGTCTCCCGGAGGGCGCCGGCCCCGTCCCTGGCGGACGCGCTGATCGAGGTGGCCGAGACGACCTCCGACCCAGACCTCCGCGAACGGGCTGCCCGCGCCCTCTGCCGGAAGCTCCGGGGAGACCTCGTGCTTCGCCTCGCCCGCGCCGCCGGCACGGACCAGACGGTTTTCCAGCTCCTCCTCCTCCCGGCCGCCGAGCTCCCCCCGGAGTCGATGGCCGACCTCGTCACGTGGATGGCCGGGAACGGCCGCTTTCGCGCGAGCCAGTTCGGGCTCGAGGGCGCGGCGCAGCGCGGGGCGATTCCGGACGACCTCGTCCCGAGGCTCTTCGCAGGCTCCGGCGACGAGACGCGGCGCGAGCTTCTCGGCCTCGCCGAGGTGCAGCTCCGGGCGCGGAACGACCAGGGCCTCCACCGGTTCGTGATGAACGTCGTCTTCGGCGCCCGCTCCGCGAGCACCCGAGAAGCGGCCTGGTGGGTCCTCCACCGCTGCTACCTGCGCGACGACCCGCGCGGCGAAGGGCCCTTGCGTCTCACCCGGGACTCGCTCGACCGGTTCTTCGGCTCGGTCGACGCGTTCGTCCCGCGGCTCGCGAGCCTCCTCCGCGACCCGGCGACACTGGCGATCGGGGGCCTCTGCGACCTCCTCGCGAACCTCTTCCGGCCCGTCACGGCGGAGGACGCCGCGGTCCTGGCCGCGGCCGAAGGGGCGGACGACCTGGTCCGGGCGCTCCTGGAAGCCGTCCGGGGAGACGTCTGGCCGCTCCCCGGAGAGGGAATGGTCCGGCTGCTGGGTCTTTTCGGGACCGACCCTCGCTGGCGGGCCGACGTGCTCGCAGGCCTGGAGGCCCTGGGACGGATGGGAAATTTCCACTGGGAGCAGGCCCTCCGGACCGTCCGGCTCGCCTCGAGCTGATCGACGAATCGCCGGCCGTCCCCGTCCCCGCCGGCGACGCCGGACCGGCGCCGATCGAGACCCGGACACAGTTTTCGGCAGTTTCGAAAATTTGGGGAGATCCGGGGCGAACGGCATCCGGAGCGTAAACTGCTGCCGTGATGAGTGAGCCGAAAACCGCCACGTCCGCGAAGCCCGCGTCCGTCTCTGCCCGGGGCCGGCTGGTCCCTGCTTCCCCGATCCGGAAGCTCGCTCCGTTCGCCGAGGAGGCGAAGCAGCGGGGCCTCCACGTGTACCACCTGAACATAGGCCAGCCCGACATCGAGACCCCCGCCGTCATGCGGGAGCAGCTGAAGCTGATCGGCGAGAAGACCTACGAGTACACCCCCTCCGGCGGGACGAAGGCCTACGTCGACTCGATCCGCAAGTACTACGAAGGCCTCGGCATCCCGCTCGGCGCCGGCGAGGTCCTCGGGACGACGGGCGGAAGCGAGGCGCTCCAGTTCGCCTTCATCGCCTGCACCGACCCGGGGGACGAGATCCTGATCACCGAGCCCTTCTACACGAATTACCGGGCCTTCGCGGCGATCGCGGGAGTGGAGATGGTCCCGCTCCTGTCCCGCGGCGAGGACGGCTTCCACCTACCGGCAAGGGAGGAGTGGGAGAAGGCGGTCACCTCCCGGACGAAGGCCGTCGTCATCACGAACCCGAACAACCCGACCGGCACCATCTACAGCCGCGACGAGCTGGAGATGATCGCCGGCTTCTGCCGCGACCACGGCCTCTTCCTGATCTCGGACGAGGTCTACCGGGAGTTCGTCTACGACGGCGCCAAGGCCGTCTCTGCCCTGACCCTCGAGGGAATGTCCGAGCTGGTCATCGTCGTCGACTCCCTCTCCAAGCGGTTCAGCGCCTGCGGGATCCGCCTCGGCGCCCTCTGCACCCGGAACCAGGGGATCTTCGAGGCGGTCCTCCACATGGCCCAGGGACGCCTGTCGCCGCCGGGGCTGGCCCAGGCGATCGCCCCGGCCGCCGCGACGCTCGGGGCCGAGTTCTACGATGGGGTGGTCAGCGAGTACCAGAAGCGGAGGGACATCCTCTTCGAGGGGCTCACGAAGATCCCGGGCGTCTTCCTCCGGAAGCCGGAGGGGGCCTTCTACTTCATCGCGCGCCTCCCCGTGGAGGACGCCGAGGACTTCGCCCGCTGGCTCCTGACAGACTTCTCGCTCGACAAGGGAACCGTGATGGTCGCGCCGGCCGCGGGCTTCTACGCCACCCAGGGGCGTGGGCTGAACGAGGTCCGGATCGCCTACGTCCTGAAGGGGGACGACCTCCGCCAGGCCGTCAAGATCCTCGCCGCCGCCCTCCCGGTCTACCGGAAGGCGCGAGGCATCTGAAGGGCCGGCCGCGCCTTCCTTCCGTTTCCTCGCGTCGCCGGAGGGCTCCGGTGACTATGCCGCGCTCGACAAGCCGGCCGGGCAACCGGTGCACGGGGTCGGCGGGTTGCTCGGGGAGATCCGCGCCGCCCTCGGTCCCGACCTCCACCTGGTTCACCGGCTCGACCGGTCCACCTCCGGCGTCCTCCTCCTCGCCCGCGGGCGCGAGGCGCTCGTCGCTGCCCACGCCGTCTGGGCGCGCGATGTCGAGAAGGTCTACCTGGCGGTGACGCGCGGGGTCCCGGAGGCGGCGGAGGGGGTCGTCGCCTTTCCCCTCCTCGAGCACCGGTCCTCGAAGCCCGAGCTGATGGCGAGGGCGCTGAAGACCGCGTACGGGCCGGCGCGCGCCGGCAACCTGATCGCCGGCAAGAAGGTCCGCGCCATCCCCCCCGTCCCGCAGCCGGGCCGGACCTCCGTCCACCCGGCCGGCCGGCCGGCCTCGACCGCCTACCGCGTCCTGGACGCGAGGAAGGGCTTCGCGCTCGTGGAAATGCGGCCGAGCGGGGGACGGATGCACCAGCTCCGGGTCCACCTGCTGGCGCTCGGCACGCCGATCGCGAACGACCCGCTGTACGACGAGCAGGCCGAGAGCGCCCCGCCGTTCCTCCACGCCCTCCGCCTGACGTGGCGAAAGCCGCTCGGGTGCCGCAAGGGCGTGTGGACCTGGGAGAGCAAGGCCTGCCTCCCGGCTCCGTTCGGCACGATCTGACCTCCGGGCCCGCCCGCGGGGCTGGTGTATCGTCGCCGCTCATGTCCGAAGCCGCCGTCGCGACCGCCGACGCCCGTCCCGCGCCTCCGCCGGCCTACCGGTGGGTCGTCCTCCTCTCGTGCAGCCTGGCGATGTTCGGGTGCTACTACGCTTTCGACGCGCTCTACCCGGTCACGCCGCTCCTCGAGAAGGCGTTCGGCTTCACCGGGGAGCAGGTGGGCCTCCTCGACACGTCCTACAACATCGCCGCCCTGCTCACGCTGATCGCGGGGGGAGTCCTCATCGACCGGATCGGGATGGCGGCGTCGGCGGTCCTGTTCGGGTCGATCGGCGCGGCCGGGACGATCCTGATCGCCGTCCTGCCGGCGGTCTTCCCCGGCGCTCCCTGGGCCGGGATGATGGTGGGGCGCTTCCTCCTCGGGATCGGCTCGGAGCTCTTCATCGTCGCCGTGACGACCGTCGTCGGGCGGTGGTTCAAGGGGAAGGAGATCTCCTTCGCCCTGGCTCTCCAGCTCCTCATCGCCCGGCTCGGCTCCTGGGCCGCCGACAAGTCGCCCGACTTCGCCAAGGAGCTCTTCGGGAGCTGGCAGCCGCCCCTCCTCGTGGCCGCCGCCCTCGGCGTCACCTGGTTCGGGTTCGCCTGCGTCTACGCGTTCCTGGAACGGACCGCTTCCCGCCGCTGGAACGTGGCCCGGGCCGGGGCGACCGACAAGCTCGTCTGGTCGGACCTGGTCCGGTTCGACCTCGGCTACTGGTGGGTCGTCGGGCTCTGTGTCGCCTTCTACGCGACGATCTTCCCCTTCCGGACCTTCGCGAACCTCTACTTCATCGAGGCCAAGGGGATCACCCCCGAGGCGGCCGGCAACCTGAAGTCGGTCCTCCCCCTCCTGTCGATGATCGGCATGCCCCTCTTCGGCCTCCTCGTGGACAGGATCGGCAAGCGGGCGCTCCTGATGGCCGCCGGCTCGGCGCTCCTGGTGCCGCCGTTCCTGATGATGGTCTACACGCAGCTCCCCCTGACGCTCTCGATGGCGATGCTCGGCCTCGCCTTCGCCCTCGTGCCGGCCGTCCTCTGGCCGGCGGTGACCTACCTCGTCCCCGACGCGCGGCTCGGCTCCGCCTACGCCCTGATGACGTTCTGCCAGCAGGTGGGATGGGCCGGGATGAGCTGGGGGATGGGCCTGGTGAAGGACGCCTCGCACGCGAGCGCGCAGAACCCGGGCGGCTGGACCCCGGTGATGCTGATGCTGGCGGGGCTCGCGGCGGTCGGCTTCGTCTTCTCGTTCCTCCTCTGGAAGAGCGAGCACGGCCCGAAGGCGCGGGGGCTGGAGACGTCGAAGGCCTGAGGGCCCTCCTCCGGCCGTTCCCCCGGCGGCTGCTACGATTCGGCCGATGAGCGAACTCGGCCCGACCCCCACCTCCTTCGACGTCATCGTGATCGGCGGCGGCCCGGGCGGCGAGCGGGCCGCGATCCAGGCTGCCAAGTCGGGCAAGCGCGTGGCCCTGATCGAGAAGGCCCACGTCGTCGGCGGCACCAGCGTGAACTGGGGGACGATCCCGTCGAAGACGCTGCGGGAGAGCGCCCTCTTCGTCCACGGGCTGATGCGACACCGCCTCCACGGGTTCCAGGCCGAGCTGACCGAGGAGGTGACGGTCTCGGACTTCATGTATCGGGAGCGGCTCGTCGTCCAGCGCGAGCTGGAGCTGATCAACGCGTCGCTCGGCCGGTACCGGGTCGAGGTCTACCGCGGCACCGCCAAGTTCGTGGACGACCACACCGTGGCGTTCGAGGGAAAGGACGGCCGGCGCAAGGGGAACCTCCGGGCCGGCGTCATCGTCATCGCCACCGGCTCCACGCCGAACCACCCTCCCGACGTCGAGTTCGACGGCGACACGGTCTTCGACAGCGACACGATCCTGAAGCTGCCCCGGATGCCGAAGACCATGATCGTCCTGGGCGCCGGGGTCATCGGGATCGAGTACGCGTCGATCTTCGCGGCCCTGGGCGTCTACGTCACCCTCGTCGACACACGAGATCGCCTCCTCCCCTACATCGACCGGGAGATCGTCTCGATCCTGGAGCGCGAGCTGTCGGGCCTCCACGTCGCCATCTCGCACGATGACCGCTACGAGAGGATCGAGCGGATCCCCGCCACCCCTCCCCGCATCCGGTGCCTGACGAGGAAGGGGCAGGACCTCCAGGCCGACGTCCTCCTCTACAGCGTCGGACGCGACGGCAACACGAAGGCGCTGAACCTGGACGCCATCGGCCTCGTGCCGGACAAGTACGGCCTCCTGTCGGTGAACGAGAACCTCCAGACGAGCCACCCGCACATCTACGCGATCGGCGACGTCGTCGGCTACCCGGCGCTCGCGTCGAGCGCCATGGAGCAGGGCCGCCGGGCCATGCGGCACGCCTTCGGCCTGCCGGTCGGCCACTTCCGCCCCGACGTCCTCCCCATCGCCATCTACGCGATCCCCGAGGTCAGCTACGTGGGCGAGACGGAGGAGAAGCTCCAGGAGAAGGGAATCGAGTTCGTCGCCGGGCGCGGCCACTACGGGATGAACCCACGGGGTCAGATCATCGGGGACACCGACGGCCTCCTGAAGCTCCTCTTCGACGCGAAGACCGGGCGCCTCCTGGGCGTCCACATCGTCGGCGACGGCGCCAGCGAGCTGGTCCACATCGGGCAGGCCTACCTCAAGATGGAGGCGAACGCCTTCGAGATCGCCGACTCGCTCTACAACTACCCGACCCTCTCCGACCTCTACCGCCACGCGGCCCAGACAGCGGCGGCGGAGCTGATCCGGCTGGGAGTGACCCCGAGCTGACCCTCGGCCCCGTCGCGACGAGAGCTTCCGGCCCCCGCCGGCCGCCCGGGACTATTGCAGGCTCGCCAGGTATTCGGCGATCGCCCCGGCGTCGCTCTCGGGGAGGAGGCCCAGGTTCGTCTGGATCGCCGCCATCCCGCCGCTGGAGAGGTGCTCGTACCCGAACGTCTCGCCGTTCTGGAGGGCCAGCGCCAGGTCCGCCACGTCCTTGTACTTTCCGCGGGCGACGAGGCCCCTCAGGCTCGGGACCTGCCCCTCGCCCGCCGGGTGCTTCGCTCCCGCGAACCCGCGGGCCGGTTGCATCACCATCAGGAGATTCCGCGGCGTGTGGCACTCCGCGCAGTGGCCGGGACCGTTCACGAGATAGGCCCCCCGGTTCCAGGCCGGCCCGCGGGCCGGGTCGGGCCGGAAGCCGCCCTCCCTGAGGGCCAACCTCTTCCAGAGCCCGACGCCCCGCCTCGCGATCCCGAGGAGCGGAACGTCTGCCTTCCGGGCCGCGGACCGGACCGGCGGGAGGCTCCTCAGGTAGCCCCGCAGGTCGAGAAGGTCCTCGGTCCTGACGAAACGGTAGGAGGTGTACGGAAAGGCCGGGAAGTAATGCGTTCCCGCCGGGGAGAGCCCTCTCGTCATCGCGTTGACGAAGTCGGCCGCGCTCCAGCGGCCGATCCCCGTCTCCGGGTCCGGGGTCAGGTTCTGCGGGAAGAAGGTGCCGACCGGGGTCTTGAACGGCGCTCCTCCCGACGGGAGCGCCGGTTCGGTCATCGCCGCCCCGTCCGCGGGCCGGTGGCAGGCGAGGCAGCTCCCGGCGTGGTAGAGCGTCTCGCCGTTCGCGAGATCGGCTTTCCCCTCCGGCACCGCCGTCACGCCGGGCGAAGGCGCCGAGAGGATCCAGGCGGCCACGACGCCGGCGGCCAGCAGAAGCCCCCCGGTCGCCGCGGCCGCCTTCCCGATCGACATCGGTCCTATTTCTTCGGCACCCGGTACTTGTCGTGGCAGCCCTTGCAGGAGTCGCCCGCCGCCTTGAACGCCGGGAGGAAAGCCGCCTCGTCGGTCACTTTCGAAAGGCCTTCCGCCGCGGCGGCCGAAGCCTTCAAGCCGGCGGCGAGACCGGCGGCGTCGCTGAAGCACTCGGGCTTGGCGAGCGACTTGACGGACCCCGTCTCGCTGCCGGGGGGGAAGAGGGTCAAGCAGGCGGTCAGCTTCGCCGCCACGATCTCGGAGTTCGTCTTCACGACTGCCGCGTCGAACTTGGCCTGCTTCTTCGCGATGGCCGCGATCTTCTTGAACGCGCGGCCGACGTCCTCCATCGCGTCGTTGCGGGCCTTGACCGGGTCCGGACCGGCGGCGGCCGAAACGGCGCCCGCTACTCCGAGCGCGATCGCGGAGATCGCCGCCGCCAGAATGGTTCCCTTGCTTTTCTTCATGGTTCTCACTCCTTCAAGTGCTCGTCGAGCGCGACCGCCTGCGCGACAGCCGGCAGGACGATCGGACCCTAGATGATTCCAATTCCTGGGTTGACCGGGATTCTAGACGAATCAGCCCGTTTCGAGCTTCCGGTGGAGAAACGGCCGAGCGCCCGGTCCGGAATAGTCGGCCACGACCTGTCCAGACCCGTACAGCTTGTACTTCGCCGTGACGAGCCCCTCGAGGCCGACCGGGCCCCGGGCGTGGATCTTCGACGTGGAGATCCCCACCTCCGCCCCGAAACCGTACCGATAGCCGTCGGCGAAGCGGGTGGAGGCGTTGTGGTAGACGCCTGCGGCGTCCACCTTCTCTAGGAAGCGCTCGGCCGCGGCCGCGTCCTCGGTCACGATCGTGTCGGTGTGCCCCGAGCCGAACCGGTTCACGTGGGCGATCGCCTCGTCCAGGCTGCCGACGACCCGGACGGCCAGGACCGGAGCCGAGTACTCGGTCCGCCAGTCGGCCTCCGTCGCCTCGGCCGTCACCCGCGGCGCGAGGCGCCGGGTCTCCGGGCAGCCGCGCAGCTCGATGCCCGCCTCCTGGAGCGTCCCGAGGAGCGGAGCCAGGAAGCGGACGGCCGCCTCCCGGTGGACCAGGAGAGTCTCCGCGGCGTTGCAGGCGGCGACGTACTGGAGCTTCGAGTCGAGGGCGATTCGCGTGGCCATGCCGGGGTCGGCCGAGGCGTCGACGTAGACGTGACAGACCCCTTCCGCGTGCCCGAGGACCGGAATCCGGGTCCGCGCCTGGACGGACCGGACCAGCTCGTTCGAGCCGCGGGGGATGACGAGATCGACGACCCCCTCGAGCACGAGGAGCGCGTCGACCTCGGCCCGGCCCGCCACCGACTCGACGACCCCCTCCGGGACCTCCGGCACGTCGCGGAGCCCCTCCCGGATCGCCGCGACGAGGGCCGCCGTGGTCCGGACCGCCTCGCGCCCCCCTTTCAGGATCACCGCGTTCCCCGACTTGATCGCCAGGGCGCTGATCTGGGTGACCGCGTCGGGACGGGACTCGAAGATGACCGCCAGGAGGCCCAGCGGGCACGTCACCTTTCGAAGCTCCAGTCCGTCGTCGAGCAGCGTCCGCGCGACGGTCTTGCCCGACGGGTCGTCGAGCGCCTTCACGGCCCGGACGCCCGCGATCATCCCCGCGAGCTTTGCCGCGTCCAGCCTCAGCCGGTCCAGGAGCGGCCTCGCGAGTGTCCCGCTCGCGACCGCCCGGACGGCGTCAGCGACGTCGAGCGCATTTGCTTCGAGGATCTCCCGTTCCCTCGCCGCCAGCCGGCAGGAGATCCGTTCGAGCGCCCTGTCCTTCAGCGGGGTCGGCGCCGACGCCAGCTCCCGGGCCGCCGCCTTCGCGCCGGCGGCGAGACGCGCGACCTCCGTCTGCGGCGCACCCGCCGGCTCGGTCACTGCCCCGCCCCACGGCGCGCCGGGAGGAAGACCGTCCCGACATCCGCCCCCTCGAGGACCGCGTCCAGGATCCCCGGGGTCCGGCCGTTCGCGATGACGGTCGCGACGCCCCCCCTGGCCGCCATCCGGGCCGCCCGGAGCTTCGTCGCCATCCCCCCCCGGCCCCGCGCCCCGCCGCCGTCGGCGAGAGCCTCCACCTCCGGCGTCACCTCGGTGACCTTCGGGATCCTCCTGGCGTGGCTGGACCGCGCCGGGTTCGCCGTGAAGAGGCCGTCTACGTCGGAGAGGATCACCAGGAGGTCCGCCGCCAGCTTCGTGGCGACCAGCGCCGACAGCTCGTCGTTGTCGCCGAAGACGGCCTT
The DNA here is from genome assembly GCA_903845115.1 of uncultured Acidobacteriota bacterium. Lineage (GTDB taxonomy): Bacteria > Acidobacteriota > Thermoanaerobaculia > UBA5066 > UBA5066 > CAIMWE01. The sequence goes on along the minus strand of CAIMWE010000137.1, from coordinate 36,370 downwards.
CCCGTGGTCCCTCGTCTCGAGCTCCCGGGTCGAAACGGCGTCGTTCTCGTTCAGGATCGGCACCGTCCCGAGTTCCAGGAGCCGGTCGAGAGTGGCCCGGAGGTTCCGATATCTCTCGGCGCTCCGGAAGTCGTCGCCGGTCAGGAGGACCTGCGCGGTCAGGAGGCCCAGCTTCTCGAAGCCCTGCTCGTAGACGGACATGAGCCGCCCCTGCCCGATGGCCGCGCACGCCTGCTTGGACGAGAGGAGCTTCGGCCGCTCGGTCAGGCCGAGCCGCTGGACGCCCAGCCCCACCGCGCCCGACGAGACGAGGAGGACCTCCCGCCCCTGCCGGCACGCGCTCGCGACCGACTCGATCAGCCCGTAGAGCCGCCCCAGCGCGAGCGCCCCGTCGTCGCGCATGATCACGTTCGTCCCCACCTTGACGACGACCCTCCGGGCCGCCTGGATTCGCTTGTCTGTCGGCATCGATCTCCCCCGGGGCCGGGCACGAGGCTTCGACCCGGGGGAGATCTTAGCGTCCGTGGCGCGGGAGGCCCGATGGATCCGCCCCCACTCGCCCGTCGGACGTAAAATCGGGCCGAGGGTTCCCAAAGGAGTGAGACAGATGAAAATCATGATCGCCGATGCTTTCGACGACTCGTTGCCCGGCCGTCTGGCCACGCTCGGAGAGACGTTCTCCGACCCGGCCCGCCTGGCCGAGGCCGACGTCCTGCTGATCCGGTCGAAGTCCAAGGTCACCCGCGAATACCTCGCCGGCGCCCCCAACCTCAAGCTCGTCATCCGGGGAGGCGTCGGGCTCGACAACGTCGATATCGAGGCGTGCCGCGAGAAGGGGATCGACGTCAAGAACACCCCCCGCGCCTCGTCGGTGGCGGTGGCGGAGCTGGCGATGGCCCTGATGCTGGCCATCCCCAACCGGCTCGTGGAAGGCCACGTCGGCATGAAGGAAGGGAAGTGGCTGAAGAAGGAGCTGAAGCGGACCGAGCTCTACGGGAAGACGCTCGGCCTCCTGGGCGCCGGCCTGATCGGGACCGAGGTGGCGCGGCGGGCCCAGGCCTTCGGGATGACGGTGATCGCCCACGACCACTACCTGGCGAACCACGCCCTGGCCGAGATGGTCGACGAGGACGACGAGCTCTTCGCCCGCTCCGACTACATCTCGATCCACCTGCCGATCACCCCCGAGACGAAGGGGATGATCAACAAGCACGCCATCGAGAAGATGAAGGACGGAGTGATCCTGATCAACACCGCCCGCGGCAAGGTGATCGTCGAGGAGGACCTCGCGGAGGCGCTGAAGTCAGGGAAAGTCCGGGCCTACGGGACCGACGTCTTCTTCTCGGACCCGCCCGACCCGAAGAGCCCGCTCCTCTCGGCCCCGAACGTCGTGATGACGCCCCACATCGGGGGCTCCAGCAAGGAGAACCTCCTCCGGATCGGCGACATCGTGGTGGAGATCCTCAGGAAGTGGAAGAGGTAGCCGCCGGCACCTGACATCGATCCGAGGGGCCGGATCGATTTCGATCGGGAGGCGTTGCCTCGAATAGGGGCATCTCTGGCTCGTCGATCCGGCCGCGAGGACGCTCGAGGTCTACGAGCTTTCAGCGGGCCTCTGGACGCTCTTGGCCGCTCACGAGGCAGACGAGGTGGTCCGGGCCGCCCCGTTCGGCGAGATCGAGATCGTCCTCGCGGACCTCTGGGTCGGCTGACTCAGGCCACCGTTCAGGCTCCGAGGCTTCCCCGCAGGAGGGCCCGAAATCCGGCCTGCTCGAAATGCTGGTCGGCCGTGAGCGCATCCTGAATGCCCCGTTCCTGCATCACCACGAACGAGATGCAGTCGGTCAGTCCCCAGCTCTTTTCAGGCCGATCGAAGAAGAGGCGACAGCCCCGGTCGAACAGTCCGGTGTCGACGGGCAAGACGAGGACGCTGGGATCTCGTTGCAGCGCACTCAGAAGACGGGTCGCCGCAGCGCGGTAGGGAGGCCGGAAAAAAGAGTCCCCGACCTCCGCCAGAACAGCCTGCGTCGTCACGAGGACCCTCCCGGAGGCTCGCAGCTCGCGAGCGAAATTCCGGGCGATGTCGTGGTATCGATCGGGTGCGGCTCTTTTGGAGCGGCGGAGCGGAAGCTTGCAGAGAATGACATGACGGGTGAGTCAAGGCCGACTACTTGACCAGGCGGAGAGTCTGGCGGCGGCTGGCGGGCGCTTGAATGCGGGGGAGCCGCTGCTCCGCGTATGCGTTGAGGTGGTTGCGCTCGAGCTCGCGGGCTTCGTGGAACTTCCAGTAGTCGTCGAAGTCGCCGGACTTGACGAGGGCGCGAAGCTGTAGGACGGCCTCGGCTCCTTGGAGGCTCCAGCGGGCGCCGGTTCGGTTCATCCGGATGTTGACCAGATGGCGACAGGCACCTTCGATCACGCCGCTTGCGATCGGATAGCCGCGGGCGAGATAGCTGTCGTAGCGCAGGTGCGTTTTGTACTTCAGCAGGTAGTTTGCCGCCTTGTCGACGGCCTTGCGCTGGTCCGGCGCGAGGTTGCGAAGGGTAGCGCTGCGCCGCATTCCCGCCGCGACGTAGGGCGCGCGGCCCCGAGAGGAGCAGGTGCATCCGTTGCGCAGATCCTTCCGGCGCATGCGATCCCTTTGCCGTTCACGCTCAGCACCAGGATCGGCTCCTGCGTCGTCTCGAGCGTTGAGCGCGCCTGCTTTTCGGTATAGAACTCCTCGAAGTCCACCGCCGCCCGCGCCGCAAGCTCTTCGGCTTGGCGTTTCGGCACGTGGACCCCCGTCGTCTCTCCCACCGCCTCGATGGCCTCCTCGAACGAGCCCCGCGCTACCTCGCGCGCCACCCGCCGCCGCAGCTCGAGCGAATACAGCTCCGGCGGCAGATTCAGCTCTCCGTCGAGAGGATGAAGACTGTCCAGCTCTTCTCCGCCGTACCCCCAGCGCCGGACCTCCACGTCTCCAAACGTCGTCCTCAGCTTGCGCGTGTGCTCCCTCGCCTCGCTTCGCTCGTGCCCGGCACGATCCCGTACCGGCCCGATCGCTGCTCCGCCGCCGCGCCTGTCCAGATGGTCCTGCAAGAGCTGACGTTTCAGCTCCCGGACTCGCTCCTCCAGCTCTCGTTCCAGCTCGCTCTCCGTCATCTCGTCGGCCTCTCGCGATCCCGCAAACCCGACGATATCCCCGAACGCCTCCCCCGATCGCTCGAAGGGCTCAACTTCGGCCGGCCGGGCCTCGGCGCCCATCGCTCAGCCCTCCACCAAGCGTCGTCGGCTATCACGACGCAGCGGGTAGACGAAGATTCGCTTGGGGGCCATCCCCTTGCGCTCGGTCCTTCGATCCATCCGGCCGCGACCTGTCGTGCTCCCCAGCTCGATCCAGTTCGCTGCCCGGTAGCACGTCCCCGTGAACCGGCTCTCGTCCACGAACGTCTCCACCAGCAACGGCTCCACACCGTAAACCTCCCGCCAGTCCGCTGCCAGCACCCCCATCGCCCGCGACAGGATCGTGCTCGCCAGGTTCTTCACCCGCACCCATGGCAGGATCAGGAACCGGCTGTTGCACACCACCTGCGCCAGATTCCGGCTCCGCGTCGAATCATCCCACCCGATCCACTGGTCCCGAGGCGCCAGGCGCCACGCGGCACTCGAGAACAGCAGGCAGCCCAGCTCTTCCCTCACCCGCCGTGAGCTCAGGACCAGGTACCGCAGCTGGGCGCCGTACGGCACCCGATAGCCAAGGTAGTGGTGGTGCCCGATCAGCTCCCTAAATCGCAGCCGGCCTGCTCCATCCGTGATCCGCTCGACCCGGATCGGTCCCAGGTCGCCCGCGCTTCCAGTGACCTCCTGTGCTCCTCCCGGCTGGCTTTCCGCCGGGATCGACGTCTTCGAGCCGACCGGGCGTCCCGTCCGCTTCTGCGGAAGGGTCAGCTCGCCGGCGGCTTCCAGATTCTCGAGCCACTCTCGACACTCGCGAGCCTTCGGCCGACCACTTCCCCGCATCCAGCCAAGCAGCTCACAGACCGTTGCCGCCAGCTCCATCCGGCTCAGCCCCCGATACGTCGCAACCACCTCCCGGGTCGTGGCCAGTTCCCGTGCGCTGACCGCCTTCCCGAGGAAGACCTTCGCCGCGTTCGTCGCTCCCATCGCGCCGTCCCTCCCACGACAAGGTACTCAACCAACGACGAAATGTCCAGTCGCGACACAGTCGCAAGATAAGAAAGTTATCGATCGGCTTCCTCGATATCCCGTGAAACAGACCGATTTCTCCTTCAGATCACAATCGTTATCTCATGCGGAATCAGTCGCTTGACGGGCATTCCAAAAGAGCCGCTCCCAAAGTATATCCCGCACAGGCTGGTCCGGGCCGCCCCGTTCGGCGAGATCGAGATCGTCCTCGCGGACCTCTGGGTCGGCTGAGGAGTCCGGGACTGGGCCATCCTTCACTCCGGTGGCGATCCTCGCCTATGAAGTCCCCGCACCGCCCGTGAGCGCCCGCAGCGCCGCGAGGAATACGTCCGATTCCCCCAGCCGGACGGTGAGAACGGCCTGACCGTCCGTGGCGTCCCGGTCCAGCGACACGTTCCCCGACCGCGCCTTCTCGCCCCGGGCGAGCGCGTCCGCCGCCTCGGCCAGCTGGGTCAGGAAGCTCGCTCCGGCGCGGAAAAGTCCGGCCAGCGCTTCCTGCGGAAGGCCCGCAGGGCCCGACACGGTCGGGCTTGACACGGTCGGACTTCGGTCGCCAGGCGGCCCGGCCGTCGCGACCGTCTCGACCTTCTCGGGCAAGGGAGCATTCCCGATCGCCTCGCCGGCCCCGCCCGGCGCCTTCGGGACCGGAAGCGGCTCGGACGGAGCCCCGGGCCCCGTCGGAGCCTCTCCCGCCGCCAGCGGGGCGGTGAGCGACTCGACCCCCTTCATGAAGCGATCCAGCCGGCTTCCTCCGAGGAGGACCTTCGGATCCCCGCCGTCGAGCACCCCCGCGAAGAGCGACGTCTTGAAGCCGAGGAGCGAGAGCATCCCCTCCTCGATCGACCGCTCGGCGACAAAGTCGAAGACCTGGACGCTCCGCCGCTGCCCCATCCGGTGGACGCGGCCGATCCTCTGCTCGAGGACCGCGGGGTTCCACGGAAGGTCGACGTTGACCACGACCGACGCCGCTTGCAAGTTCAGCCCCGTCCCGCCGGCGTCGGTGGAGAGGAAGACCCGGCATTGCGGGTCGTCCCGGAACTGGCGGACCAGCGCGCCCCGGTTCGAGGACGGGACGCCCCCGTGCAGGAAGACGTGCCCCCATCCCTCGGCCTCGAGCCGCTCCCCGAGGAGGTCGTGCATCCGAACCCACTGGCTGAAGACCACGGCCTTCGTCCCCTCGGACTCCAGCAGGTCGGAAAGAAGAGTCAGGACCTCGTCCACCTTGCGTCCGCTCCGCCTCTTCGGCTCGACGAGATGAACGTCGTCGCAGACCATCCTCATGTTCTGGAGGGCAATCGTCAGGCGCTTCTGATCGGCGTCCGAGAGGAACTTGGTCCGCCTCCACTTGGCCACGATCCGGGCGGCGTTCATCGCGTTCTCCTCGTGGAGGTCGCGCTGCTCCGGCGTCAGCGTGACGAAGAGCCGTTTCGTCGTCCGCTCGGGAAGCTCCGGCAGGACCTCCCGCTTGCGCCGGCGAAGGAGGACCGGGGCCAGCGTCTCACCGAGCCTGTCGAGATTCTGATACCCGACGACGCGCGTCGTCCCCTCCTCCACCAGCTGGTGCTCCTGTCTCAGGCGCCAGGCCGGCCCCAGCCGATGCCGGTCGACGAACTGGACGATCGACGCCAGCTCCTCCAGGCGGTTCTCGAGCGGGGTCCCCGTCAGGACGAGCGCCATCGGCGACTCGATCCGCTTGACGCTCCGGGCCACCCGGGTGCTCCAGTTCTTGATCCGCTGCGCTTCGTCGAGGATGACGAGCTGCGGGGCCCAGGCCTCGATCAGGGGAAGGTCGAAGTGGACGGTGTCGTAGGCCGTCACCTTGAAGAACGACGGCGCCGAGTAGATCTCCCGGCGCGTCCGGCGCGCCCCGCCGACGACCTCGACGGTCCGGCCGCAGAACCGCCCGATCTCGTCCTGCCACTGGTGCTTGAGGGAGGCGGGGCAGACCACCAGGACCTTCTCCACGCCGAGGAACCGGCTCCCGATCTCGGCGGCGGCGATCGCCTGGATCGTCTTCCCCAGCCCCATCTCGTCCGCGAGGATCGAGCGCCCGGCCCGGCAGGCGAAGAGGGCGCCCTCTCGCTGATACGGCGGCAGAGAGGTCTTCAGCAGCGTCTCGAAGACCGGGCTCGCGGTTCCCTCCGGAAAGGCCCGATCGAGGGCCAGCCGGCGAGCTTCAGCGGCAGCCCGCTCCTCGACGAGGCGCCACACGTCCTCGTAAACGCGGACGTCGTGTGACACGGCCGCGGCTTCGGCCACGAACGGCCGCAATCCCGGGAAGGCCTCCTCGGCCAGCCAGCCCTCCCGGTCGAAGAGGCGGGCGGCGCGCCGGCTCAGCGCTGCCGGCGCCGCAGCCGCGAGGCGGAGCCGGACGCGCCTCCGCTCTCCATAGACGACGGTCACGCTGCTGTGGGCAGGATGGAATCCGCCTTCGAGCGCCCGGGTGCCTCCCCGCTTCTTCCGGATCCCCGCCAGGACCGACTCCACGTGCTTGCAGGTCCCGAGGAGGTTCGTCGCGAAATCGGGACACGAGCAGAAGTTCACTCCGGGCTCGGAGCCGCGGATCGCCACCCGGTAGGTCCTGCGGCTGGCAGGATTCGCGACGAGATACTCCGAGAAGACCCGCTCGCCGCCGGTCTTCTCTACCGCGAAGGGGGCCTCCTCTCCCGCCTGCCTCCGAAGCGCCCGCTGCCACTCTTCCGGCGAGAGATGCTCGGGCCTGCTGTGCCGCGAGACCCTCGGGGCCGCCCGCCCCGTCCCCTTCCGTCTCTTCCTTGCACCGCCGGACGTCCCCGGGCCCGCTTCCTTGCTCACAGTGCTTCCTCCGAAAGGGCAGATTACCCTAGCGGCCCAATCCAAAACCGAGGCCCCCGAGCCAGTTACCGTTCGGCTGCTTCCCCGGAACGACTTCGGCCTGGACGACGCGCCCGGAGGCTTCTGGAGAGCCTGAGCCGCCACGTGGGGAAGAGAGGTTTCCTGGGCGAACGGCCGGGAGACCTCTCCGGGCTGGTTGAGCCATACTCGAAGGGCGAATAGGGAGCCCTCGCCGTGCTGAAACAGCTGAAGCTGGAGCGATTCAAGAACTTCCGGGAGGCTGAGCTGGCCCTGGGTCCTCTGACGCTGCTGGTCGGGACGAACGCTTCCGGCAAGAGCAATCTCAGGGACGCCTTCCGCTTTCTGCACGGGGTCTCTCGCGGCTACACCCTGGCGGAGATCATCGGAGAGAAATGGGCCGAGGGCGGCGTCCTCCAGTGGAAGGGAATCCGCGGCGGCACGAGAGAAGCGGCTTTCATGCAGGCCCCGACGTTTGCCCTGGAGATGGCGTTCGACGGCGCCGAGAACGGGCAGCCGCGCACGCTCAGCTATCGAATCGAGGTGGCGGTCGGGCCAAATGGGAGCCCGCCTCGCGTCAAAGCGGAACGCCTTCTGATCGAAGGGAAAGGCCCGGTTTTCGACTCCCATCCCGACTCGAACGCCCCGCCTCAGACCGATCCGTTGCACCTCGGCGTCCGGCTTCGCAAGGAGGCGCAGAAGGGCTGGGTCGGTCCAACAGTGAACTTCATCAACGAGAGGCCGGTCCTTTCGCAGATCGGCGAGCACCCGGACGTGAAGCTGCCCAAAGTGAAGGAACTGGTTCGGCAGGCGATGTCGGCCCTTGCCTCGATGCGCTTCCTGGACCTCTCGCCAGAGGCCATGCGCCTCCCCTCGCTGCCGGGCCAGACCGTTCTCGGGGACCGGGGGGAGAACCTCTCTTCGGTCCTCCAGGCGATTTGCGAGAAGCCCGAGCTGAAACAAGCACTCGTCGACTGGGTCCGCGAGCTGACGCCCCTGGATGCGTCGGAATTCGACTTTCCTCCGGATCAGACGGGACGGATCTTGCTGACCCTGGTGGAAGGGAACGGGCAACGGACCTCGGCCTACAGCGCTTCGGATGGCACCCTGCGGTTTCTGGCCATGATCGCCGCCCTCCTGGGGACGCAGCCAGCCCGCTTCTATTTCTTCGAAGAGCTGGAGAACGGAATCCACCCGACCCGATTGAACCTGCTCCTCGCCCTGATCGAGCAGAAGGTCGCCCAGGGGAACATCCAGATGGTGGCGACGTCGCACTCGCCCCAGCTGCTAGGGTTCCTCGGGGCCAAGGCCAGGGAGAGCGCGTCGCTGTGCTACCGCCTGGCCAACCAGCCGGAGGCGCGAATTCGACGGATCATGGACATCCCGGAAGCTGCCCGCGTGCTGACTGGGCATGACCTCGCCCGGCTACACGCCTCCGGGTGGCTCGAAGATGCCGTCGCCTTCGCGGAGGACCGAAAGACGACTCCTTGAGAGTGCTGGTGATCCCGGAGGATCCGCGGCTCGACCAGTACGTCCTCAAACCAATCCTCGAGGCCATGTTCAAGAGGCTGGGCAGGCCCCGCGCGATTGTCCGGGTCTGCCAGGACCCGGTCCTGGGAGGCGTCGACCAGGCGACGAACTGGAACCGGATCGAAGAGATCCTCGACCTCTATCGGGGAATGGTCGATATCTTCCTCTTGATCGTGGACCGAGACGGTCAGGACGGCCGGCGTTCGGCGCTGGATTCCATCGAGGAGAAGGCTCGGGAAGCTCTTCCTCCTGGACGGCACTTTCTCGCTGAGAACGCCTGGCAAGAGATCGAGGTCTGGGTGCTCGCGGGACTCGACTTGCCGGCCGGCTGGAGCTGGCAGGATGTTCGGACCGAGCCCCACGCCAAAGAGACCTACTTCATGCCCTTCGCGAGGAAGCGCGGGGTCGTGGAGGAGCCTGGTGAGGGGCGAAAGCGGCTGACTCTGGAAGCTGCCGCCCGATACGATCGGATTCGGAGGCTTTGCCCCGAAGATGTCGCGTCACTCGAAGACCGGCTCGCGAAGCTCCTTGTACCTCCCGGGCTGATCCGCGACGCAGAGGCGCCCTGGGGTGGATCGCAAGTCCCTTCATCGGAGGCGACGTAGATGGGCAGCTCTGGCCTGGAAGCCCTGGCACGAGGTCGTGAAGCTCCGCGAGGACCTGAGGTCCGGAGACCCGGCGCTCGCGACGTTCGCCTGGGACGAAGTCGCGGGGCGACGGAAGGGGCCTCGATCGAATCGCATGGACCGAAAGGACCCCTGCATTTCAGGGAGGCGGCCCCGCGCAGCCTGCTCTCCCCGCCTCTGCCCGTTCACTTCATCGGGGCAGCGTTCCAGGCGAAGAGCCCCTCCCTCTCGGCTCCCAGCGTCGTCATGACGCCCCACCTCGGAGTCTCCAGCAAGGAGAACCTCCTCCGGATCGGCGATCTCGTGGTGGAGATCCTCAGGAAGTGGAAGAGGTAGCCGCCGGCACCTTCTTCCAGTCGATCTGGGACCCCCACACGCTGTGGGGGATGCAGTAGACGGCCAGGGTGACCAGGGCCGCCAGGATCACGGGGAGGCGGAGGTTCCGGCCTCCCCGGATCATCCACGCCGCGACCACCCATGCGGCGATCGCGATCAGGGTCTTGTTGTCGGTCAGGTCCCAGCCGAACGGGATGCCGGTCCAGTAGGCGCCAAAGGCCTCCTTCTGGACCCGCGGGCCGAGGATGCCGCCGCCCACGCAGAGGAGGAGGAGCGTGTGGCCGGCGAGGCGGTTCAGCTTCTCGCCGGGGATCAACGCCTTCAGGCCGGTGACCGACGAGAGGAACATCCCGACGAACATGCACAGGACGTGCGGCACGAGGACGAACGGGTTCACGTCCCCCTTGAAGCGCGTGACGGCGGGGCGCGGAGGGAACGTCGCCGACTCCGAGCCCTTCATCAGCTTCACCTGGTACTCCAGCTTCCCCGCGGGAGGCTGGTGCGGCAGGACCGCCTCGAGCCGGTCTCCGTTGCGGGCCATCGCCAGCGTCTTCCACGGCTCGTCCGTCGGGAACCGGCGCCAGACGACCATGCCGCCGACGGCAACGTCCTTCGTCTCGATCCGGACCGGCTGGTCTCCCTCGCCGCCGTGGCTCCTCGTCAGGGCGAGGCGGATCTCCGAGCCGCCGACGCGGACGGTCCCGCGGGCGGGATAGGTCGGCCCGGTCCGGCGCTGCCAGACGACGGAGGCCAGGGTGATGACGACGGCACCGAGCCAGGGACCCCACTTCTTCCACATAGGGCGGGGATTGTGTGCCTCTCCGCCGTAAGATTCCACCGTTTCGGAGGAGCTGCCATGGACCAGACCATCGAACGAGTCGTCGACCTGATCGACCCCGAAGCCAACGCCCTTCACGGTGCCTCCGTCGAGAGCGCCCGCGAAGCGGTCCTGTCGGGAGACCCGGCCCGGGTCCGGGCGCTCCGCGGGTCGTTCGCGCTCGCCGCCCGAGACGGCAAGACCGTCCGGATGGCCCGGTCGCTCGACCGCCCCCTCCGGTACTTCCTGGCGAAGCGCGCGGAGGGGCCGGCGCTCTTCGTCGCGAGCCGGATCGACGTCCTCTACCACGCCCTCCAGAAGGAGGGGCTCGAGGAGCAGTTCCACCCCAGCTACACCCGGATGGTCCCCGCCCACCACGTCACTGAGCTGCAGCTGATCGGCTGCCCCGACCCGTCGCCGGTCCACGTCCGCTTCTTCGACCCGGAGCGGAACGGGCCGCTGACCGACACCGCCGGGATCGGGCGCCGGTACGTCGGCGCGCTCGCGGACGAGGTCGCCGCCTGGGTGAAAGGGCTGCCCGAACGGGAGCCGGTCGGCGTGTCGTTCTCCGGCGGGGTCGACAGTGGCGCGGTCTTCCTCAGCACCTACCACGTGATGAAGAGCCTCGGGATGAACCTGTCGCGGCTCAAGGCATTCACCCTGACGTTGGGGGACGGCGCCGACCTCGGCCAGGCCCGGGAGTTCCTGGACCGCCTCGGTCTCGGCTTCTTCCTGGAGGCGGTGGAGTCGGATCCCGCGAAGATCGACCTGGACGAGACGATCCGCGTCGTCGAGGACTACAAGCCGCTCGACGTCGAGTCGGCCGCGATGGCCCTCGCTCTCTTTCGCGGCATCCGGGAGCGCTACCCGAAATGGATGCACGTCGCCGACGGCGACGGCGGAGACGAGAACCTGAAGGACTACCCGGTCGAGGAGAACCCGGAGCTGACGATCCGGAGCGTCGTCAACAACCCGATGCTCTACCAGGAAGGCTGGGGGGTCGGCAAGATCAAGCACTCGCTCACCTATTCGGGCGGCCTGAGCCGCGCGGCGGCTCGCTCGTTCGCGCCCGCCCGGCACTTCGGGTTCCTCGGGTTCAGCCCCTTCTCGAGGCCGGAGGTCATCGCCGTCGCCGAGGCGATCCCGTTCGACCTCCTGACGAAGGGGTCTCTCGAGCGCCTCTACGCGCTCAAGGGGGAGATCGTCGCTGCCGGCGTGAAGGCGGTGACGGGCTTCGACCTGCCGGTCTTCCCCAAGAGGCGCTTCCAGCACGGGGCCACGACGCTCGAGACCCTGCGCTCGCGCCTCCCGGAGAGGGAAATCGAGTACCGGAAGCGCTTCCTGGCCCTGTACCAGTGAGCTTCCCGGGCGGGGAAGCGCCACGCCCGGACGGCGTGACCGCCCCTCGAGATCCCTATCCCGAGCGTGGAGCCGACCGGACCCGCTGGATCCAGGAGTCGCGCCCCCCGCGCGGCGTCGTCGACCCGTCGCGCCCAGCCGGGGCCTTCGTCGAGGAGGAACGTTCCGCCTCCGGCGAGATGGTCCCTGTCGCGACGCTGCTCCTCGCGGGAGCCGAGTGTCCCTGGCGCTGCCTGATGTGCGACCTCTGGAAGCAGACCGTGGCGGGGCCGACGCCGCCGGGCGCCCTCGTCTCGCAGGTCGACGCCGGCCTCGCCACCCTCCCTCCCGCCCAGTGGCTGAAGCTCTACAACGCGGGGAGCTTCTTCGACCGGGCCGCGGTCCCGCCCCACGACCTCCCCGCCATCGCCGAGCGGGCCCGCCGATTCGAGAGACTGATCGTGGAGTGCCATCCCTCGCTGGTCGGCGAGGACGTCTTCCGGTTCCGGGACCTCCTCGGGGCCACCGCCCTGGAGGTCGCGATGGGGCTGGAGACGATCCACCCGGACGTCCTGCCGAAGCTCAACAAGCGGATGACCCCGGCCGACTTCCGTCGTGCCGCGGCCCTCCTCGCGGGATCCGGAATCGACCTCCGGGCGTTCGTACTGGCGGCCATTCCCTTCGCCTCGCGGGACGAGTCGAGCCTCTGGGCCGAACGTTCGGTGGAGTTCGCCTTCGCAGCGGGCGCCTCGGTCGTCACCCTGATCCCGACGCGCCCCGGGAACGGCGCCCTCGACCGCCTGGAGAGGGAAGGCCTCTTCCGCCCGCCGGACCTCGGGATGCTGGAGGAGGTCTCGGCGTCCGGCCTGGCGTTCAGCCGCGCCCTCGGACGGGGGCGCGTCTTCGTCGACACCTGGGACCTCGCCCGCTTCGCGGCGTGCCGCCTCTGCTTCGACGGGCGGAGGGAACGCCTCGAACGGCAGAACGAACTCCAGTCCGTCGCCCGGCGGGTCGGCTGCCCGGTCTGCGGGTGAGGACTCCGGGTGGCGCCCGCGAACGAGGGGACGCAGAGGGGCCGCAGGTCGTTTCCGTCAAGGAGCGCAGTGCGGTTTCGGGCAAGGCCCCACGAGCATGCCCGAAGGTGACGTGAACGTCGTCGTGCAGGGAGCGTGGGGCGCCGATGTCTTGAAGACGATGTTCGACGGGCCTTCGAAGTACTCGGTCACCCCCTGTGCGGCCGAGGCCGGCGGCACAGGCTTGCGGGTGCCGTACCACGAGACGTCGAGGTCGAGCCGAGCCGTCGCGACGCCCTTGTCGTCGAAGTCGATCCAGCCCGTCTTGTACAGGAGCGTCGCCGTGTCGCCGCTGATGGAGCCATTTCCGCTCAGCGTCCATCCGTATTTCGGGTCGAGGAGCGCCAGGTAGCCCGGATCGGCCGCGAGCGCCCCCTTGTCAAGGGAGAAGACGGACATGAAAGCCGGCGGGGCGAGCAGCTTCGCCGGGGTGTAGCAGTCGTTCCCCTGCTGGTGCTCGGGCGCCCAGGTGCCGACGAAGACCGTGTACCCGAACGACCCCAGCTTCACGGTGGCCATCTGGTCCCTGACCGACGTGTTCGAGACGAAGATCGAGAGACTCGCGACGGGCGCCGTCATCGGAACCTTCACGGTCTGCGCCGCATTCGTGACCGGGATCTCCCCGCCGGGAAGCATGACCCCGTGGACGTCCTCCCGGAAGACGGTGACGCGCACGCCGGACGAGGAGAGGTCCGCGCCGGACGACACGACGTTGAAGTCGAAGGTCGGCCTCGCGAGGACAGCCTGGGGCAGGATGACGACGATCAGCCGGGTCGTGAGCGGGGGAAGGTTGTTCACCTCGATCGAGGGCTCCGTCTCCAGATGCCAGACCTGGATATCGCGGAAGAGACCCATGTTGGACTTGTTGGCGATCGCCGCCGAGTCGGCGCTGCGAAGCGCGAGGGCGGGGGACCTGCGGTAGCCACGGTCGAGAGCGAACTCGTGGTAGACGTCCGAGAGACCCTTTCCGAACCTCTGGACGAAGGTGTGGTCCACCGCCTCGCGATAGAGCTTCAGATAGTCGTTGCCGGTCATGACGTAGAGCCCCTCGGTGGCGTCGCCCATCGCCTCGTACATCGAGCGGAGGAAGGTCAGGCTCCCGTTCGCGTACTTCATCGCGACCCATGCCAGCAAGTCCTGCTTGGTATAGGCCCCCCAGAGCGGCTCCGGCGAGTCCGCCGGCGAGTCGAGCTCCTGCTCGGGCTCGCTGAGGCGAACGTAGACGATCCCGCTGCCGAGCCGATTCCCGCGGTACTGGTAGGTGTTCCCGAGCAAGGTCGCCCCGCCCTCGGACCAGGCGGCGAGCGTGTACGTCGTCCTGCTGGGAGGAGGCTGCGCGTAGAAGAACTGGCGGATGTCGTTCCCGAACATCGAAGCGTGGGTCATCTCGTGGATCAGGAGCGACGCCGGAGACATGTGGGCCGGTCCCTTCGCGTAGTCGTCGGCCTCGTCGACGTTGTAGTAGATCTGGCCCAGTGACAGGCACTGCGCGTCGGTGAGCTCCACGGCAGAGAAGTTCGGCGAATCCGGATTGCACCACGTTCCGGTGGTGTCGTAGCAGGCAGAGAACCAGGTGAAGGGCCCGTTCGGGTCCCTTCCGGAGACGAGGTGGATCACCCGCCGGTGCGTGCTCGGATCGATCCACATGCGCGGAGAGCGGAACCCCTCGTCCCAGAGCGCGCGACACGCGTACTGCGCCGGCTGGACGATGTCGGAGGTGACCCTGGCTTCGGACCATACGTCCGTGTGCGTGACGACCCGGAATCCGCAGGTCACCCAGTCCACCGGCGTCCGCCACCCGGACGTCTCGCGTTCGGGCTTCGTCGCGGCGGACACGTACTTGACGCCAGGCTCCAGGACGACCCCGAAGACCCAGCCGTTCCAGAGCGCAGGGACCTCCACGGAGTACTTCTTCGCGGCCCCATCGTACGTGCCGAGGACCGGGTAGGAGACCCCGGTGGTCAGGAGGGCCTTCGCCATGAGACGCGACGGGTCTGAGACCGTGCCCGTGACCGGCAGCGTGACCCGGAAATATCCGTCCGCGAGGAGCGGCTCGTGGCCGGTGAGGGAGACCTTCACCGCGGACGAGACCGCCGTCTCGCTTCCCCTGAGGAGCGGCGCGATGTCCGCTGCCGAGAGCGAGACCGTCATCCCGGTCGCGCCCGAGCCGCGCGGAAGCGACAGGGTCGATCCGCCGGGCCCGTTGATGGTGCTCTCCGGGGCGGGAGTGGGCGTGGGAGCTGGAGTCGCTCCAGGCGTCGGCGTCGCCGTCGGGCCGGGGGTCGGCGTGGCCGTCGGGACCGGCACGGTCGGCGTCGGCGCAGGGGCGCCGGCGGCCTTTTTCATGGCCGGCATGAAGAACGCGTCGCCCGAGCTGTGGTTGTCGATCACCGTCGCAAACGCGTACAGCTTTCCGCCGCTCGTAACGGGCTTGACGACCGCGAACCCGTCGTCGACGGTCCCCCACTCCGCCATCGCCTCGTTCAGCTGCCGGAACTCGTATCCCCTCAGCCGCGTCTCGCTCCCCGACTTGGTCCCCAGGTAGGTCCCGTCCGCCCGGTAGAAGTCCACTGTCACGTCCAGCGCCGCACCCGTCGCGTTCACGAGCCCGACGTTCGTCCGGAAGCCCGCCAGCGTCTCCGCCGGCTGCTGCGTCAGCTGGATCAGCCGCCCCTCCTCCCCGTAGGCGATCGCCTGCGTCTCCGCCATCGCCGGCACGAACTGCCCGAACGACGACCCCTCCGGGAGGTTCCACGGGTTCGCGCCGATCTGGTTGTACGTGCGGCTCGTCAGCATCACGAGGTCCGACGACGCCGTGATCCGGAGCGCCGCGGCCCCCGAGAAGGAGAAGATCCCCACGAGGGCGTCCACGTGCCGCACCGACTGCTGCGGCGGCAACGAGTACGTCCGGCTCCGGGGCGCGAGGTTCTCGGCGTCCCGTTCGAGCAGCTCCACCGTGTACGAGGCCGCGGACGTCCCGGCGTTGTGCACCTCCAGGTCCGTCCTCCAGTTCGCCCCGTTTGCCCCCGGCGCGTGCGCGCTCGCCGGCAGGAGCCACGTCACGGATCCCGCGAGGGAAGGAGGGCAGCCCTCCAGCGGCCGGCGGACGATGCGGGCCGGGACTGCCGCGGCGCCCAGCGCTTCCGTCGGCGCGGGCCCGTCCTCGCCGTCCGCGACCATGAAGGACGCCGACCACGCCCACGTTCCGCTCGCCGTGTTGTCGGATTCGTTGGTCTCGGAGATTCTGCCCGCGTAGTCCGCGATGATCGAGAGCGTGTGGGTTCCCGGCGAGATCCGGCCGGCCGGAATGGCGTAGTCCTCGAGGGTGAAGTAGTAGCCAGCGGGGAGCCCGCCGTCCACGTACCAGCCCGTGTAGCGCGCGCCGTCGAGCCGCAGCTCGAATTCCATCCTGCCGAGGATGTCGGCCGGCCCCCCGTTCGCCACGGCCCAGCTCACGTAGGTCGTGAGGAGCGAGGAGAGCTGCGTCGTCGTCCGCCTCCCTGCCTGCGCGTCCGCGACGATGGCGCTTTGCCAGCCCGACGGGCGGTAGGGGAAGAGGTTCCCGAGCGCCGACGGCGTCGGCGTTCTCGTCGGGGTTGCCGTCGGGACCGGACCGGTCGGCGTCGCCGTCGGTGTTCTCGTGGGCGTCGCCGTCGGGACCTGGACGGTCGGTGACGGCGACGGCGACGAACCGGAGGCCTTCTTGGCGGCGGGGATGAAGAACGCGTCGCCCGAGTTGTGGTTGTCGATCACCGTGGCGAACGCGTAGACCTTCCCGCCACCCGTCGAGGTCTTGATCACCGCGTACCCGTCGGCGACCGTGCCCCACCCGCCCATCGCCTCGTTCAGCTGCCGGAACTCGTATCCCCGGAGCCGGGTCTCGCTCCCCGATTTCGTCCCGAGGTAGGTGCCGTCCGCCCGGTAGAAGTCCACCGCCACGTCCAGCGCGGCGCCCGTCGCGTTCACGAGCCCGACGTTCGTCCGGAACTCCGCCAGGGTCGCCGCCAGTTGCTGCGACAGCTGGATCAGGCGTCCCTCCTCCCCGTAGGCGATCGCCTGCGCTTCCGTCAGCGCTGGCACGAACTGCCCGAACGACGACCCCTCCGGCAAGCTCCACGGGTTCTCGCCGATCTGGTTGTACGTCCGGCTGGTCACCATCACGAGGTCCGACGACGCCGTGATCCGAAGCGCCGCCGCGCCCGAGAAGGAGAAGATCCCCATGAGCGCGTCCACGTACCGGACCGAGCGCTGCGGCGAGAGCGAGAAGCTCCGGCTCTGCGGCACGAGGTTCTCGGCGTCCCGCACGAGCAGCTCCACCGTGTACGTCGCGGCCGTCGTTCCCGCGTTGTGCACCTCGAGGTCGGTCCGCCAGTTCGCTCCGTTGGCCCCCGGCGCGTGGGCGCTCGCCGGCACGACCCAGACCACGGAAGCTGCGAGGCTCGACCTCGCGGGATTCGTCCCTGGAGCGAGTGCGGGGAGGAGGCCGAGGGCCGAGGAAAGGGCGGCGAGGACGAGCGGGACGGCCCGTCCGCGGGACGACGAGAGAGAATGGTTCGAGGTCATGCGGCCCTCCTTCTCCGGCGGTGCGCGATCGCGGAACCTCTAATAGTTCGGACAGACGACCAGCACGGCTCGGGGACCTTCAGGTGGATCCCGGGCGGCAGTGGTCCTTCCGGATTCGACACGCGCTGGACTGGGCGCCGTCAGAGCGTCGCGGGCCAACACCGCGAGGGAGAGGAGGGACCCTCTCACGAGAAGAGTCTACGCCCTGGCACCCGTGGCGGCATCCGGCCCTGCAAGGGCCAAAGAAGGACCCCCTTCCGTCTCTAGAGGGGCGCCCGCGAGAGAATCGGCTCGATGACGGCCCCCCCGCCCGCCTCCTACGCGAGGATCTCCTTCGCGCTCTTCGTCGGCGGGTTCGTCACGTTCTCCCTCCTCTACTCGGTCCAGCCGCTGCTGCCGACCATCGCCGACGAGTTCGGGGTCAACGCCGCCACCTCCAGCCTCGCCCTCTCCGCCACGAGCGGCGCGCTCGCCGTCTCCATGCTCGCCGCCGCCGCGCTCGCCGACCGGTCCGGACGGAAGCGGCCGATGGCTCTCTCGGTCATCGTCTCGTCGCTCCTGAGTCTCCTCGTCCCGCTCTGTCACGACTTCCGGCTCCTGCTCGGGGTCCGCTTCGTCCTCGGGATCGCCCTCGCCGGCCTCCCCGCCGTGGCGATGGCCTACCTGGCCGAGGAGGTCCCGGCCGCCCGTCTGGGGGCGGCGATGGGGATCTACATCGCCGGGAACGCCGTCGGGGGAATGAGCGGCCGGCTGACGATCGGCCTCCTGACCGACGCCTTCACCTGGCGGACGGCGCTCCTCATCCAGGGGGCGGTCTGCCTGGCCGCGAGCGTCTGGTTCGCCCGGAATCTCCCCGACTCGCAGCATTTCCGTCCGGTGAAGGTGGACCTCGGAACCGTCGTCGCGAACCTCCGGGCGGCCGTGGCCAGCCCCGCCCTCCGGCCGCTCTACGCGATCCCGTTCCTCGTCATGGGGAACTTCAGCGCGGTCTACAACTACATCGCGTTCCTCCTGATGAGACCTCCGTACAACCTCGACCACGCGCAGGTCGGCTACATCTTTCTGCTCTACCTCGTCGGGACCGTGGGATCGACCTCGTTCGGCCGGATGGCGGACTCGATCGGACGGGCCAGGGTCCTGCCGATCGGGATCGTCCTCCAGGCCTGCGGGGCGTTGGTCACCCTGGCACCGCCGCTCTGGCTCAAGATCGCGGGGGTCGGACTCTTCACCTTCGGCTTCTTCGGGGCTCACGCCACCGCGTCGGGCTGGGTCGGGGCGCGCTCGGGGAAGCTGAAGGCGACCGCCGCCACGCTCTATCTGCTCGCGTATTACGCCGGCGTGACGGTCGGCGGCTGGATCGGCGGCTACTTCTGGATCCACCTCGGGTGGAACGGGGTGATCCTGATGGTCGCGATCTTCCTGTCGGCAGCCCTCGTCATCTCTCTCCGGATCGGACCGGACTCCCGGGACGCCCCGGCCTGAGTAGCACCGGGGTCAGGCCAGGACGGACGCGGCCTGGCCGGCCGCCGCGGCCACCTGCCTGGGCCCGCGCCTCCGCGCCTCCCCGAGCGCGGCCTCGGCGGCCGCGACCAGTTCCCCGCTGTGGCCCCGCCCGGGGACGACCGCGGCGATCCCGGCGCTCATGCTCACCGTGGCGCCGGCGACGGCGCCGGGAGCCGCCAGGGCATCCAGGTCGGCCAGGAGCCGTTTCGCCACCGCGCCGGCCCCTTCCATCCCCGTCGCGGGCAGGACCACCGCGAACCGCTCCTCGCCCCACCGCCCCACCAGGTCGCCGGCGCGGCGGAGGCCGGTTCCCAGGACCGCCGCCACGTGCCGGAGGCAGTCGTCGCCGGCCCCCGAGCCAAGCCTCCGGTCGATGTCCGAGAAACCGTCGATGCCGAGGAAGAGGACGGCCAGCGGTGTCTTCTCCCGGCGGCCCCGCTTCCACTCCATCTCGACCGCCTCGAGGAAGGCGTCCCGGCTCGCCAGTCCGGTCAGGCGATCGTGTCGCTCGACCCCCTGCAGCCGCCGGTTGGCCTCCTCGGCCCGTTCGACGGCGTCGTGGAGGCTGGCCGACCGCTCCAGGAGGAGCCGCTCCAGCTCCTCCTCGCGGGCCCGCACCTTCTCGTGCTCGCGCCGCGCGCGGCCGGCCGACGCCGCCGCCACGACGAGTAAGGCCACGGCCCCCAGCGCCACGGCGGCGCCGACGATGACGATCGGGGAAAGCGAGAGCTGCTCTGGGTCCATGGCCCTCGATTCTCGTCCAGAGGAGCCCGGGAAGGAAGCCCGTAGAATCCGGCTCTCGTGACGGTCCCCGCCGCTTCCGGCTTCCGGGAGATTCCGTTCAACTATACGTCGGCCGACGACGCCCGGGTCGTCTCGCTGCTGCTCGGCGCCGCCGCGTGGGAAAGGCTCCAGGAGCTCCGGTCCCGGCGGGTCACCGGAAAGTCGGCCCGCCTCCTCATGCGCGTCCTGGGAGAGGTCTTCGTCCACCAGCGGAACGCCTACCTCTTCGAGGAGCTCGTCCTCTCGGCCCGGAGGAGGAAGCGCCTCTTCGCGAGCTTCGCCGCCGATCTCGCCGGGGTCGAGGAGAAGTCGCAGGGGGAGCCGCTGGTCCACGAGACCCTGGCCGGAGTCCGCGCCCTCCTCGACCGCCTCGCGAGGGAGGTGGACGAGACCAAGTCCCTCCGCGACCGGACCAGGCGGGAGCTGGGGCCGCTCATCGGCGAGGCGAACGTCCTCTTCGACCCGTTCACCCGCGTCGCGCACGCCACCGACGCCACCGACTGGCGCCTCCACCTCCCCTTCGCGGTCGTCCGCCCCACCGAGGAACGGTCCGTCGCCCCTCTTCTCGCCGCGATCCAGCGGCTCGGCCTCGCGGCGATCCCGCGCGGCGCCGGGACCGGCCTGACCGGCGGCGCCGTCCCCCTCCGGCCGAAGTGCGTCGTCGTCAACTGCGAGGCGTTGAACAGGATCCGCGGGATCGACCGGCGCGAATTCCGGGCCGGCGACGGCAGCCCCTTCCAGGGCGCCGTGATGACTCTCGAGGCGGGGGTCGTCACCGAGCGGGCGATGGAGGTCGCGGACGAGCACCGCCTCGTCTTCGCGACCGACCCGACGAGCGCCTGGGCCTGCACGATCGGCGGGAACATCGCCGAGAACGCCGGCGGCAAGACGGCCGTCCTCTGGGGGACCTGCATCGACAACCTCCTCGCCTGGACCACCGCCATGCCGGGAGGGTCCACCTGGACCACGCGCCGGGAGGGACACCCGTTCCGGAAGATCCTCCCGGGAGACCAGCTCCGGTTCGTCGTCGCCGACGAGAGAGGGCGCGCCGTCAGGACCGTCTCCCTCTCGGGGGAGGAAATCCGCAAGCCCGGCCTCTGGAAGGACATCACCAACAAGGTCCTGGGCGGCCTCCCCGGTCTCCAGAAGGAAGGGACCGACGGGATCGTCACCTCCGCCGAGTTCGTCCTCCACCCGCGCTATGCGGCCTCGACGACTCTCTGCGTGGAGTTCTTCGGCCCCGACTTCGACGAGGCGAGCCGGGTCATCCTCGAGCTCGACGGCGCCTTCCCCAACAGGGGCGAGGAGGTCCTCCAGGCGCTGGAGCACTTCGACGACGAGTACGTCCGGGCGATCGGCTACCGGACGAAGGCGGCCCGGTCCGAGACGCCGAAGGCCGTCATCCTCATCGACGTCGTGGGGCACGGGCCGGAGCAGGTCGCGCGCGGCGTCGAGTCCGTCCGGGCGATCTCCACGAGGTACCCGGGGACGGAGGTCTTCGCGGCGAAGGACCCCTCCGAGGCGAAGCTCTTCTGGGCCGACCGGAAGAAGCTGGGGGCCATCGCGCGCCGGACGAACGCGTTCAAGCTGAACGAGGACGTCGTCCTCCCCCTCACGGCCCTCGCGGAGTTCGCCCGCTTCTGCGACGCGCGCAACGCCGAGGAGGAGCGGGCGTCCCAGCGCGGCTTCGCCGAGGCGGCGATCGCCGGCCTCGAGGGAGCCCCGGCCAGGAGCCTCCCCGATCGCCGGGAGGAGAAGCTCGCCCGCTCCCGCGCCCTCCGCGACGAGGCGCTCTCGGCCCTCGAGACGGCCTCGAAGTCCCTCCTCAGGTCCGTGGGGATCGCCGAGAAGCTCCGGGCGGACCTCTTCGCCCTCGTCCGCGGCTCGGCCGCCCTCCAGGCCGGGGTCGAGGAGGCCTTCCGGCTCTCGCGCGAGCGCCGGATCGTCCTGGCGACCCACATGCACGCCGGGGACGGGAACGTCCACGTCAACATCCCCGTCTTCTCGAACGACCTCGGGATGATGCACCGGGCCGAGAAGGCCGTGGACGACGTGATGGCGGAAGTCGCCCGCCTCGGCGGGGTCTGCTCGGGCGAGCACGGGATCGGCGTGACGAAGCTGAAGTACCTGGAGCCCGAGCGGATCGCCGCCCTCGACGCCCACCGGGCCGAGGTCGACCCGGCCGGGACGATGAACCCCGGGAAGCTCTCCGATCTCGGAGCGACCCTCTCCGTCTTCACCCCCTCGTTCAACCTCCTCGAGCTGGAGGCTCACATCCTCCGCCACGCGCAGCTCGGTGCGCTCGCCGAGAAGATCGCGACCTGCGTCCGGTGCGGAAAGTGCAAGCCCGACTGCTGCGTCTTCTACCCCCAGAACGGGCTCCACTTCCACCCGCGGAACAAGAACCTGGCCGTCGGCGCCCTCGTCGAGGCGCTCCTGTACGACGCCCAGAGGGACCGCTCGGCGAGGTTCGCCCTCCTCCCCTGGCTGACCGAGGTGGCCGACCACTGCACGCTCTGCCACAAGTGCGCGAAACCCTGCCCGGTGGACATCGACACGGCCGACGTGTCGATCCTGGAGAGGCAGATCCTGGCGTCCCGAGGGGCCAGGGCGACCCCGCCCCCGACCGCCGCCGCCCTCGCCTACCTCTCGACCTCCTCCCCGATCGCGAACCGCCTGCTACGGGGGGCGATCGTGACGGTCGGCGGGATGGCGCAACGCCTCCTCCACGCGGCCGTCACGCCCCTCCTCCCCGCGTTCCCGCCCGGGAAGGGCCCCCTGGCCGTCCTCCGGTCGGCCGTGCCGAAGGGGGATCCCGGCACCCTTCGCGACCTCCTCCCGGAGAGCAGGCCGGACGAGGCCCTCGTCTTCGAGCCCTCGGGGGAAGCGTCGGCAACCGTCTTCTACTTCCCGGGCTGCGGCAGCGAGCGCCTCTACAGGACCGTCTCGATGGCCGCCGTCCACCTCCTCCTGGAGAGCGGCGTCCGGGTCGTCCTCCCGCCCCCGTTTCTCTGCTGCGGCTTCCCCCACCGGGCCAACGCGAAGGACGAGGCCCACGGCAAGATCGTCCTCCAGGACGTGATCGTCTTCTCCCAGATCCGCGGGATGCTCCGCCACCTCACGTTCGACGCCGTGGTGGTAACGTGCGGCACCTGCCGGGAGGCGCTCGAGAAGATGGAGGTCGAGAAGGTCTTTGGCTGCGACGTGGCCGACGCCGTCGCCTTCGTCGGCGGCCGGGGTCTCTCTCTGCCGGCGGAAGGAGAGGCCCTGTACCACACGCCGTGCCACGACTCGTTCGACGGGAAGGGCCCCGAGGTGATCGCGAGGACCCTCGGGATCGCCGCCGGAGAGGTCCCCCACTGCTGCTCCGAGGCCGGGACCCTCGCGCTCTCCCGGCCCGACATCGCCGAGGCGATGCGGCACCGGAAGCGGGAGGCCCTCTCGGAGGCGCGCCGGGAGCGGGAGACGCGCACGGTCCTCCTCACGAACTGTCCCTCCTGCCTGACCGGCCTGAGGCGGAACGCCGATCTCGGGACCGACGCCCGCCACGTCGCGGTCGAGGCGGCGCGAAGGCTCTCGGGAGAGCGGTGGCCGCACTCCTTCGCGGCGGCCGCCGAGAGCGCGACGCGGGTCAGGTTCTGAGCCGCCATGGAACACGCTGACGACTGGACCCGGGAGCAGGCTTCCATCCTCGAGACCGCGCGGGACGGATTCGCGATCTGCCGGCTGGGCGGCCGGTTCTCCTACGTGAACGAGGCCTTCTGCAGGATGCTCGGCTACTCGCGGGCCGAGATCCTCGAGATGAACATCCGGGACGTCGACGTGGTGATGCAGGAGACCCACCTCCAGAAGGCGGGCGCTTCCATCCGCGAGGCGGGAGCGGCCCTGCTCGAGACGCGCCACCGCCGAAAGGACGGGGAGGTCATCGACGTCGAGGTCTCGCTCAGCTGGTCGGACGCCTCGGGCGGGCGCTACGCCTTCTTCTCGAGGGACATCACCGAGCGGAAGAGAGCGGCGGAGGCCCTGCGGGCGAGCGAGGCCACCCTGCGGCGGATCACCGATCACATGGTCGACCTGGTCGCGGAGTTCGACCACCGGGCCCGGTTCGTGTTCGCCACGCCCTCGTTCGAGCGGGTGCTCGGCTATGGCCCCGGGGAGCTGATCGGCACCTGGGCGCCCGAGAAGCTCCACCCCGAAGAACGGGAGAAGGTGATCTCCGCGGTCCGCGCGATGCTGACGGCAGGAGAGGGCTCCACCCGCTTCCGCTACCGCCACAAGGACGGGAGCTACCGCTGGATCGAGGCGAACGGGAGGGCCTTCCTCGACGCCGGGGGACGGGTGGTCGGCTCGGTGATGGGGAGCCGGGACGTGACGGAACAGGCGCGGGCGACGGAGGAGCTCCAGCGCCGGTCGGGCCAGCTCCACCTGCGGTCGAAGGAGCTTTCCTCCGCCGTCCAGAGCCTCGAACGGGCCAGCCGCGCCAAGGACGATTTCCTCGCGAGCATGAGCCACGAGCTGAGGACGCCGCTGAACGGCATCCTCGGGATGGCGGAGATCCTGAGGAACGCCATCCACGGCCCTCTCACCGAGCGTCAGCAGCGCTGCCTGCAGGTGATCGACGAGGGCGGCCGGCACCTCCTCTCCCTGATCAACGACATCCTCGACGTGGCGAAGATCGAGGCCGGGCGCCTCGTCCTCCAGCCCGAGCCGTGCTCCGTCGTCGGCATGTGCCGGGCCAGCCTCGCCATGGTCCAGGCTGCGGCCGACCGGAAGGGGATCGTCCTGAGCTTCGAGGTGGACCGGAACGCCACTCCGGTCACCGCCGACCCCCGGCGGCTGCAGCAGGTCCTCTTCAACCTCCTCTCCAACGCCGTGAAATTCACCCCGGCCGGCGGCCGGGTCCTGCTGGAGGCCCGAGCCGACCCCACCGTCAACGAACTCCATCTCGTCGTCTCCGACACGGGCGCCGGCATCGCCCCGAACGATCTCCACAAGCTCTTCCAGCCGTTCACCCAGCTCGACACCCGGCTGGCGCGCGAGCACACAGGCACCGGCCTCGGCCTCGCTCTTGTCCGGCACATGACCGAGCTCCACGGCGGACGGGTCGAGGTGGTCAGCGAGCAGGGCAAGGGAAGCCGGTTCACCGTCGTTCTCCCCTGGGTTCCCAGGCCCGACAGCCCCCCGTCCGGAACCTCGTTCCGCTCCGTCGGCACACCCCCTCCGCGCCCATTGCCGGGACCGTCCGGCCGGGCCATCGTCGTGCTCCTCGTGGACGACGACCCCGCGGCGGCCGAGGTCCTCGCGAGCTACTTCGGAGCGTGCGGGATCAGGCTGGAGGTCGCGAAGACCGGCCCGGAGGGGCTCGAGCTCGTCGCCACCGTTCGCCCGGACGTGGTCCTGATGGACATCCAGCTTCCCGGGATGGACGGCCTCGAGGTGATCCGCCGCCTCAAGGCCGAGGACGACGGGACGGGGCCCCGCGTGATCGCCCTGACGGCCCTCGCAATGACCGGGGACCGGGAGCGGATCCTGGCGGCCGGGGCCGACGATTACCTCAGCAAGCCGGTGGCCCTCCACCTCCTCGAGGCGCGGATCCGGAAGTTCGCCGCGCGCTCTTGACATATCAAAATTCGTTTATATATTGAGAGGGTGATCGCCGTTCACCCGGGCAAGAGGGCGAGACCCGGCGCCAACACGGCCGCCGTCGCGCGACTTTGCCACGCCCTTTCCGACGAGACCCGGCTGGCGATCCTGGAGAGGCTCCGCGGCGGCGAGCAGTGCGTCTGCAACCTCGCCGACCTCCTCTCGGCCGGCCAGTCCCGGCTCTCGTTCCACCTGAAGACCTTGCGGGACGCCGGCCTCGTCGTCGACCGCCGGGACGGACGGTGGGTCCACTACTCGATCAACCCCGCCGCCCTCTCCCTTCTTCGCGACTATCTCGAGTCCCTCCCCTCCGCTCCGGGTCCGGCCGGCAAGGGGGAGGCCGGCTGCTGCCGGAAGTGATCCCGCGTGAACGACACATCAATTTCTCTTGATCAGAGGAGCCGACCATGACCGAAAAGACCGCCCCTGACAGGACCGTCACCGAAGCCGTCCGCGAGAAGTACGGGGAGGCGGCCAGGCACGTCCTCTCGGGGAAGGCCACCTCCTGCTGCGGGACCGCCCCGTCCGCGTCCGGGCTGAGCTGCGACCCGATCACCTCGAACCTCTACGGCCTCTCGGAGAAAGCCTCGATTCCCGAGGAGGCGGTCCTGGCCTCGCTCGGGTGCGGCAACCCGACCGCGCTGGCGAAGCTGGAGCCGGGGCAGGTCGTCCTCGACCTCGGGTCGGGTGGCGGCATCGACGTCCTCCTCTCGGCCAGGAGGGTCGGTCCGACCGGGAAGGCGTACGGCCTCGACATGACCGACGAGATGCTCGCCCTCGCCCGGGAGAACCAGCGGAAGTCGGGCCTTTCCAACGTCGAGTTCCTGAAGGGGACGATCGAGGAGATCCCCCTGCCGGACGCCACGGTCGACGTCGTCATCTCCAACTGCGTCATCAACCTCTCGGCCGACAAGGACCGCGTCCTCCGCGAGGCGTTCCGGGTCCTGAAGCCGGGCGGGCAGCTGGCCGTCTCGGACGTCGTGACGAAGGGAGAGATCCCGGCCGCCGTGAAGAAGAGCGTCGAGCTCTGGATCGGCTGCATCGCCGGGGCCCTCTCGGAGGACGAGTACCTCTCGAAGCTCTCGGCGGCCGGCTTCGTCGGCGTCACCGTCGAGGCGACCCGCGTCTACTCCGTCGCCGACGCGAAGGACTTCCTCACCTCGGCCGGAATCGACGTCGAGACCATCGCCCCGGAGGTCGACGGGAAGTTCCGGAGCGCGTTCGTCCGGGCGACGAAGCCCGCGACGGTCTGACGGCCGGCGCCCTCCGTCCTTTCATCACCGCATTCCACGCGAGGAGGCACGGCCCAATGGCTCCAAAGCCCGACGGCATCTCCAGGAAACTCTCCTTTCTCGACCGCTGGCTCACGTTCTGGATCTTCGCCGCCATGGCGGCCGGGGTGGCCATCGGCACGTTCGTCCCGGGGATCGAGGGGTTCATCAACTCGTTCCAGGCCGGCACGACCAACATCCCGATCGCCGCGGGGTTGATCCTGATGATGTACCCCCCCTTCGCCAAGGTGAGGTACGAGGAGATGGGGGACGTTTTCCGGGACCGGAAGGTCGTCGGGATCTCCCTTCTCCAGAACTGGGTGATCGGACCGATCCTGATGTTCCTCCTCGCCATCGTGTTCCTCCGCGACCACCCCGACTACATGGTCGGTCTCATCATGATCGGCCTGGCCCGCTGCATCGCCATGGTCATCGTCTGGAACGAGCTGGCGAAGGGGGACACCGAGTACGCCGCCGGGCTCGTGGCCTTCAACAGCGTCTTCCAGGTGCTCTTCTACAGTGTCTACGCTTGGTTCTTCATCACGGTCCTCCCTCCCCTGTTCGGCCTCGAGGGAAGCGTCGTGAAGGTCAGCATGGGGGAGATCGCGAAGAGCGTCTTCATCTACCTGGGCATTCCCTTCCTGGCGGGCGCCCTCACCCGGTTCGCCTTCGTGAAGTGGAAGGGCCGGGAGTGGTACCACCGGGAGGTCGTCCCCCGGATCAGCCCCATCACCCTGGTC
Organism: uncultured Acidobacteriota bacterium; assembly: GCA_903845115.1. Classification (GTDB taxonomy): domain Bacteria; phylum Acidobacteriota; class Thermoanaerobaculia; order UBA5066; family UBA5066; genus CAIMWE01. The sequence continues at coordinate 9,127 of CAIMWE010000137.1, read as the reverse complement.
GCCCTCCTCTTCACGATCGTGGTGATGTTCAGCCTGAAAGGGAAGCTCATCGTCTCGATCCCGATGGACGTCGTCCGGATCGCCATCCCGCTGCTGGTCTACTTCGTCGTCATGTTCCTGGTCTCCTTCTTCATGGGGAGGAGGGCCGGGGCCGGCTACGGCAAGACGACGACCCTGGCCTTCACCGCGGCCAGCAACAACTTCGAGCTGGCGATCGCCGTCGCGGTCGCCGTCTTCGGGATCGACTCCGGGGCCGCCTTCGCGGCGGTCATCGGGCCGCTCGTCGAGGTGCCGGTGATGATCGGCCTCGTCAACGTGGCGCTCTGGTTTCAGCGGCGGTATTTCTCGCCCGCGGCCGGGGAAGGAGGCGCCACCGTATGAACAAGCCCCGCGTCCTCGTCCTCTGCACCGGGAACTCCTGCCGGTCGCAGATGGCGGAAGGGTGGCTCCGCCACGACCTCGGCGACCGGGTCGAGGTCCACTCCGCCGGGACCCGGCCCTCCTTCGTCCACCCGAGGGCGATCGAGGTGATGGCCGAGGCCGGCGTCGACGTCACCTCCCACTCCAGCAAGTCCGTGGAGACCCTGAAGGCGCTCCCGTTCGACCTCGTCGTCACCGTCTGCGACTCGGCCCGCGAGGCGTGCCCGGTCCTTCCCGGAGCCCGGAAGACGGTCCACCACGCCTTCGAGGATCCCGTGCACGCGGGGATCGGCCCCGACGCCCTTCCCGCTTTCCGCCGGGTCCGGGACGAGATCCGTTCCGTCCTCGTTCCGCTCGTCGCCGCCGAGCTCGGGTTCGACTCTCCCGGTTGACGGGAAGGGCCGGCGCTCCCGCTCCGGGCGCCGGCCCCGGCCGGTACAATCGCGGGCGCACCCCGGGGCGGATCCACCCCCAAACCAACGCGGAGGAGCACGCATGACAAAGTCCCCCTGGCTCACCTTCCTGGCCATCTGCATCCTGGCGCTTCCCTTGGCCGCCCTCGCGGAGGCCCCTGCCCCGGCTGACGAGGACGCCGCCTTCGCGGCGAAGCTGGTCGGGAGCTGGGAGGGGCGATGGACCTTCGCCGAGGCCGGAGGCAAGCTGACGGTCACGATCACCTCCGCCAAGGGCAACGCCCTCGAGGGAAAGTCGACCTGGTTCGAGACGGTGGCGGGCGACTTCGCCGACACCTTCACGAGCGCCTCGGTGAAGGACCGGAAGCTGAAGGTCGGCGAGTCGACCATGGATTTCGTGGCCACGGTCTCCGAGGACGGGACCTCCATGGAGGGGAAGTGGACCTCCCCCATGGCCTCCGGCCCGCTCAAGCTGAAGAAGAAGGCGGAGTAGGCGCCGCGCCTCAATCCTCGAGTCCGAGCGCCTTCAGCTTCTCCCAGAGGTTCTTCCGCGAGATGCCGAGGGCCTCGGCGGCGTGCCCCCGGTGCCCGTCGACGCGGGTCAGGGTTCGGGCCAGGACGAGTTTCTCGAACTGGTCCGACATCTCTGCCAGCGTCCCCTGGAAACTCGTGAGGTCGGCCGTTACCCTGAGGCGCCCCCCGAGGGCGTATTCCTCCGGAAGGTGCCCTACGAGGACCGTCTCGGCCGGGCAGACGACGGCGAGCCGCTGGACCAGGTGGTGCAACTCCCGCACGTTGCCGGGGAACGGGTGGTGCGCAAGGGCTTCGAGCGCCTCGGAGGAGAAGGTCAGCGGCCGGCCCCGTTCCGTCCCGAACCGAAGGGCGAACGCCTGGGCCAGGAGGGCGACGTCCCCTTCCCGGTCCCGGAGCGGTGGGAGCTGGATCGGCACTACCTTCAACCGGTAGTACAGGTCGTCGCGGAAGCGGCCCTCTTCGACCTCCACTTCGAGATCCCGTTTCGTGGCCGCGATGACGCGGACGTCGACGGCGATCGACCGGCTCGACCCGAGCCGCTCGACCCGCCGCTCCTCCAGGGCGCGGAGGAGCTTGGCCTGGACTCCCTGCGACGTCTCGGCGATCTCGTCGAGGAACAGGGTGCCCCCGTCGGCGTCCTCGAACCGTCCCAGCCGCTGCCGGACCGCTCCGGTGAAGGCGCCCCTCTCGTGACCGAACAGCTCGGACTCGAGGAGGGACTCCGGAAGGGCCGCGCAGTTGACCGCCACGAACGGCTTCTGCCTGCGGTGCGACGACTCGTGGAGGAAGCGCGCCAGCACCTCCTTGCCGGTTCCGGTCTCGCCGGAGAGGAGGACCGTCGAGTCGCTCGCCGCCACGGTCCGGGCCAGGTCGAGAGCCTTCCGGAACACCGGCGAGCCGCCGACGGGCTCGCGCACGGTTCCCTCCAGGTCCGCAACCCGACGCCGGAGCCGCCTGAGCTCGATGTGGCGGGCGATCATCGCCAGGAGCTGCGTCTCGTCGAACGGCTTGGTCAGGTACTCGGCCGCCCCGGCGTGCAGGGCCTCCACCGCTCCAGCGACCGTGCCGTAAGCGGTCAGGACGATGACCGGGACGTCCGGCGTGTCCGAGATCACGGCGTTCAGGACCGAGAGGCCGCTCCCGTCGGGGAGACGCAGGTCCGACAGCACCAGGTCCGGCGTCTCGCGCCGGAGGGCCGCGAGGGCGTCGGCCACCGTCCCGGCCACCGTCACGGAATGGCCGACGTCTTCCAGGGTGTCGGCCAGGGCGAGCTGAAGGGAGGGCTCGTCCTCAACCAGCAGGAGCAGCGCCATGTGATTCCCCTTTCACGAGCGGAAGCCGGATCCGGAACGACGCCCCCCGACCGCCGCCCGGGAGCAGCTCCAGGTCGCCGCCGGACTCGCGGATTCCCGCCCGCGATACGGCCAGGCCGAGGCCCGTCCCCTTCCCCGGCGCCTTCGTCGTGAAGAACGGGTCGAAGATCTTGGCCGCGATCTCCGGCGGGATGCCGGTTCCCGCGTCCGAGACCACCAGGACCGCCTCGTTCCCCTCGAGCCCGGCCCGGAGCCAGACCTCGCCCCCGCCCGGCATCGCGTCGCACGCATTCAGGACGACGTTCAGTACCACCTGGGTCAGGATCGAACCGTCGGCCGAGACCGGCGGCAGGTCCGAGGGAATGTCGCGCACCAGGCCGATTCGCCCCTCTTCCAGCCGGGGCCCCGCCAGCTCGAGGGCCCGCTGCACCGCCTCCTCGAGGCTCACCGGGCCGACGTGGACCTCCGTGGCGCGGGCGAACCGCAGGACTCCCTGGACCGTCCGTTCGATCCTGGCGATGGCGTCCCGGAGGACGGTCCCGTAGCGCTCCGCGGCCGCAGGGTCCTTCACCAGCTTCAGCAGCCGCTCGAGGGCCGTCCGGAGGCCGGCCAGCGGGTTGTTGATCTCGTGAGCGACGCCGGCGGCCAGCGTCCCCACGACCGCCAGGTGCTCCACCCGGGACAGCTCGCGGTCGCGGCGCCGGGATTCGCCGTGGAGCCGCTGGAGCTGTCCCGCCGATTCCTGGAAGTGGCGGCCCAGTTCCGCGATCTCGTCGCGCCCTCCGAGCGTCAGGGACGGGAGCGGGCCCTCCAGCCGAACGCCGGAGGCGAACGCGATCAGCCGTTCGAGAGGCCGGGTGACTGTCCGGGCGACCAGGACGGCCGCGGTGACCCCGACCAGGAGGAACCCAAGGACCATCGCCGCGATCACCCCGACGATCCGGAAAAGCGTCTGGCGGAGCCCCGTCTCGTCCACTCCGACGTGGATCTGGCCAAGGCGTCCCTCCATGATCGGCTCCACCGCCTCCCGGAACCTCGCCGGGTCCGGTCCCGATCCGCTCAGCGGGGACGACAGTTCCTGGAGGGCCTCTTTCTCCGCGCTCTGGGCGACCCGCGAGCCGCGCCTGTCGAGGACGACGACGTAGGCCAGCTCCCGGTCGAGCGTCCGGGTCTCGTCCAGGAGCTTCTGGAGGTCGAGGTGGTCCTCCACGAGAAGAGGCCGCGCCGCGCGCTGCGCCAGGAGACGGGCCACGAAGGTCAGCCGCCGGTCCTGCTCGCTGCGGAGGGCGGTGTAGGCGATGCGGCCGACGAGCGCGACGTTCAGCGCCCCGAACACGAGGACGGCGGCCGTGATCCCGATCTGGAGCCGGGCCCGGAGCGGCCGCTCGACGGCTGCCACCTACCGGAGCCCCGCGTACGCAGACTCGTCGGGCAGGACGAAGCCATCGACCAGGAGCGCGTCGAGGAGCTTCTTGCCCTCCTCCTCGCGAATCAGGTCGAAGAGGGTCGTCCGGATCTCGGCAAGGCGAGCTTCCGGCGTGCCGCTGGGGACGACGAGCGGCGGGATCGGGAACGGAGCTGACCGCTCGACGACCCGGATCCCCTCGACCTCCTCCGGAAACCGCTTCGCCAGGTAATCGAACACGAGCGAGTCGACGCTGGCGCCGGCCGCAAGGCCCCGGTGGACCGCCTCGATCGACCGGTCGTGGCCGTAGGAAAAGAACGTCGACGAGAAGAACCTCTCGGGATCGCCGCCGATCTCCTCGATCCGCCTCTTCGGATAGAGACACCCCGTCAGGGAGATGGGGTCGGTGAACGCGAAGCGGGATCCGCCGAGTTCCTGGAGGCCTCGCGCCCGGGGACGGACGCGTCCCACGATGATCAGGGCGTTGTACGTGCTCTTCCCCGCCACCACGGGAACCGCTAGCAGCCGGGCAGCGTTGCCTCGAGCCAGGATCGGCCACGCCCCGGTGCAGATCCAGGCGAGGTCGACCTCGCCTCGCGTCACCAGGGTGTTGACCTCACCGTAGGTCCGGCGCTGCTTCAGCTCCAGGGGCCGGTGAAGGCGTGCCGCGAGCGCCTGGAAGAGGTCGCTGTAGAAACGGTAGGTCTGCTCGGGCGAGATCATCGCTCCGATGGCCACACGAAAGGGCTCCCCGGGCTTGCTCAGGGGCGCGGGGAGGGAGACGTCCGGAGCCGCTGGCCGAGAGCTGATGGCCGATACGACCGCAGACCTCAGCCCCGTTCCCGGTACGACCAGGGCGCCGAAGAGGAGGGCGACGAGGACCGTGGCGAGGGCGGCGAGCCGGCGCATCCTCACGACGATAAACCCAAAGAGGTGCCGGGGAGCGGGCGATGGCCCGCTCCCCGGCACCGGGTCATACCTTGATCAGCTTCACCTTGCTGTCATAGAAGGAGACGCTCCCCCCGACCGGGTCGAGGAGACAGGTGTTCTTGAGCGTGTCGTCGAGCCTCATCGCCGCATTGGCGTGAACTCCCCCGCCTCGCCGCGGGTCTCCCGGAACCAAGGCCCCGTCCAGGACGAAGTCGGTCGAACCGTTCGCCCAGTGGCCGTTCCCGAGCGAGAAGGCGATGACTCCGGGGCGAATCCCCTCGATCACCTTGATCTTCCCGATCAGGTCCTTCTTGCCGCCCGCCTGCAGATCCATCACCCCGTCCGGATTCGTGGCCGACACGACGCGGACGCGGGCGCCGTCCTCCATCCCGCGGGCCTTCGCGTCGACCGAGTTGATCAGGAACGCATTCTCCGGCCCGAGGGCGTTGAGGTAGTAGTTGGTGATCGTCCGGGACTTCGTGTGCTGGACCGCCTTGTAAGTGATCATGTGGAGGTCGAAGCCCTTCGCCTCGTCCTCGATCGGCTTCCCGTCGATCCCCGAGATCGGGACGTAGGTCGCGATGCCGTGGTTGCTCTTCCCGGTGATCGCGTTCTTGCACTTGGCCGTCTTCTCGCAGTACATGTTGGCCTGCTTGGCGTACCGGTTCTTGACCATCGCCCCTTCGTACCCCTTGTCGAAGTCGTCGATCCGCCCTCCCCGGTTGAGGACGTAGATCACCTTCTTCCAGAAGGCCTCCCCGGCCGCCCGCTTCCAGCGCGCCTCGTCGAAGACGCTCTTCGGCAGGTGCCGCCTGGACTTGAGGAAGAGCTCGACTTCCTTGTCGTCGGCATCCGGGACCGCGCCCAGCCAGGTCTTCTTCTCGCCCTGCTCGAGGACCGGCTTCTCGCCGGAAGCGATGTTGGCCACGCAGCGGAGGTAGAAGTCGTCGGGGTGCACGAAGTCCTTCCCCTCCCCGAACCCGTTCTTTCCCCACCCCTTCATCCCGAGCTTCTCCGCCATCGCCATCAGCAGCGACTCCAGGGCGATCGGCGTCTCCTGCCCGAACACCTTGACCACCTCGGGGATCGGCGCGATCACCGGCTGGCGGACCGGCTGGACCTTGTGCGCCGAGGTCGGATGCGTCCCGTGGAACTCCCAGCGCTCGAGATACGACAGGTCCGGGAAGATGTAGTCGGCGAACATCGAGGTCTCCCCGACCATGATGTCGCTGGCGATGTAGAGCGGGACCTTTGAGACGTCCGACAGGATCGCCGCGTTCGTCTGCCCCCCCGCGAGCGAGTAGGCCGGCGAGCACATGTAGGTGATCAGGACCTTCGTCGCGTAGGGATACTTGTCCCCGATCGACGGGATGATCTCCTGGTAGACGTCGGACGAGATCGGCCACCACTGGCGCTTTGCCGGGTAGTTCGCCTTCCCCTTCTCCTTGTCGAAGAGGGTCGATTCCTCGTACTTGATGTTGTGGCGGATCACCGAGATGCCGAACTCGCCCAGCTTCCCCGGGTTCATCTTCCCGAAGTTGTAGGGCTGCCCCGGCTTCGACCCGTCGAACGCCCAGGCCGACCCCTTCATGATCCCGCCCTTGTGGTCGAAGCTCCCGATCAGGAGGTTGAGCGAGTACCAGGCGAGGACGTTGTAGTAGCCGTTGGTGTGCTGGGAGACGCCGCGGTGGATGTCGGCCACCGCCTTCGTCCCGTGGTTCGTCATCTCGTACGCCAGCTCCACGATCGCCTGCGGCTCGATCCCGCAAACCTCGGCCCACTGCTCGATCGTCTTCGCCTCGGCCGACTCCTTCAGCAGCTGGAGCGCCGTCTTGACGACGACCTCGACCGGCTTCCCTTCCTTGTCCTTGACGGTCAGCTTCGTGTTCCCGAAGAGGTCGCCCTCGGCCGCCTCTTTCTCGTCGTTCGGGTCGAACGGGACCAGCTTCCCCGCCTTGAAGACGAGGGGGAGGTCCATCTCGTAGACGACCGGCTTGCCGTCCTCGCCCTTCACCTCCTCGGCCACCTTCTCGGTCTTCGGCTTGCCGTGGTCGTCCAGGGCCGCCGAACCGTCCGGGTTCATCACGACCTTCTCGACCACCTTCGTCAGCGTCTTCTTCTTCTTCGGAAGCCCGATCTCGGAGCCGTAGAGGAAGGCGCCGGGCTTGAGCTCCAGGGCCGGCCTGCCGTCGTCCCCGAGGACCTCCTTTCCGTTCGCGTCGACCTTGGCCTTGCCGTCGCACTTGACCGCCCAGACGGCGTTCGTCCAGACCGTCTCCTTGTCCGCCGACGCGGCCGCCTTGTTCGCGTTCGCGAGGAACGTCTCGTTGTACCGCTTCTTCTCCAGGATCCAGCGGATCATCCCGAGCGCCAGGGCCCCCTCGCTTCCGCTCTTGGCCGGCAGCCACCGCCACGCCTTGCTCGCGAGCTTCGAGAAGCGGGGGTCGACCACCGCGATCTTCGTGGTCCCTTTCGAGAGGTTTTCGGTCAGCCGGGCCGACCGAAGGGGCGGGCCGTATCCCCCTTCCCAGACGGCCGAGCCGACGAAGAGGACGAACTCGGCGTTCGCGACGTCCCCCTGCCAGTAGAACTTGTCGCCGCCGGTCCACTTGACCTTCTTGTCCTTCTCGTCGAAGTCGTATTGCTCGCTCATCGCCTTCCCGGTGAAGTAGAGAGAGCCCTGGCAAACGGTCGTGTGGCCGTGGAGGTTCGTCGAGCCAAACGACTCGAGGACGAATCGCTTGATGAACTCCGAGCGCCCTCCCTTCAGCCGCCCGAACATGAAGGTGAGCTGGTTGTTCTTCGGTCCCAGGTCGGGGTGGTCCGGGTCGATCAGCTTGTCGAGGTGGGCCGCGTTCTTCGTCTTGAACTCGGCGACCGTCATCTCGCCGTGCTTGATCTTCGCGACGTCTTCCCCGAGCGCCTTGAGGACCGCCTTGTCACGGAGGGCCCAGACCGACTTCAGGCCGTCGACCTGCCTCCCCTCCTCGCCCGGGACGCCGGCGAACAGCTTGCCCCCCTCGACGATCTCGGAGATCGCCTGCTCGAAGGGGATCGAGACCCACTTCTTCTCGCCCCGCTTCCCGGCCCGCTTCAGGACACGGCGGATCCGATACGGGTCGTAGGCCGTCTGGATCCCGGCCGCACCCTTCGGGCAGAGGTGGCCGTCGATCTTGGCCATGTCGGCCGGGGCCGTCTTGTACGGGAGGTGGGGATACATGGCCCACGGGGAATAGGGGCTCCCGTCGATCTTCACGACGACGCCGTCCAGGATCTTCGCCTTCACGCCGCAGCCGGTGTTGCACTGGAGGCAGGTGGTGTAGAGGATGTTCTCCGGCTTCGCCAGCTCGTATTCCCGGGCCTGCGTCAGGGACCGGGCATCGGCCGCGTGGTCGACGAGCAGGTTCTTCCGGACCCCCTGGGCGAGGAGGGCGCCTCCCCCGAGGAGGGTTCCCGCGCGGATCGCGTCCCGCCGGGAGAAGCCGTCGGCCGGCGGACCGGCCGGGTCGGGCGTCTCGAGATTGCCGATGTTGTCACTGGCGCTCATCGCGCACCTCCTTCGCGCGTCCCGGCCCCGGGCCCGAGGAGCGGCAGGTTCTTGCACCCGACGTAAAAGAGGAGCGCCACCAGCGAGTACGAGAAGGCGGTGACGCCCCACTCCCACAGGTTCGGAAAGTAGTTGAAGTTGAGACGGGCGTCGCTGTAGGCGTTCTTCAGGCCGTGGAGTTCCTCAAGGGCAAGGCCGGGGACGACGATGTTCACCCGGACGGCGAGGAACGTGAAGGCGATGAGGCCGGCCGCGAGGGCGACCTTGGAGGGGTCGGTCCTGTTCGCGACTGGCGCCAGGATCGCTAGCGGGACGAGGACGCCGAGGCCGATATGGACCAGCCAGAAGACCCACCAGAAGGGTCCGAACAGGACGAGGCGGACGGCATTCGCTTCCGCGGGGACCGCCGCGTAGAGGTGAATCGAGAATTCGGCCCACTCGAAGATGACGTACAGGGAGAGGAAGCCGAGGACGACGTTCGCGAGGAGCAGGGTCAGGTCCCGGAAGATGGCGCTTTCACGGTCCTCCCGGAAGAGGGTGAAGGCGACGGCGACGAGCGCCGCGC
>CAIMWE010000136.1 GCA_903845115.1 uncultured Acidobacteriota bacterium | reverse complement strand
GCCGGATCCTCCTGGCCGAAGAAACCGAGATCCTTCGTGAGTTCGAGCCAGGGATCGCCGCAAGCCCGGTGCGTGCTGGTGCTTACGAAGGCGAGGGGCTCGGTGTGGGTCTCTGTGAAGAGTCCGAAAGGCCCGATGCGAGTCTCGGGATAGCTCGACGTGGAAGCCGCTGCACGCGCCGTCTCGCTTGGCTCACCTAGGACCCGCGCGGCGAGCAGGCCGGGCGCGGGCATGGCCCGGGAGGCTGAGAAGGGGCGCGCGGCTGGCATCGATAGGACGAGTTTAGCCCGCGAGAGAGTCAGAGGTCTTCGGGCTTCAGGCCGGTTTCCTTGGCGATGCGAGCCAGGATCTTCGGCCCGATCTCCTCGCCGTCGTGGTACGCGAAGCGGGCCTTCGGCCAGCCTGGCCGCGCGAGGGTGCGATGGGAGCCCGTCGTCTTCGTGATCGTCCAGCCGATTCGCAGCAGCGCTGCCAGGATGCGGCGGGCCTTGGCCGCCTTGAAGCGCTCAGGCAGCGGCGGAAACGACGAAGTTCACGCTCGCCGCCTCTTCGGCCGTGATCTCGCCGTCCTCCAGGCGCTCGGCGACCACGTGGAGCGCCAGAGCCTCGACCTTGGCGAGCGCCTCGTGGCGCGTTTCGCCGTAGACGTGACAGCCGGGGATCGACTCGATCACGGCGATCCAGCGGCCATCCTCTTCGCGGTCGAATTCGACGGCTAATGTCACCCTCAAAGGATAACGCAGCCTCATGGTTCGGGGTCCTCGTCGCCGCTTTCGGCCGCTAAAAGAGGAAACAGCGGCTCCGCCGAGGTCTCGGGAGCCTCCCCTTCCGCGCCCTTGCGTCGCACGAGGGTCGCCCCGGGGTGCGTGGCGGAATGGATCTCCTTGAGCTTCTTGATGGAGACGTGGGTGTAGATCTCGGTGGAATCGAGCAGGGCGTGGCCGAGCATCTCCTGGATGAAGCGGATGTCGGCGCCACCTTCGAGCATCAGGGTCGCCATCGTGTGGCGGAAGAGGTGGCAGGAGCCGGGCTTCTTGATCCCTGCCTTCTTCACGTAGTCGCGCGCCATCTGCGTGAGCGTGTCGGGCCAGAAGGGCTTGCCGGTGAAGGAGAGGAAGAGCGTGCCGTCATCGGGCGTCGTCGCGAGTTGGGGCCTGACGTCGGCGAGGTAGCGCCGGATCCAGCCGAGCGCCCGTTCGCCGATCGGGATGATCCGCTGCTTCTTCCCCTTGCCGTGACGCACGCGGAGGATCCCCGCCTCGGGCTGGATGTCGGAGAAGCAGAGGAGCGAGAGCTCCTTGCGCCGCATCCCCGTGGAGTAGAGCGTCTCCAGGATCGCGCGGTCCCTGAGGCCGTAGGGCGTCGTGATGTCGGGCTGGGCGAGGACCTGCTCCACCTCGCCGAGCGTGAGGACCTCGGGGGGCCTCCGGGGCGGGACGCGCGGCAGCTCGATCTCGGAGGCGGGGTTGGCGAGGATGTAGCTGTTCCTTCCGAGCCAGCGGAAGAAGTGCTTGATGGCGGCCAGGCGCTGCTTCTGCGTGCGAAGGCCCAGGGGCTCCCCT
>CAIMWE010000135.1 GCA_903845115.1 uncultured Acidobacteriota bacterium | reverse complement strand
GCCCCGCCCGCCCCGGTGGACCAGGAGGTACTCGAGCGAGACGAGCCGGTCGAGGTGGATCCGGAGCTGCGTGTCGCCCCAGGCGGTGAAGCGCCGGACGTCCCGCCTGGAGAAGCGGAGGTCTTCCCGGGCGCTCCCCTGCTTCTGGCAGGCCTCGGTCACCAGCTCGTCGAGGTGGCCGAGGAGCCTCCGGGTCTGGGGAGGTAGCTCGTCGAGCGACCGGCCGAGGACCTCGGAGGCGAGGCGGTTCCCGAGGGCGACGTCGTCGAGCGTCGCTTCGACGTACTCGACGACCTCGCCTTCGACCTGGACGCTCTTCACCTCTCGCTGGTACTGGTGGAGGAGTGCGATGGCCTCGATCAGCTTCAGGTACTTGACGTGGTCCCTCCTCGCCCTGGTCTTCTCGTCGAGGAAGGTGAGCCGGTCGGCGTATGGGTTGTGGACCGGGAGGGGGCGGAGGAGACGCTGGGCGTTCCGGTGGACCTTCAGGGCCTTCGGCTTCCGGCGCGAGGCGAGGATCCCTTCGAGGGTTGCGGCCCTCCGCTGGAGCTCGTGGATCCGCCTCGTCTGCTCGCGGCTCTCGTCGACGGTCAGGACGAGGCAGCGGTTGAGGAGCTCCTCGTCGATCTCGACGGCGGTGGTCGTCAGGAAGATCATCACCGGCCCTTCGACCCGGTACTCCTGGGTGACGAGCTTGCCGGTCTGGGGGTCCTTTCCGGTGGAGGCGATCGTCAGCTCGCCCTCGGACTGGAGGAGCTTCAGGGCGTAGGTGGCCCGCTCGGCCCCCTCCTCCTCCGCGATGGCGAGGACCTTGTGACGGAGGCTCTTGGACTCGCCGAAGTAGAAGAGCGACATGCCGGTGAGGGCGGAGTACTTCTCCCGATCCTCCTCCGGCAGGAAGGCGAGGACGGCGTCCATCAGGGCCGACTTCCCGGCGGCCGAGGAGGACTGGACGATGACGGCCAGCGGCTTGTCGAGCTTGCGGGAGACGGCGGCGAGGTAGGCGGTGAGCTTGTTGGTCTCCTCGCCGACGAGGCCGCAGGCGTCGAAGTCGGTCAGGATCCGGTCGAGGAGCTTCGGGTCTCTCAGGAGGTCGAGGGCCTCCCTCGTCTCGTCGTCGGTGAGGTGGACCGCCTTGGCCGTCGGCTCGAGCGTCCTCCGGAGGGCCTCCTGCTGGAGGGCCTGGAGTTCCTCGGCCATCCTCAGGAGCTGCCCCAGGTCGCGCTTGACGGCCTCCTCGGTGACGCCCAGCTCTGCCGCGGCCTGCTTCTCGAAAGAGGCCCGGGCCCTGGCCGAGTAGAGGTCGAGGGTGTCGACGAAAACGCCGGAGAGCGGCGAGGGCGGGGCGAAGAGGGCCTCGGCCTCGGTGCCTTCCCTCGTGACGAGGACGTTGAGCTTCAAGGCGCCGGGGGAAAGACCCTTCCTCAGGCCGCGGAGGCGATAGCGTCGGTCGCCCAGGGTGAGCGTCACCTCGTCGGAGTCGGGGCTGTTGGCCGGGATCGGGGACGCTGTCGCCGCCTTCGGTGACGTCGGCAGCACCGGCGTGGCTGGCTTCCCTTCTTTAGCGGCTAAAGGGGCCGGCTGCTCGTTCGGGCGTACGACATCCAGGTTGCGCCCGAATTTCCCCCCGAGTTCGCGTCCGAAATTCCCCCCGTCGGCCGTCCTGACCGGCGGCACGACCTGGTCGACCGCGCTGGGCTTCATCTCCGCCTGGACCGGCCGCTTTCCGTTCCCGAGCCACTCGGCGCTCCGGATCAGGACGCCGAGCGACCTGGCGGGAGGCTGGACCTTCAGGGCGTAGTCGTTGGCGTCCATCCCCTTCGGGAAGCGGATCCGCGAGCAGCCGATCCCCTCGGCCGTCAGCCTCCTGGCGAGCCGCTCGGCCGCCCCGTCCCCCGCCGCGTCCCGGTCGTAGGCGATCAGGACGTGCTCGGTGCCGAAGACCTTGAAGGCGGCCAGGTGGTCCGGCGTCAAGCCCTCGACGCCGTAGGAGGCGGTGACGTTGCGGAAGCCGGCGCACCAGAAGGTGAGGGCGTCGATGAGGGCCTCGCAGAGGACCACCTCCTTGACGCCCTTCAGCCCCTCCAGGTTGAAGACGCCCCGATGGGGCCCTGGGAGGTAGAGGTGGTCCGGGGTGCCCGGCCTCAGGTCGCTCCGGATCTTCCGGCCGTAGGCCCCCAGGACTTCCCCTGTTTCGCCGAGGATCGGGATGACGAGGGAGCCGTTGAGGTGCTCGTGGCCGCTCTCCCGGAGGACGCCCAGCTTCTGGAGCCTCGTCCGGATCTCCTGGCCGGCCTTCCGGTTCATGGCGGGGAGGCGGTAGCCGAGCGTCCGGTTGGCGTAGCCGAGCTTGAAGCGGTCGACGAGCTCGGGATGGCGGAGGCCGCGCTTCTCCAGATAGGCCAGGGCTTCGGGGCTCTCCTTCAGCGTCTGGTGGTAGTAGTCGATCACCTGGCCGAGGAGCTCCCGGTCCGTCGCCTCGCTCTCGAGCGGCGAGGCGAGCTGGGGAGCGGTCGTCGAAGCCGGCCTCGGCGGCCGGTCGAGCGAGGGAGACGTCGGGAAGTGCTCGGCCCTCAGGATCTCGACCGCGTGCCGGAAGCTCACCCCCTCCGCCTTCATCACCCAGTCGATCGGCGAGCCCCCGGCCTGGCAGGCCCCCAGGCAGTGCCAGAGGTTCTTGCCCGGTGTGATGACGAGGGAGGGCTCCTTGTCGTCGTGGAAGGTACAGAGGCCGATCAGGTCGGCCCCATGCCGCTTCAGCTCCACCCCCCGCGCCTCGGCCAGGCGCTCGAGCGGTACCTCGTCACGGATCCTCCGGAGCAGGTCGTCGGGGATGCGGGCCAT
>CAIMWE010000134.1 GCA_903845115.1 uncultured Acidobacteriota bacterium | reverse complement strand
GGAGCCGGAGGCCCCCAGGCTGGGCGCCGCCGTGTAGCGCAGCGTCAGCGTGGAGGTGGTGCTCCCGCGATTGGAAAGGGTCAGCTCGGAGGTGAAGCGGGGCGATTGCCCGACGTCGAGGACGATCGGGATCACCCGCGTGATCGACAGGCCCGGAGCGCTGCCGGAAGCCGTCACGTTGCGCGAGAGCGAGCTCGTGTTCGAGCCCTTGGCGACCGTCAGGGTGACGGAATAGGTGCCCGGGCCGGAGAAGGCGTGGGCCGGGCTCTGCTGGGTCGAGACGTTCGCGTCCCCCGAGCCCGGGTCGCCGAAGCTCCAGCTCCAGCTGGTCGGCACCCCGAGCGACTTGTCGGTGAAGCTCACCGGGTCCCCGGCCAGCGGGGTGTCGGGCGCGAACGAGAAGTCGGCCGTGACGGCGTCCGGCGCCGGAGGCGTCAGGACCGTCACGGTGAGGTAGGGGTCGTGGCCCACGACGAAGCGGTTGTTGTTCGGCTTGCCGGCGACCCAGGGCGAGTCCTCGGCCCCGCCCACGAGGACGATCGCCCCGACGTTGTACTGTCCCGCCGCCGTCCCGACCGGGACCGTGAGCGGGGTCCCCGAGTACTCGGCGTGCGTGTTGACCGGGACGCTGGCGAAGGAAACGGAGCCGAGGGGGACGTCGGACGGCTCGGGGTACTTCCGGCTCCCGGCCGGCCACGCGTAGAAGCGAACCTCCACCGCCGACGCTTCCTTCGTCCCGACGTTCTCCAGGGTCCACTTGTTCAGGGAAAAGACCGCGCCTGGCATCACGGAGGAGGTCCCCAGCGTCGCGTACGACTGCGCATACTGGCCGTTGCCGTAGACGAACGGGAAGACCCCGACGTCGGTGAGCGTGACGGCCTGGTTCGGGTACTCGGCCCTGATGGTGTTCGCGTCCATCCGCGTCACCCACTTGGCTGCGTCGTCGTCGGCGTAGTTCATCACCGAGAAGGACGTCGTTTTCCCCGACAGGTCGAAGACGTGGTGGAGACCGAGGGAGTGCCCCTCCTCGTGGATCGTGGTGGCCTGAACGACGGCCGCGTTACTGGACTGAGAATCCGCACCGAAGGCGAACCAGTCCTCCGTCCACCCTTTCCCGAATGTCGCGTTCACGAGGACGTCGGACTCGGTGAACGGGCCGCACCCCGTGCTCACGTAGTCCTTGCACCCGTTGAATCTCCCGAAGTTCGCATTGGGAGCGATCACGGCCTGCCCGAACAAGCCTGGCTCCATCTCGATCCCGTAGACGGCGATGGCGTCCGCCGGGTTGATGAAGACGTTCACCTCGTCGACCCCGTTCCCGAGCTTCCCGACGCTCTCGGTGGTGTCGACGGTCACGTTGAGCACCTTCGCGTACCGGTTCCACTCGTTGATCGCGTCCGCCGCCGCCTGCTTCATCGAGGTCGAGCTCGACTTGCCGCGGATGACGAGGTCTCGCGGCATCCCGGTCCCGTAGCCGCACCAGCACCCTTCACCGTTCACGCGGCCAGAGTTGGCCTGCGCCAGGAGCAGCGAGGGAAGAGCCGCAATCGCCAGCGCCAGGAGAAGAACGAGGCGTCTCATCTGCGCCCCCTCACTTCACGCTGCGAGATGAGGAGACTGCCTTTCGGACCCGTTCCATCCCGCTCCGCAGGTCGGACCGGCTCGCGGAGCAGGGCTCCGGCGCCGCCGCCTCGGCCGCGACCGGGAGCGGAGCGATCCTCCGGCCGGACGGGTCGAGGTAGACGGGAACCAGCGCCGGCGTCTTCTCCTCGGTCTGCGCCCGCACGTAGGCGAGCTCCTCGTCCGTCGGGAACCGGACGAAACCCCGCTTCCCCGCCGGAGCCGAAAGACGCCCCGGGACCAGCACACCGTCCGGCCGCGCCTCCATTCGCCTCTCTTCCGGATCCAGGAACACCTCGACCGACGTCGCCTCGTCGACGACCTTCCGGTAGTAGGCCCGGTCCCCGTCGACGACGGCCGAGCTGTAGAGGTGCTCGTTCCCCCAGGCGGAGACGAGGTACGTCTCCCCCACCTCGAACCTCGCCCCGTGGGTGACGAGGATCGACTCGCCGTCCACGGTCCCCCCCGCGACGCTGACGACCTGCCGCGGC
>CAIMWE010000133.1 GCA_903845115.1 uncultured Acidobacteriota bacterium | reverse complement strand
GAGGAGCTCGAGGCCCGTGCCAGAGAGGACGACTCGCCCCGACTCCAGGACGAAGCCGCGGCTCGCGATCCGGAGGGCGTGCTCGGTGTTCTGCTCCACCAGGAGGACCGTCACTCCCTTCCGGTTGATCTCCTCCACCACCCGGAACATCTCGTCGACGAGGAGCGGCGCCAGGCCGAGACTCGGCTCGTCGAGCATCAGGATCTTCGGCCCGGCCATCAGCCCGCGCCCGATCGCCACCATCTGCTGCTCGCCGCCGGACAGGGTCCCGCCCATCTGCCCCTGGCGCTCCTTCAGCCTCGGGAAGATCCCGTAGACCTCCTCCAGCCGCGAGGCCTGGTGGCTGCGGGCGGACGGGTGGAAGCCCCCCAGGAGGAGGTTCTCCTTCACCGTCATCTCCGGGAAGAGCTTCCGCCCTTCCGGCACGTGGACGACGCCGCGCTCGACGATCTCCATCGTGGAGTGTTTCTCCAGCGGGTCGCCGTCGAGGAGGATCGTCCCCGTTTCCGGCCGGAGCAGCCCGGAGAGCGTCTTCAACGTCGTCGTCTTCCCCGCGCCGTTCGCCCCGACCAGGGCGACGATCTCCCCCGCCTGCACGTCGAAGCCGACGTCCCACAGCGCCGTCACCTGCCCGTACCGGACCGAGAGCCCTTCGACGCGCAGCATCAGGCGACCCTCTTCTTGCCGAAGTAGGCCGCCAGGACCTCCGGCTCCTCGACGACCTTCGCCGGAGGCCCTTCCGCGATCTTCTCCCCTTGGTTGATCACGACGACCCGGTCGCTGATCCGCATGATCGCCTTCATCACGTGCTCGACCAGGACGACCGTCACGCCCGACTCCCGGATCCGCTGGACGAGGGCGGAGGCGACGTCCACCTCCGTGGCGTTCAGACCCCCCATCGGCTCGTCGAGCAGGACGAGGCGCGGTTCGGTGGCCAGGGCCTTCGCCATCTCGAGCCGCTTCTGGTCCATGAGCGTCAGCTGGCTCGCCAGCTCGTTAACCCGCGGCGACAGGCCCACCCGCTCGAGCACCTTCTCGGCAGCGGCCTCCGCCTCCGGCCGCGCCGGGTGCCGGAGGAACGCGGCCAGCGTCACGTTCTCGCGGACCGAGAGCCCCGGGAAGGGCTTCACGATCTGGAAGGTCCGGGCGATCCCTCGGCGGGCCACCGCGTGCGGCCGGAGGCCGACGACGCTCCGCCCGTCCAGCCGGATCGCTCCCGACGTTGGCCGTACGAAGCCGGTGACGAGGTTGAAGACCGTCGTCTTTCCAGCGCCGTTCGGTCCGATCAGCCCCAGGATCTCTCCCTCGGTCACGGAGAAGCTCAGGTTCGAAACCGCGCAGACCCCGCCGAAGTTCCTGGTCAGCTTTTCGACCTCGAGGAGCGCCACGTCAGCTCCCCCCCTTCTTTCCGTCGATGATCTTGCGGACGCGTCCCCAGATCCCCTCGGGCATGTAGCGAATCACCAGCATCATGAAGAGGCCGTAGAAGATCAGGTGCCCGGCCTGGAAACGCTCTCGCACCAGCTCCGCGACGGCGGTCAGGAAGACCGCTCCGACCAGGGGACCGCCCACCGTCCCCAGACCGCCGACCACCGCGATGAAGACCATCTCCATCGAGAGCCCGATGCCGGCCACGGCGTCCGGATCGACGTAACGGAAGTAGAAGGCGTAGAAGCCCCCGCCCATCCCGGCGAGAAACGCCGACAGGGCGAAGGTGAGGGCCTTCGTCCGGACCGTGTCGATGCCGACGGCCTCTGCCGCGTCCTCGTTCTCGCGGATCGCCACGAGGTAGGCCCCGATCCGGGAGCTCCGGAGCCACCCGGTCGCCGCGAGGGCGATCACGGTGAGGATCGCGGCGGCGACGTAGAACGGAACTTTCCCCTCCCAGTTGACGGACGCCCCGAGGATCGAGAGGGGGGGGAGCGACGTGATCAGATAGCCGACCGAGCCGGCCGTCACCGACTCCCAGTTCAGGGCGACCAGCTTGACGATCTCGGCCACCGCGAGCGTCGAGAGCGAGAAGTAGGGCCCGCGGAGGCGGAAGCAGAGGAAGCCGATCGGCAACGAGACGACGGCGGCCGCCAGCCCTCCCAGCGGGATCCCCCACCAGGGGGCCAGGCCCCCTTTGAGGTACAGGATGATCGTCGTGTAGGCCCCGACGGCGAAGAGCGCCGCGTGTCCGAACGAGACCTGTCCGGCGAAGCCGCCCAGGACGTTCCAGGCCGCTCCGAGGACCGTCCACATGAGGACCAGGATGCAGACGTGGAGAAAGAACGAGTTCTTCACGACGAGCGGGATGGCGGCGAGCGCCGCCACGCCGAGGAGCGCCGGGAGAAAACGCCGGGCCAGCTTCACTTCCCGACCCCGAAGAGCCCCGACGGCCTGTAGAGAAGGACCGCGAGGAACAGGACGAAGCCGATGCCGTCCTTGTAGGTCGCCGAGACGTAGACCGCGCCGAGCGACTCGACGACTCCGAGGAGGATCCCCCCCGCGATCGCGCCCGGGACCGACCCGAGCCCCCCGAGAACGACGATGACGAAGCACTTCACGAGAAGCAGCTCCCCCACCGTCGGGTAGAGGTAGAGCGACGGCGCGAGCAGGACCCCGGCCGCCCCGGCCAGGGCCGTCCCGAGGCCGAACGTGACGACCGCGACCCGCTCGACGTCGACCCCCATCAGCGTCGCCGCCTCCGGGTTCTGGCTGGTCGCGCGGATCGCCCGCCCGAGGTTCGTCCGCGAAAGGAAGAGCCAGAGCGCGACGGTGATGGCGATCGCCAGGCCGAACGCGATCGCGAGCGGCACCGCGATGGCGATTCCGAACGGCCTCACGGGGGTCATGCCGTAGGAGAGGGAGATCGTCCGGTAGTCCCCCTTCCAGACGAAGAGCGCCACGTTGGCGATCAGGAGCGAGAGCCCGGCGGTGTAGAGGAGCGTGTTGAGCTCGCCCCCGGGGATGATCTTCCGGAGGAGGAACCGGTAGGTCAGCATCCCCACCACGAACATCAGCGGGGTCCAGACGACGAGCGAGACGAACGGGTCGAGATGCCAGAGCGCCTGCCCCCAGAACGCCCCGAACATCCCGAGCATCACCATCTCCCCGTGGGCGAGGTTGATGATCTTCATCACCCCGAACACGACGGTCAGCCCGATGCCGATCATGGCGTAGAGGGCCCCGGTCAGGACCCCGCTCACCAGGCTCTGCGCAAACGTCTCCATTAGGTCGGCCTCTGCCGGCCCGTCCCGCCTGGCCCGCCTCCGGTCAGGAGACGGGCCCTTGCAGACTGGCGGGAGCGGAGGCTACTTCTTCACCGGCTCGGGAAAGGTCAGCGCCGTCTCGGCGAAGGCCTTCGGCCAGACGTTCAGGAGCTGGCCCGCCTTCCACTGCGCCATGACCGAGTGCTCCGGCGAGTAGACGTTCTGGTTCGTGAACGGGTCGCCAGTGGGGCCGGTCCAGTTGCCGAACTTCACCTTGCCGAAAACCGTGACCATGTCGGTCGCGAGGAGGGCCTTCCGGATCGCGTCGCGGTCGGCGTCGAGGTTCCCGGTCAGCTTCGCCCGCTTGAGCGCGTCGGCCAGGATGTAGATCGCCGAGTACCCTTCCACCTCGTGCTCGTGCGGCCAGATGCCGTACTTGGCGTGGAACTTGTCGTAGAAGGCCTTCGTCTTCGGGTCGTTCGGGTTGCCGGACCAGGCGGCCGACGAGAAGACGTTCTCGGCCAGCGGCCCCAGCTGCGTGGCGTAGTCCGCGACGCCGAAACCGCCCCCGAAGCCGACGAACGCCCGCGGGGTGAGGCCCATCTCCTTCGCGTGGCGGGTGAGGAGAATCGCGTCGGTGGTGGCGACCGCGACGAGGAGGACGTAGTCGGGATTCGTCCCCTTCACCTTCGTCATGGTCGGCTTGAAGTCGAGCGTGTTGACCGGGTAGGCCTCGTCCGCCACGACGTTGACACCCTTCGCCTTCAGGATCTTGATGGCAGCCCCGCCGATCGTCTTGCCGAAGAGGGTGTTGTCGTAGACGACGGCCGCCGACTTCGGCATGGCCGCCGGGTAGTTCGTGATGAAGTCCTGGAAGGCGGCCGGGTAGATCGAGCCGGTCGGGTTGTTCCGGAAGACCCACTCGAACCCCTTGGTGGTGATCATGTCGGCCGACGGGTGGTCGACCAGGTAGGGCGTCTTCAGCCGCTGGGAGACCGACGCGATCTCCATCGCCTGGCCCGAGGCTCGCCCGCCCGTCATCACGAGGACCTTCTCCTGCGTGATCAGCTTCTCGGCGACCGTGGCCGCCAGCTGGTTCTTGGCCTGGTGGTCCTCGATGACGATCTCCAGCTTGCGGCCGTTCACACCGCCCGCCGCGTTGATCTCCTCGATCGCCATCCCGTAGGCCTTCTTGAACTTGTCGCCGAACGGGGCGTCCGGCCCCGTCATCGGCTGGGGGGCGCCGATCTTGATGGGCTGGGCCATGGCCGTGGCCGCGGCCAGGACTCCGATTGCCGCCAGGCTTCGAAGGACGAGTCTCTTCATCACGGTCTCCTCTTTTCCTCGACGTTTGGGCCCGCCGCCGCTGTCGGAGCGCCGGCATGAAAAAGACTGGCCTTTCCCCTCTCCACGGGATCGAGCCAGCGAGTAATGACCGCCAGGGAAGGCTTGCGGAACTCTACTCCCTCCCAGGCCTGGCCGGGAAGGGCGCCGGAGAGGAATTGCCTCCGCTCCTGGCGGCCGCGAGCGGAGCGTTCGAGCGGCCGGAGGCGCCCGCCGTTCCGTCTTTTCCGGTATCGGCCCCTCTGGCGCCATACTGCCGGCAGCGGCAGCGCCGCAGGGAGGATCACATGCGCAAGAGAATCCTCGGTCCAGACAACCCCGCCGTTCCCACGGCGTCCCGGATTTACCTGGACCTGGCCCGGGTGGCCCAGGTCGAGGTCTCCTCCGAGGATGGGTCCCACCCGATCGAGGGAGCCCTCCTGCCAGGCCCCGGATCGGGGTGGATGGCGGCCGGCCCCGGGGAGCAGGTCGTCCGGCTCCTCTTCGACGAGCCCGCCAGGCTCCACCACCTCGGCCTGCTCTTCCGCGAGGAGTTCCATTCCCGGACGCAGGAATTCGTCCTGCGCTGGTCCGCGGACCACGGGACCACCTGGCGCGAGATCGTCCGCCAGCAGTTCAATTTCAGCCCTCCGGTCACGACCACCGAGAGCGAGGAATACGCCGTCCAGCTCCAGGGGGTCACGACGCTCGAGCTGAGGATCGTGCCGGAGATCAGCGGCGGGGCGGCGAGGGCCACTCTCGCCCGGATGAGCCTGGCGTAG
>CAIMWE010000132.1 GCA_903845115.1 uncultured Acidobacteriota bacterium | reverse complement strand
GCCTCCGTGCGCGGGATAGTCGCGGCTTGGTTGCCGGGGCGCCAGACGGTCGCCCCGCTGCCCGATCTCTCCACGAAAGCATGTTACGCCCCTCGCCAGTAGGGACAAAGCGGCGCAGTCGGGGCGGCAGGGAGGATTGCCGGGGGGTGGGACGGGGCCTCCGGGAAGCAAATATGCCTGATAACAATATTGTTTACAAACAGTTATATAGGTGCTAAGGATTTTATAGAAAACTCTTGACTCGATCGGCCCCTGTCCCGATACTCGGCGGCGATGAAGAACGGCACGCCCCTGAAGTCGATGTGTTGTCGCGGGGCGGCGGGCCGATTCAGTCCGTAGCGCTGGTCTCGATCAGCATCCGGAAGCAGAAGGCCCACCACCCGGCGAGGGGGTGGGTCTTCCTTTTTGCAGGGGAAACGACGTGCCAGTGGCGACGGTCAATTTCACTCCCGTTCCGGCTCTCGCCGGCGGCCTCCTCATCGGGATCGCCGCCGCGGCGCTCCTCTTCCTGAACGGCCGGCTGGCCGGAATCAGCGGGATCGTGGCCGGCCTCTTCGAGCCTGCGGGAGAGACGTCCGCCGAGGGCCGCTCCGTCCGCGGCACCTTCGTGGCTGGGCTGATCGCGGGCGGGGCCGTCCTGCTGGTCGCCTGGCCCGCCGCCTTCGAGGCGATCGACCCGGCCCCGGCCACGGTCCTTCGCTTCGCCCTGGCCGGCCTGATCGTCGGCTTCGGGAGCCGGCTCGGGGGCGGCTGCACCAGCGGCCACGGCGTCTGCGGTCTGAGCCGCCGCTCGGTCCGGTCGCTCGCGGCCACCCTCACGTTCATGGCGGCCGCGATCGCCGTCGTGCTCGTCCGGCTGCACCTCCCGGGATGGGTCCGATGAAGGGCCCCGCCCTCCGGAACGCGGCGGCGTTCGGTTCCGGCCTCGTCTTCTCCCTCGGCCTCGGAATAGCGGGGATGACGCGCCCCTCGAAGGTGATCGGCTTCCTGGACCTCTTCGGCGCCTGGGACCCCAGCCTGGTCCTCGTGATGGGAGGCGCGGTCTTCGTCGGGCTCGTCTCGTTCGCTCTCATCCTCCGGCGGGCGTCGCCGGTGCTCGTGTCCCGCTTCGTCCTCCCGGCGAGACACAGCCTCGACGCCCGCCTCTTTCTCGGCTCCGCCCTCTTCGGCGTCGGCTGGGGGCTGGCCGGAGTTTGTCCCGGACCCGCGCTCGTCGCGGCCGTCACCGGGTCCGTGCCGGTCCTGGCCTTCGTCGCCGCGATGGCGGCCGGGCTCGTCGCCGCGGACCGCTTCGCCCCCGGGCGGGACGGCGACGAGGAGACCGCCGCCGCGCCTCCTCCAGCGCTGGCCGTCACCCTGCCGGCCACCGTCGCGCCGCAGCCTCCTCCCGCGGTTCGCGAGACGACGTGCGGTTAGAAGCCGGGATCGGACCGGCCCGGGTCACGCGGGAGACCGCGGACGGCAATGGTATATTCGCTGGCATGGGAAATGCCATCACGACAACCATCGACGCGGCCGGACGGGTCGTCATCCCGAAGGCGATCCGGGCAGAGGCGGAGCTGGAGCCGGGCACGCCGCTCCGGATCGAAGTGGTGGACGGACGGATCGAGATCGTTCCGGAGGGGAGGTCGGTCAGGATCGTGACGAAAGGGCGAATCCGGGTGGCGGTGCCGACCGGCCGGTCCGGGGCGCTCACGGCCGGGCAGGTCAGGAGGACGCTGGAGTCGATCCGTCAGGGGCGGGGCCGCGCCTGAAGCCGTGACGCGGACCGCGACCGACTCGAGCATCCTCGTCGCGGCGCTCGCCAGCTGGCACGAGAGTCACGCGGGGGCGCTCCGGGCGCTCGAGAGCGCGATGGAGAAGGGGGCGGCCCTCGTCGTCCCGGCAGACGCGCTCGCGGAAACGTACGCGGTGCTCACACGATTGCCGGCACCTCACCGGCTCTCGCCCGCCGTCACCATCGAGCTGCTGCGAGGGAGCTTTCGAGGCGTGGAGGTCGTCGCCCTGGACCCAGGCGAGACGTGGGACCTTCTCGAGGCGTGCGCCGCGGGGCAGATCGCGGGCGGGGCGGTCTACGACGTCCGGATCGTCGCTGCGGCCGTGAAGGGCCGCGCGGCCCGGATCCTGACGCTCGACAGCCGTCATTTCGAGAGGCTGGCTCCGCCCGGTCTCGAGGTCGTCGCTCCCGGCTGATGATCGCGGGGAAACGGTGTCGGGCTTCCATCGCCGCGTCACGCGATCGAAATGCGATTGCGCATGCCTGACATGGCCCGCACCTGCGAGCCCGTCACCAGATCCTCGTCACCCCGTAGGCGCTGAAGACCCGATCGGCCGAGACGACCGCGAGGTCCTCCTCCAGCGCTTGAGCCGCGAGGAGCCGGTCGAATGGATCCCGGTGATGGAAGGGGAGCCGGGAGACCCGGGAAACGTGCCGGAAGCCGATGGGAAGCTCGCGGAATCCGTTGGCGGCGAACTGGTCGGGGATGAACCTCTCGAGAGGGCCGGTCAGCTTCAGCTTCCCGAGGCTGATCTTGATCGCCATCTCCCAGGAGCTCGCGAGGCTGAGGAAACAGTCGTTCCCTGGGTCGGCGACGGCCGCCCGGGCCTTCCGCGAGAGCCGGGAGTCGTCCTCGACCCACCAGAGGAAAGCGTGCGTGTCGAGGAGAAGCCTCAGCGGAGGTACTCCTTGAAATCCTCGGGGGTCTCGTCGAAGTCGGGGGCCATCCAGACCTCGCCGCGGGCGGACCCCGGCTCGCGGGCGACCGCGGGGCGATCGACCGGCACCAGCCTGACGAGGGGCTTGCTGTCCCTGGCGATCACGACCTCCTCGCCCCTCAGCGCCTTCCGGAGGAGGTCCGAGAGATGGCTCTTGGCCTCGGCGACATTGAACTGGGACATCGGGTGCCCTCCAGGATGGTCATTCTAGATGGTCATTTGGACCGGCCGCCAGCCCCTCCCTTTCGCAGTGCTCGGCGGCAAGGACCGGGTTCCCTTCGGCGGTGCGGCCGAGGGAAATGCAATGACGCATGCCTGACACGCCCTGCTCACTCTCGATTGGCCAGGGGAGCCGCCAGGTAATAGAGCTTGCGCGGGTCCTGGGGACTCGACCCGATCTCGAGGAGGAGGCCGGACTCGACGAGCCGCGCGAGGCGATTGCGGGTCGCCCTGGGGGTTCGGCCGATGGCGGCGGCGATCTTCTGGGTCGAGAGCCCGGCACCCGTGGAAAGGGAATCGAGGATGGTCTGATCGACTGGCCCCACGGCGATCGGCCTGTTTCGGGTCGTGTGAATGGTCACGCGAAACCTCGTCGCGATCTCCTCGAGCTCCGGTGGCTCGAGACCGGACTCCCGGCAGGCCGCCGTCATCCGCTGGATGCCGCTTCCCCACTGTTCCATCAGGCCGAGCTCGTGAAGGACGCGTCCAATCACGCGATTCCGGAGCTTCGAAACCCCTCGGCGAAGGTCGTCGACCGTCAAGCCGAACGGCAGCAGGCCCGGGCTTTCCACCTCGAGCCGGTCGTCAAAGAGGGAGATCCGTATCGGCGCGCCGCGCTGGGAGTAGTCGGAATGCGCGACAGCGTTGACGACGGCCTCACGCACCGCGGCCGGTGGCAAACTCCAGCTCTCCGAGCGCCGAACGGCCCCGATGGCAGCTCCGTGAATGCCGTGCTTGCCAACGAAGGCAATGGCGGCCTCGATGGCCGGAAGAGGCAGCGAGCGGATCTCGGCGTGGTCGAGGATCCTTGCCTTGTCGGTGCCGTCGAAGCGGCCCGCCTGGATCCAAGCGTCGGGGAAGTGGCGTGCCCGGTCGGTCCCGAATAGCAGGAGTCCGCCGACCGAGGGCACCTTGCGCCCCTGGTGGGGTACGAGAATCCGGAGGGTCTCGAGGTCGCTCCGCCTGAGCTTCCGCATCGTGGCGAAGCAATCGGAGGCAGCTCGGAAGTCGATCGCCTCCGCGCCGAGCTCGGGCATCGGCTGTTCGTCGAAGGCCTCTCCGCGGGTCGTCCGGCCGAGCTCCTCGACGAGCTGGCGATCAGCCCGCCGATTCGTGGAGCCCACCCGGACATAGACGCCGTCCCGGGGACCTACCCGCGAGAGGTGATGTGGCCGGCCGGGACTCGGGTAGACCTCCACCCTCAATACGTTCGTCCGTCGCCAGGGGAGAAGCTCGATATCAGGGACCAGGCGTGGAAGGATGCTGTCGCTGACCAGGTTCGCGAGCCGTTCCTCGTCCCGGAGGGGGTCGTGGACCCCTCGGACGTTCCTCGTAGCGTCGTCGATGCCTAGAAAGATCGTTCCTCCCGCGGTGTTGGCGAAGGCGACGATCGTCTTCATGATCCCCTCTGGCGACGAGAGATCCCGCTTGAATTCCAGCGTCTTCCCTTCCGGGCGTTTCAATGCGTCGAGCAACTCCATGACTCGGAAGTCTACTGTGAACGTCGTGTCGCCGGAAGGCTTCAGAGTGGAGCGGTCCGTGGGCCCTTGACGCCATGCCTGCGTACCGAACGGAAACGGAAACAGAACCGAAACGGTGTCAGATGCTGACACTCCCCCCCCGGGCGCGAGGAACCGTGGGAGGCGGAGCGCCTTCCCCTCCGGGGTGGACTTGGGATCTCTTCGTCTTCGTCCGGCCCTTCGCTCGGCGCCCCTCAGGTCAGGACGCCCCGTCCCGGCCGAAGCCGGTGACGTCGGTGAAGGTGATGACCACCCCGTCGATCATGTCCTCGATCGTCCGGTACGGCATGATCCGGACGCGGAACCGCCGCCCGTCCGAGGAGTCTACGCTCTTCTCCGAGAAGACCAGCGTTCGGAGGACCTCGCGCGCGTCGTCCGTCATCGCGGGGTAGACGAGTGAAGAGGCGATGTCGGTCAAGGGGCGGCCGATGTCCCCCGGGATCAGCTGGACGATCTTCGTCGCCTGGGTCGTGAAGCGCCTCACCTTAAGGGCGCCGTCCAGGAACACCGTCGCGATGTCGGTGGAGTTCAGGAGGTTCTTCATGTCGTTGTTCGACCGCGACAGCTCGGTCACCTTCGCCATCAGCTCGGCGTTCACCGTCTGCAGCTCCTCGTTCAGCGACTGCAGCTCTTCCTTGGAGGTCGTCAGCTCCTCGTTGGTCGACTGGAGCTCCTCGTTGGTCGACTGCATCTCCTCGTTGTACGACTTCAGCTCCTCCTGGGAGGTCTGCATCTCCTCGCGGGTCGACTGCAGCTCCTCGCGCGAGCGCTGGAGAGCCCTTTCCAGATCGCCACCGGGGCCCTTCGCCGCGTCCTCGCCTTCCGCCGCTCTCCTCCTCCCGCGCAGGAGGGAGGCGGGCGCGGTCGGGGAGGCACCGGCGGGCGTGTCCGCGAAGGCGACCAACACCATCCCCCTGAGCGACTCGGGCTCCGTGATCGACTGCAGGGAGATGCTGACGGCCGCCTCCCCGGAGTCGGTCGTGACCTTCGTGTGCCGGACCTCTTCCGCCCCCGCCGTCCGGACTACCTTCTGGAAGGCACTGACCAGGTCGTACCTGAGTCCCTCGCGGGCCATGGCAAAGAGGTTCCAGTCGGCCTTACCGGCCGCCGGCTCGAGGTAGCGCCCTGTCCGGCCGTTGAAGAAGAGGATGTTCCCTTTCGGGTCGGTCAGGACGGCAGCCGGGGAGAAACGCGAAAGGAGGAGCTTCTCGGTCAGCGCCTGGAGGCTCTCCGTCTGCCGGTTCGCGTCCGGCTCCCCCGCGCCTTTCGGGTGGGGAAGGCCGAAAGCGATCGGAAGGATCCCGACCCCGGAGGTCCGGACGGCTTCGGCCCGACGGTAGATCTTCACCTTCGCCTCGATGGGGGTGAAAAGGTCCGAGTGGGAGCCGAGGCTCTCGGCGCTGCCCAGGAAGAGGACGCCGCCCGGCGACAGGCTGAAGTGGAGCAGCGGGAGGACCTTCTTCTGCAGCTCCGGCTCGAAGTAGATCAGGAGGTTCCGGCAGATGACGACGTCCACCTTCGTGAAGGGGGGGTCCGAGATCAGGTTCTGGGTCGCGAAGATCACCGTCTCCCGGATTTCCTTGCCGACCCGGTACCTGGTGTCCTCCTGGACGAAGTAGCGGTCCAGGCGCTCGGGCGAGACGTCGGCGGCGATGCTCGCGGGATACGTCCCCTGCCGCGCCCGGTCGATGGCGTCTGGGTCGATGTCGGTCGCGAAAACCTGGAGCGAGAGACGAGCGTGGGGCTTCAGCTTCTCCGCCGCCTCCCGGAAGAGAATCGCCAGGGAGTAGGCCTCTTCCCCCGTCGAGCAGGCCGGGATCCAGGCGCGGAGCGACTGCCCCGGGCGGAGGCGCTCGATCAGCCCCGGGAGGGCCTTCCGCCCGAGCTGCTCCCACGCCTCTTCGTCGCGGAAGAAGCTCGTCACGCCGATGAGCAGCTCACGGAAGAGGAGACCCCGCTCCTGGGGGTTCTCCTGCAGGTAGCGGATGTAGGTCGCGATCCTGTCGATCTTGTGGATCCCCATCCGCCGTTCCACCCGGCGGTAGAGGGTGCTCTTCTTGTAGAGGGAGAAGTCGTGCCCGGTGTGGCCCCGGAGCAGGAGGACGACCTTTTCGAGGCCCCCGTGGGGTTTCCCGGGCTCCGGCCTCGCCGGCTCGTGAGGGACGTGCTGGTGGTATCCGAGGAGCGTCAGCGCCATCTCTTCGGGCGGGACGACGAAGTCGGCGAGGCCGGCGTCGACGGCGCTCCTCGGCATCGCGTCGAACTTGGCCGTCGAGGGGGTCTGGACGAGGGTGACCCCCGCCCCTTCCTTGATCGCCCGGAGGCCGAGGGTCCCGTCCGATCCCATCCCCGAGAGGACCACTCCCGCGGCCATCTCCTCCTGGTCCCTCGCCAGGGCCCGGAAGAAGGAGTCGATCGGGAGCCGCTGCCCGCGCGGGGCCGTGGGCTCGAGGAGGTGGAGAGCGCCGTTCAGGATCGAGAGGTCCCTGTTCGGCGGGATGATGTAGACGGAGTCGGGCTTCACCTTCATCCGGTCGCGGACCTGCTGCACCGGCAGCGGGGTGAAGCGTTGCAGCAGCTCAGGCATGAACCCCTTCTGCGTCGGGTCGAGGTGCTGGACGACGACGTAGGCCATGCCGGAAGAGGGGGAGACGCGGGAGAAGAACTGCTCGAGCGCCTCGAGCCCCCCGGCCGAGGCGCCGATGCCGACGATCGGGAAGCGGGCGGAGGGGCCGGCCGCGGGCTCGACCCCGGTCGCGAGGTCGAGAGGAGCGGGAGGAGGCGCAGGGGCGGGGGCGACCGTCCTCTCGGGCGCCTTGACGGGCCGCTTCTCGGGTGGCTTCCCTTTCTTCATCGTCCTCTCCGCTTTCTCGCGGACAGACCGATGGCAGGCTGCCCGGCCAGATCTGCCGCGACGCCCGAGGCGCCCGATAAGAGTCTACGCCGCTTACCTTCGGGGTCAGGGCTGTGTTTTGTGTGGAAATGCAGAAGAGCTCTGAAGGTGGGACACCCGGGCAAGTCTCCTCGGGATCGTCGGCCTGTTCGGGGTTCGACCGAAAAACACAAAACGCAGCCCTGACCCCATCTCCCCCGCGCCTAGCGCTGCCGGAAGGGGTTGCGTGTCCGGAGCGGCGCGAAGAGGGAGTAGTCCCGGTCGGCGGTCCACAGCTCCGTGACGCCGTGGGCGAGGCAGACGGCGGCGATCCGCGCGTCGTACCACTGGCCGCCCTGGATCGAGCCGGCATTCGCGAGAGCGACGCTTCTCTCCCAGACCGTCTCGTCGTCTCCGAGGATGCGCAGGCCCGGGCTCGACCGCCACGCCTTCACCTGAGCCGCGACCTGCTCGCGGCTAGAGGGGACCTTCCAGATCCTGGGGCTGGACACGACCGCGGCGAACTCGACCAGGACGTGGAACGGAATTCCCCAGGTCCGGCCCGACTCTGCGAGCGCCCGGACGACCCGCGCCGCGTCTCGATGCAGGGGCGCCTCGGGCCGATGCGCGTAGACGAAGACGTTCGTGTCGACGGCGATCAAGATCCGGGCCGGCCGGCCTTTCGAGCCTCTTCGAGGAGCCGGGGAAGGTCCCTGGCGGCGACGCCGCGCGCGAACCCCTTCGGGCCCGGGAAGGCCGCGTCCGGAAGGCGGGCCGGCTTCCTCGCTCGCCGCTCCTTCACGACGAGGCGGAGGCCCTCCTCGACGAGCGCTCGCAACGTCGTCCTCTGCTCTGCCACGACACGCCGCGCCTGCTCGAGAAGGCTGTCGGAGATCTCCACCGAGGTCCGCATATGCCGAAGCATATCGACCGCGCGAGTGTCTGTCGAGCCGGCCTGGCTGCGGGAGAAAGGACACCATGACCCCACTAGTGTTCGGTTGATTTGATGCGCGCTGCTGCTAACATTTTGATGCGCCGGGCGTTAGGGCGGTTTGCGGGTGTCCACGATTTGAATTTCGATCCGTTGCCTCGCGGTGCCTTCAGGCTCGAAAGACCCGAGGTGACGAATGAACGTCGGGAAGACGCTGGACACTCGGGGTCAGGGCTGTGTTTTGTGTGGAAATGCAGAGAAGCTCTGAAGGTGGGACACCCCGGCAAGTCTCCTCGGGATCGTTGGCCTGTTCGGGGTTCGACCGAAAAAACACAAAACGCAGCCCTGACCCCATCTCCCCCGCGCGCCTTGACCTCCTCGGGACACTCGGGGTCAGCGGCTACCGGCCCAGGATGACGTCGACTCCGGAGAGAACGAGATCCGTCTTCGCCCGGGACAGCTTTCCGGCTCTCTCGGTCAGGACAGCCTTGTCGAGTGCGATGACCTGCGACACGTTTGCGACGGAGTCCCTGGCCAGACCGGTCACGCCTGCCGTCAGCAGGACGTTCCCGGGCGCGTCTGCCCATCGCAGGTTGCTCGTCAGGGGCACGCACACCACCGTCGCTATGCGGCTGGCGTTGAGGGCATCGCCCTGGACCACCAGCACGGGCCTGCGAAATCCGGGGCCCGAGCCGATGGGCGCCGGGAGGTCCGCCCACCAGATCTCGCCCTGAGCGATCACCATTCACTCCGCTCCAGGGTCTGCCGGGCCGCTTCGGTGACGAAGGGGTCGGCGGGTCCCCCCAATTCCGCACAGACACGGTCCATTGCCTCGGTCACCTCGTCTGGCGCGTGCCTGGCCACGTACTCTCGCAAGGCTCGGCTGAACACTTCGCTCCGAGACTGCCGGGCCCGCTTGGCCAGGCGCTCCGCACGCTGGAAGACGTCATCCGGAATCGAAACGGCGGTCTTCATACCCGGAGTATAACGCCAGTGAAACGGTGGACCCTCGGGACCCTCGGGGTCAGGGCTGTGTTTTGTGTGGAAATACAGAGAAGCCCTGAAGGTGGGACACCCGGGCAAGTCTCCTCGGGATCGTCGGCCTGTTCGGGGTTAGACCGAAAAACACAAAACGCAGCCCTGACCCCATCTCCCTACCGGCCGAGCGTGAAGAAGAAGGTCGACCCCCCGTCCACGGCTCCCGTGGCCCAGACGCGCCCGCCGTGGCGGACGACGATCCGCCGGAGGAAGGCGAGGCCGACCCCGGTCCCCTCGAACTCGTTCTGTCCGACCAGGCGCTGGAAGACGCCGAAGAGCTTGCCGGCGTACTGCATGTCGAACCCGACGCCGTTGTCCCGGACGCTATAGACTGCCTCGCCGTTCAAGATGCTCCCCTCGACCCGGATCTCCGGGTTCTCCCGCACGGCCGAGAACTTCACGGCGTTCGAGAGGAGGATCGCCCAGACCTTGCCCAGGAGGGCCGCGTCCCCCCGGGTCCCCGGCAGGGCTTCCACCGAGAACGAGATCCGGCGGCGGGAGACGGGGTCGGGGACGACCTCGGCAAAGGCCGCGCGCCTCCCCGGCCATGTCCAGCGCGGTCACGTGAAGGTCCCCGCGGCCCGCCTGTGAATAGACGAGGAAGTCGTCGATCAGCTGCCCCATCCGCCGCGCGTTCCAGCGCACCTGCTCGAAATGGCGGCGGCCCTCGTCGTCGAGCCGTCCCGCCTGGTCCCGGGCGATCAGGGCCGAATGGCCGTCGATGGCGCGGAGCGGGGTCCGCAGCTCGTGCGCGATCGAGTGCGAGTACGCCTCCAGCTCCCGGTTCGCCTCCTCCAGGGAGGCCGTCCGCTCGCTCACCCGCTGCTCCAGCTCGGCGCGAAGGGCCCGCAGCGCCTCCTCGGCCCGCCTCCGCGCGGTGATGTCGCGGAAGGACCAGACCCTCCCCGCGACGGCGCCCTCCAGCATCATGGCCGACGAGAAGCGGTCCACGACCCGGCCGTCCATGAAGGCGAGAACATCCTGGTCATCCCGGTCGGAACCGTACAGCGCCTCCACCTTCGCCAGGAACTGCTCGGGCTCGACGAGCTGGGAGAGGGCCGATTCCAGGAGAGCCTTGTCGTCCCCCGACGCCGCGACCCGGGGAGGAATCCGCCAGATCTCCAGGAAGCGCCTGTTCTTGTGGACGACGCGCCGATTCAGTCCCACGGCGAGGATGCCGTCCGCGGTGGATGCCAGGACCGAGCGCAGCGCCTCCCGGTGGACGCGAAGGGCCGCTTCGGCCTCCTGCGCCACCTGCGTGGCCTTCCTGGCTTCCGTCACGTCCGTCATCACGATCCGGCCCCAGCTCCCGTCGTCGCTGGCGACGCCTTCGAGGCGCCCGCAGGCCGGTTCGCCGCTCTCCCGCAGGAGGCCCGCGTAGCACGGCCCCGTGGCCCTTCCCGCCAGCACGTCCGCGACGAACGAGGCGAAGGCGGGACGGCTTGACCCGGTCAGCCGGATCCCCAGCCGCGTGCCCTGGAGCTGCCCCCGCGGGACCTCCACGAGACGGGCCCCCGCGAGGTTGACCTGCCGGATCCTCCCGTCGGCTTCGAGCGTGAAGTACCCCACGGGGGCGAAGTCGAAGAGGTCCTCGTAACTCCTCCGGGACTCCTCCAGCTCGAGCTTCGCCTGTTGCAGCTCCCCGTTCTGGAGCTCCAGCTCGATCTGGTGGATCTGCAGCTCCTGGACGACTCGCTTCAGGTCGGAATCGCCTGTGCCTGCGGCCGCCGCCGGTGCCGGACGTTTCCGGAACTGCTCTTCCGCACGCTCCCTCAGCCCCATCGCGGAGGAGGCGCCCGGCTTGTCATGTTTCATTTCCAGAGGCCAAGGCTATTAGGTCGGATCAAGAAATCTCTCCCGCACGCCAAAGGGGAATCCGAGACAACCCATTGTTCATCGTACCCCCCCCGGGGGGGGGATTGTCGATTCGGAGGTCACAATTGGAGGGCGTCCGGAGGTCACTTTCGGGATGGGGGGCGAGCTTCGGGCCTCGAGAGTCGGAACGGGACACGGCGGCGACCGCCCGCCCCCGTCCCGAGCCCTCAGATCCCGGCGCCGTCCAGGAACTTCTCCTCCTGGACCTCGGCCTGGGTGACGCGGCTCCGGGCCGGGACGTCGTGCGTGATCCAGACGTTCCCGCCGATGGAGGCGCCGCGGCCGATGGTGATCCGGCCGAGGATGGTGGCCCCGGCGTAGATGACGACGTCGTCCTCCACGATCGGGTGGCGGTCCACCCCCTTGATCGGCACGCCCTTGGAATCCCGCGGGAAGCTCCGCGCCCCGAGCGTGACCCCCTGGTAGAGGCGGACGCCGCTCCCGATGCGCGTCGTCTCCCCGATGACGACGCCGGTGCCGTGGTCGATGAAGAACCGCTCGCCGATGGCGGCGCCCGGGTGGATGTCGATCCCAGTCTCGCCGTGGGCGTGCTCGGTGATGATCCGCGGGATGAGCGGGACGCCGAGGAGGTAGAGCTCGTGGGCGATCCGCTGCTCGGTGACGGCGTAGACGCCCGGGTAGCTGAAGATCGCCTCGTCCTTGATCCGGAGGGCGGGGTCCCCCTCGAAGGCGGCCTCGACGTCGGAGGCGATGAGCCGCCGGACGCCTGGGAGGCGCTGCAGGAGCTCCCGCGTGGCCTTCCGCGCGACCTGGGCGCAGTGGTCGCAAGTGGCGAAGTCGTGCCCCTCGGCGAACGCCACGGCCCTGGTGATCTGCTCCTCCAGCTCGTGGAGGGCGTGGTCGAGGGTCGCGCCGACGTAGTAGTGGAGGCTCTTGTCGTGGAGGTCGGTGGCGCCGAAGTAGCCCGGGAAGAAGACCTGCCGGATCCCCTCCATGCAGGCCAGGACCGACTCGCGGGAGGGGAGGACGAGCCGTCCCCCCCAGCGGGAGCCCGTGGCGGCGATCGCCTCGGAGCAGAGCTGGTCGACCACCGTGGCCAGGACTTCCTCGTGGGCGGAGCCGTCGTCGATCAGGTACATCGGGTTCTCCTTGGGGGCGGTCAACTTGGGCGGCGGGCGTCAGGCCGGGTACCGGGCGAGCTTCTCGAGGGCCTGCCGGAGGTCGTCGACGAGGTCGTCCGGGTCCTCGACGCCGATCGAGAAGCGGACGAGGCCCTCCTCGATGCCGATGGCGCGGCGCTCCTCGGTGGTCAGCTCGTAGAACGACATGATGGCGGGCTGCTCGATCAGGCTCTCGACCCCGCCGAGGGAGGGGGCGATGAGGGGGATCTTCACGCCGTCCACGAGACGGGAGGCGGCGTCGAGCCCTCCCTTGACGACGAAGCTGATCACGCCGCCGAAGCCGCTCATCTGGGCGGAGGCGACCTCGTGGTCGGGGTGGCTCGGCAGCCCGGGGTAGAAGACCCGTTCGACGAGCGGGTGGGCCTCGAGCCATCCGGCGATCCGCAGCGCGGAGGCGTTCTGGCGGAGGACCCGCACCTCGAGCGTCTTCAGACCCCTGATGAGGAGGTAGGCGCTGTGCGGGTCGAGGAGCGTCCCGATCACGCCGCGGAGGTCCCGGATCGCCGAGACGACGCCGGCGTTGCCCGAGAGCGACCCCGCGAGGAGGTCGTTGTGGCCGCCCAGGTACTTCGTGCAGGAGTGGACGACGAGGTCGGCCCCCAGCTCGAGGGGGCGCTGGTTGACGGGCGTGGCGAACGTCGAGTCGACCAGCAGCTTGACCCCCCGGTGGCGGTGGACGGCGGCCGCGACCGCGGGGATGTCAGCCACCCGGAGGTAGGGGTTCGTCGGGGACTCGGTGATGACGAGGCGCGTCTCGCCGTCCCGGATGGCCCCCTCCAGAGCGGCGACGTCGCCGGGCGGCACGAGGGTCGCCTCGACGTCGAACCGCTCCAGGTAGGAGGTGACGAACTGCCGGGTGCGGCGGTAGCAGTCGCTCGTCATGACGACGTGCTGCCGGGACTTGAGGAAGGCGAAGAGGGTGGTCGTGATGGCCGCCATCCCGCTCCCGAAGAGGACGGCGTCCTCGGCCCCGTCGAGCGAGGCGATCTTCTGCTCGGCCGTCCGGACGGTGGGGTTGCCGTAGCGGCCGTACTCCTCGCGCTCGATCCGCCCCTCGAAGTGGTCGGCCAGCTCTGCGCGCCCGGAGAAGGCGTACGTCGACGTGCAGACGACAGGCTCGGTGACGGCGTTCGAGGCCCTCTTCCTCGCCTCGCCCGAGTGGACGGTGCGGGTCCCGAATGCGGCGCGCACCTTGCCTCCCTGGTCCTTGCTCACGGCGTCCGTGCTCGCGGCGTCCTTCAGTAGGTCGGCAGGGAGGGGTCGATCTCCCGCGCCCAGGCCAGGATCCCTCCGCGGAGGTTGTAGGTCCTCGACAGTCCCGCCTGCCGGAGGAGCTGGACCGCCCTGGCGGAGCGGACGCCCGACTTGCAGTGGACGACGGTCGTCTTCGCCGTGTCGAGGTCGTGCAGGTGCTCCGGGAGGATCGCGAGCGGGATGAGCCGGGCCCCCTCGATCAGGCAGATCGCGGCCTCGTGCGGCTCGCGGACGTCGAGGAGCTGGATCTGGTCGCCGCGGTCCAGCCACTCCTTCAGCTCCCGGACGCTGATCTCCTGGCCGGCCGGGAGGGCGGCGTCCTCGCCGCGCCCGATCCCGCAGAACTCCTCGTAGTCGACGAGGCCGGTGACGGTCCGGTTCGTGCCGCAGAGCGGGCAGTCGGGGTCCTTCCGGAGCTTCAGCTCGCGGAAGGAGAGGTCGAGGGCGTCGTAGAGGAGGAGCCGGCCGACGAGCGGGCGCCCGGCCTGGAGGAGGATCTTGATCGCCTCGGTCGCCTGGATGCAGCCGATGACGCCGGGCAGGACGCCCAGGACCCCGCCCTCCGCGCAGCTCGGGACGAGGCCGGGCGGGGGGGGCGTCGGGTAGAGGCACCGGTAGCACGGCCCCTTGTCGGGCCAGAAGACGCTCGCCTGCCCCTCGAACCGGAAGATGGAGCCGTAGACGTTCGGCTTCTTCAGCATGTAGCAGGCGTCGTTGGTCAGGTAGCGGGTGGCGAAGTTGTCGGTCCCGTCCACGACGATGTCGAAGCCCTCGAAGATCCGGAGGGCGTTCTGGCTGGTGAGGCGCTCCTCGAACGGGACGACCTTCACGAGCGGGTTCAGGGCCGAGAGCCTCGCGGCGGCGCTCTCGAGCTTCGGCCTGCCGACCCACGTGGTGTCGTGGATGATCTGCCGCTGGAGGTTCGACTCGTCGACCACGTCGAACTCGACGATGCCGATCGTGCCGACGCCGGCGGCGGCGAGGTAGAGGGCCGCGGGGGAGCCGAGGCCGCCGGCCCCGACCAGGAGGACCCGTCCGTCGCGGAGCTTCTTCTGCCCCTCCACGGCGACCTCCGGCAGGAGGAGGTGCCGCGAGTAGCGGGCGATCTCCGGGTGGGTCAGCGGCGCGCTCCCGCCGGCGATGGCGGGGACGATCGCGATCTGGTCGCCCGCGATCAGGGCCGTCTTCGGCCCGTCCAGGAACCGGATGTCCTCCCCGTTGACGTAGATGTTGACGAACCGCCGGACCTGGCCGCTCTCCTCGACGATCTGCGCCTTCAGCCCCGGACACTCGGCGAAGAGCTGCTCGAGCGCCTCCGCCACGGTGGCGGCCGTGACGCGAACGGTCGCCTGGTCGGAGGCGAACCGCCTCAGCGGGGTCGGGATCCGGAACTCGACGGACATGGTCGATCCTCCTCAGCTCGCGGGAAACGGGGAGAGTACCGTGACGGGCGCGCCGGTCGAGCCTTCCTCGATCGGGACGGGGGTGAACGGTTCGTCGGGGCCGAGGATCTCCCACGCGATGACCTCGCCGGGCGCTCCTCCGGGGACGGAGACGATGACGGTCAGGAGACCCTCCCAGGCGTAGGCCCGGTCCGTCTTCGAGGCCCGGGCCGTGTCGTCGGGGTGGCTGTGCCAGAAGCCGAGGAGCGCCAGGCCCCTGCGGTCGGCCTCGTCCTCGACGGCGAGGTAGTCGCGCGGGGCCACCTCGAAGCGCATCCGGGGCGTCCCGGCCTCGGTGTTGGGGACGGGGAGACTGGCCGTGACGCGGCGGCCCCCGGTACTCCGCCCGAGGAGGGCCCCGCACCCCTCGTTCGGGTAGGCGGCCGCCGCTTCCGCGTGGATGGCGGCCAGGACGCCGGCGTCGATTCTCACGGCCTTCCTCTCGTCGTTCACCTCGCGCATTCTCCACTTTTCGTCTCGACCGTGAAGGGCCCCCCGTCCTGTCCCGGGTCGACGAAGTCCTCGGCACGCGCCTGGGCGGGCAGCAGCTGCTCGAGGTCGGCGAGGAGCTCCTTCTGCCGGGCCGCCCCGATCCGGCGGAAAAACGCGGGAGCCGTCTCGTCCGGCTGCCGTTCCTTCGCGTACGTCTCGATTAGGCGCCCGGAGGCTTCCGGAACGCGCCGCGCCGGGACAGCTCGTGACGTCGGTGACCGACCCCGCTCCGGGAGTCCCTCGAGCGACGCGCGGCCGAGAGTCCTCGACTCAGCGGGAGCCGGCATGCGCGCTCTCCTTCTCCAGTCCGGCCGTCACGCCACCGCCTCCGACTCCTCTCCGCCGAGCAGTCCCGCTTCCCGTAGGTGGTCGAGGATCGCTTCGGCGGATTGCTCGAGCGTCTGCGTGCCGGAGTCGACCGTCACCTCCGGCGCCACGGGCGGCTCGTAGGGGTCGGAGACACCGGTGAAGGACTTCACGTCTCCGGCGAGGGCCTTCCGGTAGAGGCCCTTCACGTCTCGGGCGAGGAGGGTCTCGAGAGGCGCCCGGACGAAGACCTCCACGAACGGCACGCCGCTCTCCCGGGCCATGGCGCGGGCCTCCTCCCGTGCCCCGCGGTACGGCGAGATGGCGGCCGTGATCACGGCGACGCCGTTCCGTGCGAGGGTCCTCGCGACCCAGGCGATCCGCCGGATGTTCGTGTCGCGGTCCTCCTTCGAGAACCCGAGCCCCTTCGAGAGGTGGGTGCGCACCTCGTCTCCGTCCAGGACCTCGACCGGCCATTCGCTGGCGATCTCGGGGCGCAGCGCCTCGGCCAGGGTGCTCTTTCCCGCGCCGGAAAGGCCGGTCATCCAGAGGACGAAACCGGGAGCGACGGGCTTCGGGAGCCGCGAGGGAGACGGCGCCTGCGGACGGCCGGCCGAGTAATGGGCCTTCAGGATCTCGGCCGTCTCGGGCCGCGTGAACTCCGCGGGGAGGCGTCCCCCGCCGGCGAGGATCTCGCGGACGCGCGTCCCCGAGAGCTGGAGCCGGGACCCCTCGTCGTGCGGGCAGGTCCGGGTCGAGGCGAGGGAGCGGCAGCTCCGGCAGAAGAAGGTCGGGTCGAGACGGAGCGGGGTCACGCCCAGCTCCTCGGGAGTGAACGTGTCGAAGATCTCCTGCGCGGCGGTCGGATGGTAGAAGTTGCCGACGCCGGCGTGGTCGCGGCCGACGATGAGGTGGGTGATGCCGTAGTTCTTCCTCACGAGGGCGTGGAAGAGCGCCTCGCGGGGCCCGGCGTACCTCATGGCCGCCGGGAACGCGGCGAGGAGGGTCCGTTCCCGCGGGTAGTAGCGGCTCACGAGCGCCTCGTAGGTCTGGAAGCGGACCGCGGCCGGGACGTCGTCCCCCTTCGTCTCGCCGACGAGCGGGTGGATGACGAGGCCGTCGGTCATCTCGAGGGCCAGCTTCGTCAGGTGCTCGTGGGCCCGGTGGATCGGATTGCGCGTCTGGAACCCGGCCACCGTCTTCCAGCCGAGCGCCCGGATCCGCTCCCTCAGGTCTGCCGGCGTGAACCGGTAGAGCGCGAAGGGAAGGTCGCGGAGAGGAAGGAGGCGGACCGGCCCGCCCGCCAGGAGGGTCGGCCGCGACAGGAGGTAGGCCACCCCCGGGTGGTCGGCGCGGTCGGTGCCGTAGGTCTGTCGGGCCTCCGACGCCGGGTCGCGGCGGAAGAGGGAGGAGACCTGGATCGTCCCCCAGAGGTGCCCGGCGCCGTCGTGGAGGGCCGCCGCGCCGGCCGCCTCGATCTCGGCGCGTTTCTCGTCGGGAACCGCCAGCGTCAGCGGGAGCGGCCACACCGTCCCGCTCGCGAGCCGCAGCCGCGAGACGACGCTCTCGTAGTCCTCCGAGCCCAGGAACCCGGTCAGGGGACTGGCGGCCCCCGTCCCGATCAGCTCGAGGTCGGCCAGCTCCCGGGCGTCCAGGACGAGGTGCGGGAGGTCTCGCGCTTCATCGAGGAAGGAGGGGATCGTCCGCTCCGGGACGATCCGGTTCACGAGCGTTCCGCCGTGCGGCGCCACCAGTTCGTTGCGATCAGGCATGGTCGTCGGTCCTCCTGGAATCGGACGGTTGCGAGGGCGCGTGGATTCCGCACTCGGTCTCGAGGGCTCCCCTCCAGCGGCCGGAACGGAGGTCCTCCCCGGGTCTCACCGCGGTGGTGCAGGGGCGGCAGCCGATGCTGGGGTATCCCTGCGCGTGGAGGGCGTTGATCGGGACGGCGTGGGTCTCGACGTACCGGGCCACGTCGTCGCGGCTCCAGTCGAGCAGGGGACTGATCTTCACGGCCCAGGCCAGGATCGCCTGGGGCGTCCCGCCGCTCGGAAAGGCCGGGTGGTCCGCTGCTGGCTTCATGCGTCTCGATTCCCTCGGTTTCCTTTCTTCGTCCGTCGGGGGTGGAAGAGATGCCCCGCTCCCGCGAATGGTCGGGGGTGTGCGCGGGGGGGGGGGCGAAGAGAACGAAAGGGCCCGGGAGGGTGGTCCCGGGCCTCGTGGCGGGTGATTCTTGTTATCTGTTTCAGGATTGTCAAGAATTTTCTTGACTTCGATCCGGGCGGTCCGGATACTCTCCCTCGATGAAGATCCCCGCCGAGCAGATGCACATGTGTTGTGGCACCCGCGAGGTGGTGGATCTGCGACTCCTGCTGACCTGAACCCAGGTCACGAGGATCGGAGCAAGCCCACCACCCGCGAGGGGAGGTGGGCGTTGTCGTGCTTGGCGGACCCAGCGAAAAGGAGAGAGAAATGGGACAGCAGACGGACACACGGAGACGGACCCTTCCGATCGCCGCGGCGATCGGGCTCGCCGCGCTCCTCGGGCCGGCCGGTCCGGCCGCGAGCCCCGCGGAGGCCGCCGAGGCGCCGGCGACGCTCCTGAACGTCTCGTACGACCCGACCCGGGAGCTCTATGCCGACGTGAACGCCGCCTTCACGAAGGCCTGGAAGGCGAAGAGCGGCCGGACGGTGACCGTCAACCAGTCCCACGGCGGCTCCGGGAAGCAGGCCCGGTCGGTGATCGACGGTCTCGAGGCGGACGTCGTCACCCTCGCCCTGGCGTACGACATCGACGCGATCGCCGACAAGTCGAAGCTCCTTCCGGAGACGTGGCAGAAGCGGCTCCCGAGCAACAGCTCTCCCTACACCTCCACGATCGTCTTCGTCGTCCGGAAGGGGAACCCGAAGAAGGTGAAGGACTGGGACGACCTGGCGAAGCCCGGGATCTCGGTCGTCACCCCGAACCCGAAGACCTCCGGGGGGGCGCGCTGGAACTATCTGGCGGCCTGGGGCTACGCGCTGAAGCGGCCCGGCGGGAGCGAGGCGACCGCGCGGGCCTTCGTCAGGGACCTGTACAGGAACGTCCCCGTCCTGGACACGGGGGCGCGAGGCTCGACGACGACGTTCTCCGAGCGCGGGATCGGCGACGTCCTGATCGCCTGGGAGAACGAGGCCTTCCTCCTGACCCGCGAGGTGGGGAAGGAGAGGTTCGAGATCGTCCTGCCGTCGGTGAGCATCCTGGCCGAACCCCCCGTCTCCGTCGTCGACGTGAACGCCGACAAGCACAGGACCCGCGCGCTGGCGCAGGCCTACCTCGAGTTCCTCTACACCGAGGAGGGGCAGGAGATCGCGGCGAAGCACCACTACCGCCCCCGATCGGCGGCCGTCGCCGCGAAGCACGCCGACCACTTCCCGAAGGTGGCCCTCTTCACCGTCGACGAACTCTTCGGCGGCTGGAGGAAGGCGCAGAAGACCCACTTCGACGACGGCGGCACCTTCGACCAGGCCTACCAGGTCAAGTGACGTGACCGGGACCTGGACAGGGGAGGCGATATGAACCCGAACGCACTGGCCATCCACCTCTACTCGATCTACGACGATCACCGTCTGGACCACCTCCGGCCGTCGACGTGCCGGCACTCGCGCCTCTACGGGGAGGTCGTGGGCCTGGTCGCGCGGAGCGGGGGCCGGGTTCGGATCCGGGAGGCTGGCCGCTCGGTCGAGGGGCGGCCGATCCCGCTCGTCTCGTTCGGGCGGGGCGAGCGGACGGTCCTCCTCTGGTCGCAGATGCACGGTGACGAGCCGACGGCCACGCTGGCCCTCGCCGACCTCCTCAGTCTCCTCGCCGAGGATCGGGGGCGGGAGGGATGGCTGACCGAGATCCTGAAGGGGTGCAACGTCCACGTCATCCCGATGCTCAACCCCGACGGGGCCGAGCGTCACCAGCGGCACAACGCGGTCGGGATCGACGTCAACCGAGATGCCCGGAGCCTCGTCTCGCCCGAGGCGAGGGCCCTCTTCGAAGCGCAGCGGGACCTGCGCCCGGAGTTCGCCTTCAACCTCCACGACCAGGGGCTCGGCTCGGTCGGCACCTCGACGAAGGCGACGGCGATCGCCCTCCTGGCCCCGGCGTCCGAGCCCGGCCGGAGGGTGACGCCGGTCCGTCGCCGGGCGATGCGCCTCGCCTCGCTCGTCGCCGGGATCCTGGACCCGATCGTCGGCGGCCGGATCGCCGCGTGGGACGACACGTACGAGCCGCGCGCCTTCGGGGACCTGTTCCAGGGGAGCGGCAGCAGCACGTTGCTGATCGAGTCGGGCCACTGGGCGGGCGACCCGGAGAAGTGCTTCATCCGGAAGCTGAACTTCGTCGCGCTGCTGGTCTCGCTCCACGCCATCGCCACGGACGCCGTGGACGAGATCCCCGTGGAGCGCTACCTGGGGATCCCCGTCAACGGCCCGCGCGTCTTCGACCTTCTCCTCCGCGGCGTCGAGATCAGGGAGACAGGCTCAGGCTGGTCGGGCCGGGTCGACGTCGGCCTGTCGTTCCACCCGCCGCAGCTTCGGCGGGGCCTGGCCGAGGCCACCTCGGCGGTCGTCCGGGAGATCGGCGACCTGAGCCGCCACGGAGGCCTGGAGGAGCGGGACGGCTCGGGACTCTCGGTCGCGGCGTCCTCGATCCCGGCCGGAGCGGTGGTTCCGCTGGAGCTGTTCGAGGAGTCCGGCCGGCGGCCGGAGACGGGCGCGAGAAGGACGTCGTGGGCTCCGCCGGTCCGCCGGCGGGACGGGAAGAAGCCGAGGAGCGCGGTCTACCGCTGGAGGCCGCCGGCTGGCAGGATCGCCGGGAGACGAATGCCGGCCGCGCCTTGAGGGGGCAAGCCCGGGCCGGCGTCGCGCGCAGCAGACGACACGAATCCAGGAAGGAAAGAGGAGTGACTCCAATGGTTGACGGAAAAGGAAACGTTCGATCTCTTCACGGATGGAGATGGCTCTCCGCCTGGGCCGCCTGCGCGGTCGTCGTGGCCGCAGGGCCGGTCTCGGCGCAGGTGCCGACGGCCATCCTGAGCGGCAGGGTCACGGGCGAGGGGCAGGCGCTGCCGGGGGTCTCGGTGACGGTCAAGTCGCCCGCCCTCCAGGGGGTCCGGACGGCGGTCACCGGGTCCACCGGCGACTACGTCTTCGTCAACTTGCCGCCCGGCGAGTACGCGGTCACCTTCTCCCTGGCGAAATTCAGCCCCCAGACGAAGAGCATCAAGCTCTCGGCGTCCCAGACGAGCCGCCTCGACACGGCGCTGGGCCTGGCGGCCGTGGCGTCCGACACGACGGTGGTCGGAAGGGTGGAGTCGATCTCCCAGACGTCGGTGGAGGCGACGACCTACACCGCGGAGCTTCTCTCGACGCTCCCCACCACCCGGACGATCAACGACGCGGTCCTGCTCTCTCCCGGCGTCAACCAGAACGCCCCGTCCTCGAACGTGCCGAGCGCCTCGGCCCCGACAGGCGTCTCCATCTCGGGAGGGCAGTCGATCGAGAACCTCTACACGATCAACGGCGTCGTGGTCCAGGACAACACCAAGGGAACGCTCCTCAACCTCTACATCGAGGACGCGGTCCTGGAGACGACCACGCTGTCCTCCGCGGTCTCGGCGGAATATGGCCGCTTCTCGGGCGGCGTGATCAACACCATCACCCGCTCCGGCGGCAACACGTTCAGCGGCTCCTTCCGGACCAGCCTCGCGAACGACACGTGGCGGTCCACGTCGGCCTATCGGGACTCGAGCGGCGCGAATCCGCAGGAGGGGACCTTCGTCCAGAAGCTCCTCCCCACCTACGAGGCGACGCTCGGCGGGCCGATCCTCAAGGACACGCTCTGGTTCTTCCTGGCCGGCCGGTACAACAACTCGGAAGCGTCGAAGCTGACCTACCTGACGAACGTCGATTACACGTACGGCACCACCGAGAAGCGCTACGAGGCCAAGCTGACCCTGACGCCTCTGCAGGGGCACTCCGTGACCGGCTCGTACATCGGGATCACGCGGCACGAGGACAATTTCGCCCCGGTCCGGACGTACGACCTCGACACCCTGACGAACCAGTCGCTCCCGCAGTCGCTCTTCGCGCTCAACTACAACGGGGTCCTCACCGCGTCCCTCTTCGTCGAGGCCCAGTACTCGAAGAGGAAGTCCTCCACCGAGGGGCTCGGGGGGCAGTACCCCGACTTCGTGCGCGGCACGACCGTCATGGACGTCACCGGTGCCACGATGAACGCCGCGGTCTACTGCGGCTTCTGTCCCCCCAAGGAGCGGAACAACGACGACGTCATCGTGAAGGGGACCTACTTCTGGGCCTCCCCCTCGTTCGGCTCCCACAACGTCGTCCTCGGCTACGACGACTTCGGCGGGCAGCGGAAAGAGGACAAGTACCAGTCGGGGAGCAACTTCATCTTCATGAGCTACGCGTCGCCCCTCGTCCGGGGGAACACGGCCTATCCCGTCGTGGACGTGAACCAGTCGGCCGAGCTGGACTGGATGCCGCTCTTCGCGACCAGCCAGGGGTCGGACGTGAGGACCCGGTCGGCTTACCTGAACGACACCTGGCGGGCGTCGAACCGCCTGTCGTTCAACCTCGGCGTCCGGTACGACAAGAACCACGCC
Organism: uncultured Acidobacteriota bacterium; assembly: GCA_903845115.1. Lineage (GTDB taxonomy): Bacteria > Acidobacteriota > Thermoanaerobaculia > UBA5066 > UBA5066 > CAIMWE01. The sequence continues at coordinate 11,572 of CAIMWE010000132.1, read as the reverse complement.
GTCGACACCCTCGGCGCCGTGACGTCGAACGACAGCGCCTGGAGCCCCCGGCTGGCCGCGACATACGACGTGCTGGGCGACTCCAAGCTCCGGGTGACGGCGAGCTACGCGAAGTACGTGGCGGCCATCCAGGACACGCAGGCGACCGGGGGGAGCCTCGGCGGGAACGCCGTCGACTTCTGGTGGTACTACGACGGCTTCGGGGCCAAGCCGATCAACGTCGACTCGACCCAGCCGCTCGTCTCCACGCGCGACGTCGTCCAGCAGATCTACAACTGGTTCGCCGGGGCCGGCTGCTATCCGGACCCGCTCGCCGCGAGCTGCAAGGTCCCCCTCGCCGCCGCCCGGATCAACGGCACGAACGTCCAGCTCCTCGGCTCCCTCGCCTCCCCGTACGCGGACGAGCTCGTCGTCGGCGTCTCCGGCAACCTCGGGCCCCGCGGCACCTTCCGCTCGGACCTGGTCCGCCGGACGTACGGGAACTTCTACGACCTGAGGCGAGACCTCTCGACCGGGAAGGTGACCGACGCCGTCGGGAACAGGTACGACCTAGGGCTGATCCAGACCTCGAACGACTACCGCCGCGAGTACACGGGGCTGCACACGCAGGCCGCGATCCGTCTCTACGAGCGGTTGAACCTCGGGGGGAACTGGACCTGGTCTCACCTCCTCGGCAACGCGATCGGGGAGTCGGTCGCGTCGGGCTCCATGCAGCTCAACGCCCACAACTACCCCGAGTACAAGGACCCGCGCTGGAACAACCCGGTCGGAGACCTCTCGAGCGACCAGCGGCACCGGGTGCGCCTCTACGCCACCTACGACGTCCCGATCCCGCCGGCCGCCGGCGCGTTGAGCGCCAGCGTCCTGCAGGCCTATGACACGGGGACGCCGTACGGGGCGAAGGGGAACGTCGACACCCGGGCTTACGTCACGAACCCTGGCTACCTGACCCCACCGGCAGCCTCGTCGGGAAGCGACCAGACCTACTGGTACACGCCTCGCGACGCGTTCCGGACGGAGGACGTCTTCTCGACCGACGTCTCCCTCAACTATTCCTTCAAGTTCGGCGGGGCGGTGGAGCTGTACGTCTCGCCCCAGGTCCTCAACCTCTTCAACGCGCAGCACGTGATCTCGGTCGACCAGACCGTGGAGAACCCGGCGAACCAGTCGAAGTACTACGCGAAGTTCAACCCCTTCACGACGACGCCGGTTCAGGGCGCCCGCGGGACCGGGGCCAACTGGAACACCGGGCCCCTGTTCGGCCAGCCGACCGGGCCCACCAGCTATCAGAGTCCCCGGACGTTCCGGATCTCGGCCGGCGTCCGCTTCTAGATCGGCTCTCGAAAGCGGGGGCCCTGGCCTGGCTGGGCCCCCGTCTCCCGATTCACCCACGTCCGTCTTCACCTCAGGAGGGTGTGATGAGTCATCACCTGCGGACGGGAGTCCGTCCGATCGTCCTCGCGTCCATCGGAGTGTCCGTTCTGCTCCTGTCCGGGCGTCCGGGCGCCGGGCAGACGGCGGAGAGCCCCGTTCCCGCCAGGCCGTCGCCGGAGCTGCCGGTGAAGAGGATCCCGGTCGCCGGCGAGGCGGCCGAGGCCTACTTCTCGCCCGACAGCCGGAGCGTCATCTGCAACGCGAAGCTGGAAGGAGACACCGCCTTCCACGTCACCACCTTCGGCATCGACGGGACGAAGGTCCGCAAGATCAACGGAAAAGGAGACGACGCCTGCTCGTTCTACTTCCCGGACGGCAAGAAGCTGATCTGGACGTCGACGAAGGACCGGCTCGACCTACCGCACGGCAACTACTCGGACCCGGCCGACTACCCGCAGGGCGCCGAGCTCTACACGTCCGACCTCGAGGGGGGGAACGTCGTCCGCCTGACGAACAACGAGCAGTACGACGCCGAGGTGAGCGTCTCTCCCGACGGCCAGTGGATCGTCTTCGCGCGACAGGTGGAGGGGCGCCTCGACCTCTACAAGATGCGTCCCGACGGGAGTGGCCTCTTCCAGATCACGAAGACGCCCGACTGGCAGGAAGGGGGCGCCCAGTGGATGCCGGACGGGAAGCGGATCCTCTTCCGGGCCTGGAAGATCGAGGACCAGGGGAAGAAGAAGCCGCTCCCGATGACCGTCTTCCTGATCAACGCCGACGGCACCGGCCTGACGGCGCTGACCAGCGACCCGGGGACGAACTGGGCGCCGTTCCCGGCTCCCGACAACCGCCACTTCGTCTACGTGAAGGTCCTGCCGCCCCGGAACTTCGAGATCTTCCTCCGCGACATCCCGACCGGGGAGGAGAAGCGCCTGACCTACGACGACGTGTTCGACGGCTTCCCGGCCCTCTCGCCGGACGGCCGGTGGCTGGCGTTCTCGTCGGCGCGGGCGGAGAAGCCGGGCGAGAAGGGCCTTCACCTGTACCTGATGGACGTCCGGAGCTTGAACCTCGGTCCGGCGGCGAAGGGGAAGTGACCGTGGGCGCGACGGCCGGCGCCCGGCGACCCCCTTTCCCGGGAGTTCCCCGGCGTGCCGGTCGGGTCGGCTGTGGAACTCGTCGTGGGGAACGGACGCCTGCACCGCGGTGGGCGGAACATGGTCTATAACAATTTTGTTTATAGCAAGTTATGTAAGTGATAAGGATTTTAAAGAAAACTCTTGACTCGATCGGGCCCTTTCCCGATACTCGTCCGCGATGAAGAACGGCACGCCCCTGAAGTCGATGTGTTGTCGCGGGGTGGCGGGCCGATTCAGTCCGTAACGCTGGTCTCGATCAGCACCCGGATACACCAGGCCCACCAACCCGAGGCGGTGGGCCTTCGCTTTCGTGACGAGGAACCATGCACGGTTTCACCCCCATCCCCGCGCTCGCCCCGTCGCCGCTACGCGCGACCGACGGCTGCTCCGGGCTCGGCGCGGGGCCGGGGACCTTCGACGCCCCCGGAGATCGCCTGGGCGTGGTGTCGGACGTTCTCGACCTGATCGGGAACACGCCGCTCGTCGAGCTGAAGAAGCTGGACCGCGGCCCGTGCCGCCTCTTCGTCAAGCTGGAGAACCAGAACCCGGGCGGCTCGATCAAGGACCGGATCGCGCTCTCGATGATCGCCGCCGCCGAGCGGGAAGGGAAGCTCCCGCCGGGCGGGACGCTCGTGGAGGCGACGGCCGGCAACACCGGCCTCGGCCTCGCCCTCGTGGCGGCGCGGAAGGGGTACCGGCTGAAGCTCGTCATCCCGGACAAGATGAGCCAGGAAAAGGTCTTCCACCTGAAGGCGCTCGGGGCCGAGGTGGTCCTGACCCGGTCGGACGTCGGCAAGGGGCACCCGGCGTACTACCAGGACCTGGCCGAGAAGATCGCGCGGGAGACGCCGGGGGCGTTCTACGTGAACCAGTTCGGCAACCCCGCCAACCCGGAGGCCCACGAGACGCGGACGGGCCCCGAGATCTGGAGGCAGATGGGCGGGAAGGTCGACGCCGTGGTCTGCGGCGTCGGGAGCGGCGGGACGCTGACGGGCCTGACGCGCTACTTCCGGAGGGTCGAACCGTCCGTCCGGATGGTCCTGGCCGATCCCGAGGGGTCGATCCTGGCGGGGTACGTCCGGGACGGGACGATCGGGGAGGCGGGCTCGTGGCTCGTCGAGGGGATCGGAGAGGACTTCCTCCCCCCCATCGCCGACCTGACGGGGGTTGCGGAGGCCTACACGATCGGCGACGCCGAGAGCTTCGCGACGGCCCGGGCGCTGCTGCTCGAGGAGGGGATCCTCGCGGGCTCCACGGCGGGGACGCTGGTGGCCGCCGCGCTCCGCTACTGCCGGAGCCGGACCGCCCCCGAGCGGGTCGTCACGTTCATCTGCGACAGCGGGAACAAGTACCTCTCGAAGATGTACAACGACTTCTGGATGCTGGACCAGGGGTTCCTCGAGCGGGAGCGGTTCGGCGACCTCCGCGACCTGATCGGGCGCCGGTTCGCCGACAACGCGGTCGTCAGCCTCGACCCGGACGACACGCTCGCCGTCGCCGACCAGCGCTTCCGCCTCTACGACGTCTCGCAGCTCCCCGTCCTGGAGAACGACCGGATCGTCGGGATCGTCGACGAATCGGACCTCCTCCTCGCCGCCTACCGCCGGGGCGAGGTCTTCCGGGAGCCGGTCCGGGCCCACATGACGACCCGCCTCGAGACGCTGACGCCCGACGCCTCGGTCGACGCCCTCCTGCCGGTCTTCGAGCAGGGGAAGGTCCCGATCGTCGTCCAGGACGGCCGATTCCAGGGGCTGATCACCAGGATCGACTTGCTGAACTATCTTCGCCGGCGGGCGAAGCAGGAGGCCGGATGAGCGACGCCGAAAGGAAAGCCGGCTTCGCGACCCGGGCTATCCACGCGGGGCAGCCTCCGGACCCGGCCACCGGCGCGGTGATCACGCCGATCTTCGCGACGGCGACGTACGTGCAGGAGAGCCCCGGGGTCCACAAGGGGCTCGACTACGGCCGGTCGCACAACCCGACGCGCTACGCTCTCGAAGAGTGCGTCGCCTCGCTCGAAGGGGGGCGCGCGGGCTTCGCGTTCTCGTCCGGCATGGCCGCGATCGCCACGGTCCTGGAGCTCCTGGACGCCGGGTCGCACGTCGTCGCCCTCGACGACCTCTACGGCGGGACGCAGCGGCTCTTCGAGAAGGTGCGCCGCCGCTCGGCGAACCTCGACTTCACCTATTCCCCGATGACGAGCCGGGCCGACCTCGAGGCGGCGCTCCGGCCCGACACGCGGATGATCTGGGTGGAGACGCCGAGCAACCCGCTCCTGAAGCTGGTCGACCTCTCGATGGTCGGCGAGGTGGCGCGCGAGCGGGGGATCCTGGCGGTGGCCGACAACACGTTCGCCTCGCCGTGGGTCCAGGAGCCTCTCGCGCGCGGTTTCTCCCTCGTCCTCCACTCGGCGACGAAGTACCTCAACGGTCACTCGGACGTCATCAGCGGCGTGGTCGTGGCGGGCGACGACGCCCTCGCCGAGAGGCTCCGGTTCCTCCAGAACGCGGTCGGCTCGGTGCCGAGCCCGTTCGACTGCTTCCTGGTCAGCCGCGGGCTGAAGACGCTGGAGCTCCGGATGCGGCAGCACTGTCTGAACGCCCTGGCCGTGGCGTCGTGGCTGGAGGGCCACCGGAGAGTCGAGCGCGTCATCTACCCGGGCCTCCCGAGCCACCCGCAGCACGAGCTGGCGCAGCGCCAGATGAACGGCTTCGGCGGCATGGTGTCGGCCGTCCTGAAGGGGGGCGAGAACGAGGCCCGGCGATTCCTCGAGAGGTGCCGCGTCTTCTCCCTGGCCGAGAGCCTCGGAGGCGTGGAGAGCCTCATCGAGCACCCCGGCATCATGACCCACTCCTCGGTGCCGGCCGAGGTGAGGCGGAAGCTCGGCATCGAGGGGGGCCTCGTCCGCCTCTCGGTCGGAATCGAGTCATTGGACGATTTGATTGCGGACCTGGAGTCGGCGCTCTCGGGTTGACTCCCGGTTGCGAATGCCCGGAAAGTACCAAATCTCGTTGAAAACGGAGATGATAACGGTCGTTGTCAGGTATTTATTGGGCACCGATGGAAGGTTAGCAAATCAACGCGAAAGCCATCCATCGACCGGCCCGGCGACTATGATGTGAAAGCGGAGGAGAGAGCTCATGGCTGAAGAAACGAAGGTCAGGCACACGCTGAGCGAACAGGCTGCCCGGCAGCTGGCGAACACGACGAAGACCCCGCCCCAGTGGGACGGCATCACGCCGCGCTGGCTCGTCTCGTTCCTTCCCTGGGTCCCGGTGGAGGCGGGGACGTACCGCGTCAACCGGGTGAAGGAGACGAAGGTCGAGATCGCCGGCGGGGATGTGGAGTGCAGCCCCCGGGACGGGAAGGACCTGCCGGAGACGTTCGTGGACTACGAGGAGAAGCCGCGGGAATACACGCTGAACGCGGTGACCACCGTCCTCGACGTCCAGACCCGGGTCTCGGACCTCTACGCCCACCCGATGGACCAGATCCGCGAGCAGCTCCGGCTGATCATCGAGAAGGTGAAGGAGAAGCAGGAGGAGGAGCTGGTCAACAACGCGGAGTACGGGCTCCTCAGGCACGTCGCCCCCTCGATGAGGCTGAAGACGCGCAAGGGCCCGCCGACGCCGGACGACATGGACGAGCTGATCTCGAAGGTCTGGAAGGAGCCGGCGTTCTTCCTGGCGCACCCCCGGGCGATCGCGGCGTTCGGCCGCGAGTGCACGCGTCGCGGCGTTCCGCCCCCGACGGCGGCGCTCTTCGGGTCGCAGTTCCTCACGTGGCGCGGCCTTCCGCTCGTCCCGTGCGACAAGGTTCACGTCGCCGGAAAGCCCGGAGAGAAGAGCGGCAAGACGAGCATCCTCCTCCTCCGGACCGGCGAGAAGAAGCAGGGCGTGGTCGGCCTCTTCCAGCCCGGAATCCCGGGCGAGGTGACGCCGAGCCTCTCGGTCCGGTTCATGGGGATCAACCACAAGGCGATCGCGTCGTACCTGATCTCGCTCTACTGCTCGGCCGCCATCCTGACGGAGGACGCCATCGGCGCGCTCGAGGACGTCGAGGTCGGCCACTACCATGAGTACGCGTGAGCCGGGGAGCGCTCCGGATCCCGCGGCCCCGGTGACGGGCGGCCGGGCGACCGATTTCTGGGAGGCGGCGGCAGCCCGGATGGCCTCTGCCCCGGACCCGGCCCTGATCGCCAGGCTCGCTAACGAATTCTTCGGGGCGGGCCCGTGGACCACGGCTGCCCCCGTGGCCTTGGCGCAGCCGGCGCCAGCGGCCGGACCGGCGCTGGCCGTGCCCGGAACCGCTCCCGCCGGGGCGTTCGATCCACCCGTCCTGGTGGCTTCGACGGCGGCCCCCGGGAGGCCCCCGGAGTCGCCGCTCGGAGTTCAGGCGCCAGCCGTCCCCGTCGTTCCCCGTTCGCCGGTCGCCGTTCCGACGGAGGACGACCTCCGCTCCCTCCCCTTCACGATCGGCGGCGTCCATTCGATCCTGCCCTTGGTCCCGGAGAGGGCTCCGGCCATTCCGGGCGAGCTCTTCTATTTCGTCGACGAGGCGAGGGCGGGCACGGCGAAGGGGGATTCCTCGCCGGTGCGGTCCGAACGGCCCGGCCTCGGTGCCGACGTCCTCGGCTTCCAGCACGAGCGTGTCCCGGACCTCGGATTCGCGGCGCGTCCGTTCGACCCGCGGGCCGTCCGGCGGGACTTCCCGATCCTGAACGAGCAGGTCCACGGGCGGCGCCTCGTCTGGCTCGACAACGCCGCCACCACGCAGAAGCCGAGGGCGGTGATCGACCGTCTCTCGTCGTTCTACGAGCACGAGAACTCCAACATCCATCGGGCCGCGCACACGCTGGCGGCCCGCGCCACCGACGCCTACGAGGCGTCCCGCGAGAAGGTCCGGCGCTTCCTCGGGGCGTCGTCTCCGCGCGAGATCGTCTTCGTGCGCGGGACGACGGAGGGGATCAACCTGGTCGCCCAGGCGTGGGGGCGGAGGAACGTCGGGGCGGGGGACGAGATCGTCGTCACCTGGCTGGAGCACCACGCCAACATCGTCCCGTGGCAGCAGCTCTGCTCCGAGAAGGGGGCGCGGCTCCGCGTGGCGCCCGTGGACGACAGCGGCCAGGTGATCCTGGAGGAGTACGAGAAGCTGCTCGGCCCCAGGACGAGGCTCGTTTCGCTGACGCAGGTGTCCAACGCCCTCGGGACGATCACGCCCGCACGCGACATGGTCTCGATGGCGCACCGGCACGGAGCGAGGGCTCTCGTGGACGGGGCCCAGTCGGTCTCGCACCTGCGGGTGAACGTGCAGGAGCTGGGCTGCGACTTCTTCGTCTTCTCGGGCCACAAGGTCTTCGGGCCGACCGGGATCGGGGCCGTCTACGGGAGGCCGGAGGTCCTGGAGGCGATGCCCCCGTGGCAGGGGGGCGGCAACATGATCGCCGACGTCACCTTCGAGCGGACGGTCTACCAGGAGCCGCCCGCCCGCTTCGAGGCGGGGACCGGGAACATCGCCGACGCGGTCGGCCTCGGGGCGGCGCTCGACTACGTGGACAGCGTCGGGCTCGAGGCGATCACGCACTACGAGCACGGGTTGCTGGCCTACGCCACGCAGGGGCTCCGGAGCGTCCCGGGGCTGAAGCTGATCGGGACCGCCCGGGAGAAGGCCGGGGTCCTCTCGTTCGTCCTGGACGGCGTCCGCTCGGAGGATGTCGGGACGGCGCTCGACCGCGAGGGGATCGCGGTCCGGGCCGGCCACCATTGCGCGCAGCCAATCCTCCGGCGCTTCGGGCTGGAGAGCACGGTGCGGGCGTCGCTGGCGCTCTACAACTCCTGCGAGGACGTGGACGCGCTGGTCGCGGCGCTGCTCCGGATGCAGGCGGACCGGAAGCACCTGGCGGGTTGAAGTGAACCGAGGGAACCCGGGACGGCCCGGTTTCCCTCGGGCTCCCTCCGGGCGGAAACGACGCGGGACGGATTCGAGGTGAACCGGGGGGATGCCTGCCAGGCCGGGCTCGGCGGTCAGGCTACCGGACCAGCTCGACGCGCTTTCCCAGGCCGGGGGCGCGGGCGAGCCGAGCGTCGCAGGTGAGGAGCACCGTGTCGAGCGCTTCGGCCAGCGCGACGTAGACCGCGTCGTAGGCCGTCAGCCGGTCGCGGAGGGCCCAGACGCGGTCGAGAAGCGGTTCGTGGGGATGGCGTTCCAGATCGAGCGCCCGGAGGTCGTGAAGCGCAGACGCCCCGGTGGTCGCGTCAAGCTCTCCGTCCCTCACGAAGCGCCGCAGGGCGTGGGTGACCTCGACGTCGGCCAGGTGAGGGACATGGAGGCCCAGCCCGGGGTCCGCGATCCGCGCGGCGATCGACCGGCCGCGTTCGGTCCCGAGCAGGAGCTCGACGAGGGCCGACGCGTCCAGGACGATCAACGGGCCTCGCGCTCAGCCCTGATCACGTCGGCGGCGGAACGCCGGAGGCGCCGCACCGGGCTGGCCCCGAGTCGGGCGAGGAGCTCCGCCCTTGTCGGGCGCTCCAGGGCCTTTCGGACCTCGCGCAGGACGTAGTCGGACATCGTGAGCCCTTCGACTGCCGCCCGCGCCTTGAGCTGGCGGTGGACCTCGGCCGGGACGTTCCTGATCTGGACCATCGTCATCGACATGTCAAAACGATAGTTTCATCGTTCTTTCATGTCAACCGGTCGAGCGGCTCGACGGGTGGCCCTCTTCACCGTCGACGACGGCGGCACCTTCGCCCAGGCCATGTGAGGTGCTGGCGACGGTCCGACGGAACCCGTGCTACGCTGAACCCGTGTAGCACGGATGGAGGGTGCGGACCATGGCCAACCTGACGATCGTCGTGGACGGCACCCTGCTGCGGCGGGCGCGCGTGAAGGCGGCCCAGCTCGGCACGAGCGTCAACTCCGTCCTGCGGGAGCAGCTCGTCTCGTGGCTCGGAGGGGTGGACAAGCGGTCGCGGGCCATCGAATCGCTCGTCGAGCGCTCCGGGAAGGCGCGCAGCGGCCGCGGCGGCCGGACCTGGACCCGGGACGAGCTCCATGAGCGGTAGAGCGTTCCTGGACACGAACGTCCTCGTCTACCTGTTCGACCAGGACTCGCCCGAAAAGCAGCGGCGAGCCTGCGCCGTGCTGGAGGCCGAGGGGAGCTCTGCCGCCGTCAGCACCCAGGTCCTGCAGGAGTTCTACGTCACGGTGACGCGGAAGCTCGGGCACCCGATGTCCGAGCGGGACGCCGAGGCCGCCGCCCGCGAGCTGGCGGAGCTCGAGGTCGTCTCCGTCGACGGTCCGCTCGTCCTCTCGGGGATCGCCCGCTCCCGGGGAGACCGCCTCTCGCTGTGGGATGCGTTGATCGTCGAGGCGGCTCTCCAGGGGGGCTGCGGAAGGCTCCTGACGGAGGATCTCCAGGAGGGTCGGCGCTTCGGGACGCTGCGGGTCGAGAACCCGTTCTCCGGTTCGTAGGGCCGGTGGAGCCCAGGCCCTCGGGCCGCCCGTCGGCGGCTGGACTCATCCCTTCCACTTCCGGGGATCAGCTTGCCCGCTTCGAAGCTGCCCCGAGCGGGCCTCCGGCTCTTCGGGTATCGTCCGCCGCCCATGATCTCGTTCAACCGTGTCACCAAGCAGTACGGCCGGCAGGTCCTCTTCGTCGACGCCTCGTTCCAGCTCAACCCGGGCGACCGGGCGGGGCTCGTCGGCCCGAACGGCTCGGGGAAGACCACCCTCTTCCGGATGATCGTCGGGGACGAGCACGCGGACGACGGCGACGTGGCCGTGCCGAAGAAGCTCTCCATCGGGTACTTCAAGCAGGAGGTCGACACGATGTCGGGGCGGACGGTCCTGGAGGAGGCGATCGCGGGGAGCGGCCGCCTCGGGGACCTCCACCACGAGCTGGCGGCCCTCGAGCACGCCCTCTCGGACCCGGAACGGATGGACGAGATGGAGACGATCCTGGAGCGGTTCGGCGAGGTGCAGCACGAGTACCAGCAGCGCGGGGGGTACGAGCTGGAGGCGCGGGCCCGGGAGGTCCTCGAGGGGCTCGGCTTCGAGGGCGAGGCGATCGACGGGGACGTCGGGGCGCTCTCGGGCGGCTGGAAGATGCGCGTCTCCATGGCGAAGGTCCTGCTGGGACGGCCCGACGTCCTGCTGATGGACGAGCCGACGAACCACCTCGACATCGAGTCGATCCTCTGGCTGGAGGGGTTCCTGAGGGGCTACCAGGGGACGCTCCTGATGACCTGCCACGACCGGGACTTCATGAACCGGGTGGTGACGGAGATCGTCGAGGTGGACGGCGGCGAGCTGGTGACGTACGCGGGGAACTACGACTTCTACGAGCGCGAGCGGGCCCTCCGCGAGACCCAGCGGGAAGCCGCCTGGTCCCGGCAGCAGGCGATGTTCGCGAAGGAGCAGCGGTTCATCGAGCGCTTCTCGACGCACGCCGCGAAGGCGGCCCAGGTGCAGAGCCGGGTGAAGAAGCTGGAGAAGATCGAGGCGATCGAGCTGCCGAAGCGGCGCAAGGCGGTCGCGTTCGACTTCCGGCGGGCGGCGCGCTCGGGGGACGACGTGGCGGCCCTCTCGGGGGTGACGAAGCGCTACGGGAAGAAGACGATCTACGACGGCTTCGACTTCCTGATCCGCCGCGGCGAGCGGTGGTGCGTGATGGGGAAGAACGGGGCGGGGAAGACGACGCTCCTGAAGATGGTGGCCGGGGTCCTCGCCCCGGACGCCGGGACCGTGAAGCTGGGGGCGAGCCTGAAGCTGGGCTACTTCGCGCAGCAGGCCCTTGACCTCCTCGACCCGGAGCTGACGGTCTGGGAGCAGACGCAGAAGGACTTTCCCCTCGAAAGCGTGGGGGCCCTCCGGAACCTCCTCGGCGCGTTCCAGTTCTCCGGGGACGAGGTGGAGAAGCCGATCCGGTTCCTGTCGGGCGGAGAGAAGACGCGGCTGGTCCTGGCGCGGATGCTGTTCGACCCGCCGAACTTCCTGGTGCTGGACGAGCCCACCAACCACCTCGACCTGGCGACGAAGGAGATGCTCGTCCAGTCGCTCCG
>CAIMWE010000131.1 GCA_903845115.1 uncultured Acidobacteriota bacterium | reverse complement strand
GAGGCTTACCTGGGTCTCTGAAGGGAGAGGGAGCTGCCGGACCGGAAGGCATCCTGGCGGCCGGCGCCTGCCCCGGTTTGCCCGAGGCGCCGCTTCCCCGGCGCGGCGAATCTGCGCACGTACCGCGGCGTTCGTTGACAGGCTGTCCTGTCTCTACCCACCGAGATCGTGGTGGCCGCAGAAGCCGTTGGTCTTGAGGTTGTTGCGCGCCAAGGGCCGCCGCAGCGGTGGGAACCGGGCTCAGAGATCGCCACCTACCTGCCCCGGGACGGACACGACGACGATGAGGCCGAGAACCTCGACGCCCTCGACTTCGTCGCCCGTCTCCTCGCCCACGTCCCTGACCCTCGGCGCCATCTCGTCCACTTTTCGGTCGGCGCTCTAGGGGAGGTCTGGCGTGCCGAGGCCCCCGGGGGAGGGCGCCCGGGGGCTTCCTGGGCGGACGCGGAACCGAATGTGGGACGCCGCGGGACCGAGTGTGGGACGCCGCGGGACGATTCTGGGACACGGAGCGGCGGAGAAGGTCCTGTCCCGAGGGGTGATCGCCGGGCACGGCGATTGCGTCGGGTGGAGAAGGGGGTTGCTTGCACGGAAGGTCGTCCTTGGCGGTAGCCGCATTGACGTTCTCTTGTTTTCCGTCGGTTCGCGCGGCGTCCCTCCCGCGCGCCCCGTCGGGAGATGAGGCGCCGTCGCTCGTCCCCGTCTACACGGACCCGTCGGGGAGGAGGCTCGCCGCGCTCTCGGTCTCCCGGGTGCCGGCAGCGCCGAAGGCGTGTCCTGCGGAGCGTGCCGGCCTGCGGCGCGGGATGCAGCGGGTACGGGCGTCCTCGCCGCCATCCCGCGCCGGGAGATGAGGGGCGGAGGATGAGGCGCCTCTTCCTGCTCCTGGCGCTGGCTGCCGTCCTCCTCCCGACGCCGCTCGCGGCCCAGTCGACTTCGGGGCAAGTGAACGGCGAGGGATGCTGGTGCGGCTACCTGGCCGGGACGCGCGATTTCGTCGTCCGCGGGAAGGCGACCACCACCGCGACGAAGCAGGGCGCGGCCGACGCGATCGCGGAGTGGAACCGGTACGCGAGGGTCCTCACGCTCTCGGTCGATCCTTCCGGCACCCTCGGCAGGATCGGGAACGGCGTCGACGAGGTGAACGTCCTCATCGATTCCAAGGACGCCCTCGCCGCCTACGGGTTCGAGCTCTTCCCGGGCCTCTTCGGCATCGCCGTGATGGAGCCCGAGGAGAGCTTCGGGGGCTTCAGCCTGGCCGGCTGCAGCCACTTCAGCGGCGAGGGGTGCGGCCCGGTCGTCGAGGCCGACGTGCTGCTTAACGCCGACTTCGACTGGGGCTGGACGGACGACTGGTTCGCCCCGGGGTTCGACTACGAAGCGTGGGGTCCCGGCATCGTGCAGGACTTCGCGATCCACGAGGTCGGGCACTGCCTCGGGCTCCAGCACGTCTTCGACCTTCCTGGGAAGCAGACGGCGTTCTCCATCATGAACTACGCGAACAACGACGTGACGCGATGGGTGACGCGGATCGACGCGAACACGATCCGGGCCGCCTACGCGAGCGTGGCGCAGAGGCTGACCGACGTCGGGATCTTCCCCTTCACCTACGGCAACGGCCAGTACGCGCAGTCCTACACGACGCTCGGCCGCTCGTCGGTCCTTCCGGGCGAGGTCTTCTCCCTGGACCGGTGGACCCTCGACAACCTCGGCACGGAGGCGGCGCCTGGCGTGGAGGTCCGCTTCTATGCCTGGCCCGCCGGGACTCGCAAGTACCCGGAGCCGTCCGACGTCCCGCTCGGCGCCGCGGCCTTCGGGACGGTGCCCGTGAACGCGCATGCCGAGCTCGCCGGAACCCCGCTGACCGTCCCGGTCGGGACAGGGGCGGGAACGTACGCCGTCGGGGCGATCGTCTTTGTCGGCGGGGCCGAGGACTCGCCGTGGGTCGCGGGCAGGGTGAACAACAACCGTTTCGCCGCCGGGCACGACCCGTTCTTGACGCTGACGGTCCTCGCCCCGCCGGCCTCCGGCCAGGTCTCCGCCTCGTTCTCGTACGCGCCGGCGCCTCCCCTGACCGAGGCCCCGGTGAGCTTCTCCGACACGTCGTCCGGCGCGCCGGCGGCCTGGAGGTGGGACTTCGGAGATCTCTCCTCCGGGGCGGCGAACCTCTCGACGGAACGGAACCCGGTCCATCTCTTCTCCGGTCCGGGAGCCTTCACCGTCACCCTGACCGCCTCCGGGCCCTCGAACCGGAGCTCGGCGTGGCGCGTCGTGACCGTGGGCGCGGCCGCGGCCGGCCGGGCCGGCATGTCGACCACGCGCGTCGTCCCGATCCTCCTCGATGCGGGGGCCTCTCCGCGGTACACGTCGGAGCTCACGCTCGCGAACCGCGGGGCGACGACCTCGACGCTGACTCTCCTCTACACGGCGGCGCCGAGCCTGGGGGCGGCAGGATCGGGGACGGTCTCGGAGGTCCTCGGGCCCGGGCGGCAGCTGATCGTCCCGGAGGCGATCGCCTACCTCCGCCAGAAGGGACTTCCGATCCCGCTCTCGGGAGCGCAGGGGGGGACCCTCCGCGTCACCTTCTCGGGCCTGTCGTCCGACGGGGCCGGATACGCCGGGGCCCGGACGACGACCGCGTCCGGCAAAGGGCGCTGCGGGCTCTCCTACCCGGGGACCGACGTGCGGCAGGCCTTCACCGGGCCGGCCGTCGTCTTCGGGCTGAGGCAGGACGCCTCCGACCGGAGCAACCTCGCGGTCCTCAACGCGGGGACCTCCTCGCCGATCACCGTCCGCGTCACCGTCGCGCCCGCCAGCGGCGCGACGGGTGTGGCTCTTCCCGACCTCGAGCTCCCGCCCGGGGTCTGGTACCAGTACGACTCGGTCCTGAACGCCGGTCCGTTCGCGGAAGGGAGCGCGACGATCGAGCGGATCGCGGGGACGGAGCCTTTCCTCGCCTACGGCGTCGTCAACGACACGAGGACGAACGACGGCTCGTACCTCGGGGCCCTCCCGTCCCAGGGAGCTGGGTCCGCGATCGGCATTCCGGCCGCCGTGGAATCGAGCCTCTTCCGGAGCGACCTCGTCGTCGCCAGCCTCTCGAGCTTGCCGTCGAGCGTCTACGCGAACTACGTCGAGTCGGCGGCGGAGCCGAAAGGGGAGACCGGCTGGTTCCACCTGGATCTCGACCCATACGAGCAGAGGACCGTCCCGGACCTCCTCGACGCGCTGCGCCGGGCGGGGGCGCCGATCGGTCCCAGGGGACCCCTTCGCGCCGGATACCTCCAGCTGTCGTTCTCGGCGAAGGAAGGGAAGACGGCGGGAGTGGCGGGCGTGCGGACCTCCATTCCGGCAGCGGCTGGAGGGGAGTACGGCGCCTTCTCCACCTCGTCGCCGGCGACGGGGCTGGCGCGGGACGCCTGGATCTACGGCCTGCAGCAGAACGCCGCCGTCCGCTCGAACCTGGCCGTCACCAACGCCGGGCTCGACGCCTCGGACCTGGAGGTACGGCTCCAGCTCTTCGACGGGGAGACCGGCCTGATGGTCTCGGAGGAGGTCCTGCCGAGACTGAAGCCGCTCGAGTGGACGCAGAGGAACTCGGCCCTGGGCCCGGTCCGGAGCGGGTACGGCCGCCTCACCGTCGTCGGCGGGACCGGCTCGTTCCTCGCCTACGGCGTCGTGAACGACGGCGCCGACGCCGCGTCGGGGACGAACGACGGCTCCACCGTCGCGATGGAGGCGGCACTTCCCGGAACGTCGCCGGACGAGCTGACGGTCACCCTGGACGGCGGCGTGCCGCTCACGATGGCGAGGATTCCCGCGGGAACGTTCCTGATGGGATCGCCGGAGGCGGAGCGGAGCCGGGCCGGCGACGAGAACCGGCGAGCCGTGACGCTGACGCGGGACACCTACGTCGGAAAGTACGCCGTGACTCAGGGGCAGTGGCGGGCCGTGATGGGAACCGCGATGCCGATGGAATGCGGGAGCACGCCGATCGGACCGGACTACCCGGTCACCTGCGTCTCGTGGAACGACGTCCGGGGAGCCAGAGGGTTCATCGAGAAGCTGAACGCCTACCTCGGGTCGAGGGGAGAGGCAGGGGCCGGGAAGTTCCGCCTGCCGACGGAGGCCGAGTGGGAGAGGGCGGCGCGAGGGGGAACCGGGACCAGGTTCTGGTTCGGAGACGCCCTGGACGGGGACGACGAGTGCGGGGCGAACCCGGAGGCGATCCCCTACGTCTGGTGGTGCAGCGACGCGCTGGTGACCGGTCATCCGGTCGGAACGAAGGGGGCGAACCCGTACGGCCTCTTCGACGTGCACGGCGGCGTGTCGCAGTGGGTCGAGGACTGGTACGGGGAGTACCCCGACGGCCCGGTCACGGATCCGCCGAGTCCGGCGACGGGGACGAACCGGGGGTTCCGCGGCGGCAGCTGGAAGGACGGGCTCGGAAAATGCCGCGCCGCACAGAGGAATGGCCATGTTCCTTCGTACCGGCACTACGTCGTCGGGTTCCGCCTCGCCATGAATCCCTGAGAACAGCTGGCCCCGAAAGGCCAGCAGGTCTCGCCGTCCATCCGCCGGTCGAGCGACCAAGGCTCATCCGCCGGGTGTACGAAGTGGATCCGCTCGTCTGTCCCCGCTGCCAGGGCGTCATGCGTGTGGTCGCGTTCATCACCGAGCTCCTCTCGAACCAGCCGGTGCGGGAAGCTTGCCTGGGGCTCTGAAGGAGAGGGAGCTGCCGGACCGGAGAGCATCTTGGCGGAGGCCGTCGCCCGGCGCCCGCGGCGGCTTGCCCAGGTCGTCCGCGCTCGTCACCGTCGAACCGGGGCACGTGACCGCGTACCTGTACGCCGATGGCCCGCCGTGCCGCACGGTCTTCGTCGACCAGACCGCGCTGCTCTGCTCGAGACCGGTGACGCATCCGCATGTGCTAACCTCGGGAGGAGAGCAAATCGATGACGGCCGAGCCCTCCTCCGTCCTTGCCACCATCCGCGACGAGCTCCGCGCCATCCTCCGAACGGCCTTCGACGGGTTCTGGTTGGTCGATACGACGGGGCGTCTCCTCGAGGTCAACGAGGCTTACTGCCGCATGAGCGGATACAGTGCCGAGGAGTTGTTGCAGATGCGCATCTCGGACCTCGAGGACGCAAGAACGTCCGAGGCCACGAGCGGCCACCTGCGCGAAATCATGACCGCAGGTGCGGACCATTTCGAGTCCCGGCACCGCCGCAAAGACGGGAGTTTCTTCGACGTCGAGGTCAGCGTCATCTACCGCCCCACTGGGGGGAGCTTCATCGGCTTTGTTCGCGACATCACCGAGCGGAACCGGATCGAATCGGCGCTCCGCGAGAGCGAGGAGAAGTACCGGTTCATTCTGGAGCATTCGCCGGACCCGTTCTTCGTCATCACGTCCGAGGGCCGCTACCTGTACGTCAACCGCGCCTTCGCCGAGGGAGTCGGAATAGCTCAGGAAGACATCATCGGCAGGACCCTTTGGGACGTCTTTCCCGCGGACGAGGCCGACCAACGTTTCGCCGTCGCAAAGCAGGTGTTCCGCAGCGGGGAGCAGAAGGTGTTCGACGTGCGTGTCCCCCGGCCGGACGGCGATCACTACTACCAGACGACGGCCACTCCCATCCGGGACGAGACGGGGACCGTCCTCTCCATGGTCTGCTCGTCCAAGGAGATCACGGAACGTAAGCGGATGGAGGAGGCCGTGCGCGTCACGAGTCGCCAATACCGCGCCATCGTCGAGGACCTCCCCGTGGTCGTGTGCCGGTTCCGCAAGCATGGGATCGTCACCTTCGTCAACGACAACTATTGCCGTGCGTTCCATGTGCGCGCCGAGGACATTCTCGGGAAGTCCTTTCTCGACCTGCTGCCGGAGGAGGATCGCGACGGGGTGCGGCAGCAGTTCGAGTCGCTCACCGCGGAGAGTCCAGTGAAGTCCCACGAGCGCGCCGTGTTGGGACCCGATGGCACGGTCAGCTGGCAGCGCTGGACCGGTCGCGCGATCTTCGGCGAGGACGGGTCGATTCAGGAATACCAGGCCTTGGGCGAGGACATCACGGAGCGCAGGCGGTCCGAAGAGGCGCTGCAGGAGAGCTATCGCCAGCTTGCCGAAGCAAAGGAGCGCGCAGAGACGTCGGCGTCCCAGGCGCAGGAGGCCACTGCCGCCAAGAGCCGCTTTCTGATGAGCATGAGCCACGAGATCCGCACCCCGCTCAACGCCGTCCTGGGCTTCTCGCAGTTGATGCGCGAGGACCCGGAGGCGACCCCGACGCAGCACGCCCGCGTCGAGATCATCAACCGCAACGGCGAGCACCTGCTCCAGCTCTTGAACGACATCCTCGAGCTGTCCCGCGTCGAGTCGGGGCACCTGGTGCTCGATCCGGTCCGCCTCGATCTGCACGCGCTCTTCGGAGACGTCGTGGTGATGTTCCGTCAGAGGGCCGAGGCCAAGTGCCTGGCTTTCTGCGCGGAAGGGCTCGACGTCCTCCCGAGGTACGTGGTTGCGGACGAACTGAGAATGCGCCAGGTGCTGATCAACCTTCTTGGCAATGCGGTGAAGTTCACCTCGACGGGGAGTGTGTGTCTCCGTGTCTGGGCGCAGGCCGAGGAGACGGGAAAGCTGCGTCTGCGGGTCGAAGTGCAGGACACGGGGCCGGGTATTCCTGCGGACGAGACGAGCCGGTTGTTCGAGCCGTTCGAGCAGACCGCGTCGGGGCGTCAGTCCAAGCAAGGTACGGGGCTCGGCCTGGCCATCAGCCGTCAGCTCGCGCGGTTGATGGGAGGCGACGTGACCCTGCTCCGCGACTGTCCCGACGGGAGTTGCTTCCGCGTCGAGGTCGTCGTGGACATCGCAGAGGCTGAAGAGGGAGACGCGCCGGTGGAGCGTCGCGTGCTGCGGCTCGAGGATGGGCAGCTGCCGTGCAGGATATTGGTCGTCGACGACACGGAAGATGGCCGCAGGTTCGTCGTCGAAATGCTGCAGGCGGTGGGCTTCGAAGTCTTGGAGGCCGAAAGTGGAACCGCGGCCATCGACGCGTTTGCCAGGCACGCGCCGCAGGTCATCCTGATGGACAACCGGATGCCCGTCATGGATGGGGACGAGACCATCCGTCGGATTCGTCGTGGGCCGGGCGGGACGAACGTGAAGATCGTCACGGTTACGGCCAACGCGACGCGGGAGGTGCGCGACCTCACGCGGACCGCAGGTGCCGACGACTTCATGGCAAAACCTTTGCGGCGCGCGACGGTCCTCGAGAAGATCCGACGGCTCACCGGGGTGAGGTTCGTCCATGCGGAGGACCCGGAACGTCCGGTGTCCCGTCCGCCGTCGGCGGTCACGCGGGAGACGGTGGAATGCCTTCCGGCGGAGCTGAGAAAGCGGATGTACGACGCAACGGTGCGAGGACGGCAGGGTGCGCTGCTGCAGTTGATCGCGGAGGCTTCCCTCGTTTCTCCGTCGTTGGGGGCTTCTCTTCGGGACCTCGCCTCCGAGTTCGACTACGGGACGTTGCTCGGGGCGTTCGAGCCTTGACCATCGCCCCCTTCAGATACCGTTTGGCGGGGTTCGTTCGCGTGTCCCTTCGCTTTCCAGGGCCTCGGGAGCCGCGGTTCTAGAACCACCCGCCCAGGATCGACTGGTGCTGCTTTGCCTTCAGGCCCGGCTGGCCGTTGCAGTCCCCATTTTCGTCCTCGCGGGCGTGCCGCGGGGATGGCCGGGCCGAAGATTCTGATGCTCGACGAGCCGAGCCTCGGCCTGGCGCCGCTCCTCGTCGACGAGATGTTCCGCGTGGTGGAGGAGATCAACCAGAAGGGAGTGACGGTCATCCTGGTGGAACAGAACACCGAGCACGCCCTCCGGATCGCCAGCCGCGGCTTCGCACTCGCCGCCGCCGGGCGGAAACGTCGAGTGTCTCCGTGGCCGTTGGCCCCGTCTTCAGGCGTAGACTGGTTTTGGTATGGAAAGCGTCTACGTCGAGACGTCGGTGATCAGCTATCTCACCTCGTGCCCGAGCCGCGACCTGGTCGCCGCGGCTCATCAGCAGGTCACTTTGGACTGGTGGGAGAGGAAGCGCCACGGCTTCGAACTCTTCATCTCAGAGCTCGTCCTGGACGAGGTGCGGGCCGGGGATCCGGACGCCGCCCGGAGGCGGCTGGCCCTCGTCGATGAACTTGGCCGGATCGCCATATCCCCGGAGGTCGTCCGGTTCGCCAGACGTCTGGTTGAGAAGCTGGCGATCCCCCGCGCCGCGGAGGTGGACGCATTCCATGTCGCCGTGGCGACAGTGAACGGCATGGACTACCTGCTGACGTGGAACTGTCGCCACATTGCTAGCGCACGCGTGGCGCGGCTCGTGCGCGCCGAGGCAACAGCCGTCGGCTACGAGGCACCGATCATCTGCACTCCCGAAGAGCTTCTGGGGGAAGACTATGTCTGAAGATTCCATCCTCGACGAGATCCACAGCGTCCGGGAGGCGCTGGCCGCGAGGTTCGACCACGACCTGGAGGCGATCGGGCGATATCTCATGGATCGCGAGAAGCTGGAAGAGCGACCCGCGGTGGCCTTTCCGCCGAAGCTCGTGGCCAAGGCCGTGTCGCCCGTGCCCTTCGAAGGCGAGAAGAGCGGCTGAGAGGTGAGAACGTCGGCTGATGCTGCGGACGCTGGCCCCGAAGTCCAGCGTCAGTGCCCCCCCCGCGCCTTCCCGTCCCCCTGCGAGAGCATGAAGATGAAGGGGAGGAAGAAGACGAAGGCGAAGGTGAGCATCCAGAAGACGTCGACGTAGGCCTTCACGACGGCCTGCCGCTGGAGGGCGCCCTCCACCATCCCGACGGAGAGGGAGCGGATCGACTCGGGGTCGAGGCCGGAGGCGGCCGCGAGGCCCCGGCCCGTCTCCGCCAGGCGCTGCTGGGTGGCGAGGCCGTAGGTCGAGACGAATTCCCCCAGCCGGGCGTGGTGGACCTGGGCGTGGCGGGCCAGGACCGTGGCCGAGACCGCGATCCCGACCGATCCCCCCTCGTTCCGGAGCAAGTTGAAGAGCCCCGTGGCCTGCCCGAGCTTCTCCGGGGCGAGGTGGGAGAAGGCCGCGGCGCTGATCGGGACGAAGAGGAAGCCGAGGCCGAAGCCCTGGACCATCCGGGAGAACATCAGGTGCTGGAAGCCGACCTCGAGGTCGACCGACTGCAGGAGCCAGAGGGCCCACGCGTTCAGCAGCGCGCCGATCAGGACGAGGATCCTCGTGTCCACCTTGCCGATCAGGTTGGCGACGAGCGCCATGGCGAAGAGGGAGGCGATCCCCCCGGGGGAGATGACGAGGCCGGCCCAGGTCGCCGTGTATCCGAGCATGGTCTGGGCGAAGAGAGGGAGCATCGTGAACGAGCCGAAGAGGCCGAACCCCAGGAGGAACATCAGGCTCGTCCCGGAGGCGAACGACCGGTCGTGGAAGACGCGGAGGTCGACGAGCGGGTTCTCCGCGGTGAAGGAGCGCCAGACGAAGAGGGCGATCCCGGTCACGGCGGCGAGGGAGAACGCCGTGATGAAGCCGCTCTCGAACCAGTCGTAGCGCTGCCCGCGATTCAGGACGACCTCCAGGCAGCCGAGGCCGACGCAGATGAAGACGAAGCTGAGGTAGTCCACGCGCCCCTCCGGCCTCTTCAGGTGGGCCGGCTCGCCGATGTACATCAGGCCCAGGGCGATGCCGAGGATCCCGACCGGGATGTTGATGTAGAAGACCCAGGGCCATCCCCAGTTGTCGGTGATCCAGCCCCCGAGCGTGGGACCGATGATCGGCCCGAAGACGACGCCGATCCCGAAGAGCGCCATCGCCTTCCCGCGTTCCTGGGGCGGGAAGGCGTCGAGCAGGATGGCCTGGGACATGGGGACCATCGCGCCCCCCGCGCACCCCTGGATGACGCGCATCACGACGAGGAACGGGAGCGTCGGGGCGGCGCCCGAGCCGAGCGAGGCGAGCGTGAAGAGGCCGAGGCACCAGACGTAGAAGCGCCGGCGGCCGAAGTAGTTCGCCAGGAAGCCGGTGATCGGGAGGATGACGGCGTTCGCGACCAGGTACGAGGTGATGACCCAGGTGATCTCGTCGACTCCGGCCGAGAAGGTCCCCTGCATGTGGGGAAGCGAGACGTTGGCGACCGACGTGTCGACCACCTCCATCAGCGTGCCGAGCATGCACGTGAAGGCGATCAGGTATCGGTTCTCGGTCCTGGAGGCCGTCATCGTCGCCCCGGCTTCTCCCTCGGAGGCGTCACTTCGTGGCCGGAGTCCGGAGAGGGGCCTCGGTGTCGACCTCCACGTGGACCGACAGGCCGAGGCGGAGCGACTGGTCGGAGTCGCTCTCCGGCGCGACGGCGATCCGGACGGGAAGGCGCTGCACGATCTTCACCCAGTTCCCGGTGGCGTTCTCGGCCGGCAGGAGCGAGAAGGCGGCTCCCGTCCCCGCGCTGAGGCTCTCGACCCACCCCTCGTAGGTCCGGCCCGGGTTGACGTCGGTGTGGAAGCCGACCCGCTGTCCGACGCGGATGTTCTTCAGCTCCGTCTCCTTGAAGTTCGCGGCGACGAAGACGTGGGAGGTCCCGAGCGGGACGATGGCGAGGAGGGGCTGGCCGGGGTTCACCACCTGGCCCGCCTGCCCGCTCTTCTTGCTGACGACCCCTTCGACGGGCGCCAGGATCGTGCAGTACGTCCGGTTCAGCTCCGCGGTCTCGAGGCGGGCCTGCTGGACCTTCACCTTCTCCCCGGAGACTCCCAGGTTCGCCTCGGTGGCGGCCAGGGCCTTCCGGGAGGCGGAGAGGTCGGCGGCGGCCACCGCCTCGGCCGTGACGGCGTCGTCCAGCCGGGCGCGCGGGGCCGAGTCGCGCCGGGTCAGCTCCGTGAACCGCCCGAGGTTCGTCCGCGCCAGCGCGAGGCGGCTCTCGTCGGCCACCACCTTCGCCCGCGCCTGCTCGATCTGGGCGCGGTCCTTCGCGAGGCCGGAGCGGGCCTCCTCCAGTGACGTCCTGGCCTGGTCGATCTGCCGGTCGGCGTCGCGCGGGTCGAGCGTCGCGAGGAGCTGGCCCTTCGTCACGGCCTGGTTGTCGCCCACCTCCACGCTGGCGAGGGTCCCGGGGATCCGGGAAGAGACCGGGAAGACGTCCCCGCTCACGTAGGCGTTCTCGGTGCTCGGGTGCGCCTCGGCCCGGCGGAAGGAGCGGACCGCGAAGAGGGCGATCGCGGCGACGACGCCGAGGATGACCGCGAGGCTGATCCACTTCTTGGCCATGTCACTCCTTGGGGGCGGCCGCTCCGCCGTAGAACGGGACGAGGTCCACGCCGGCGGCGCCGAGGAGGGCCCCCTGGCGGAGGTACGCCGTGTAGTGCTGGTTCGCGACGGAAAAGCGGCTCTCCGCGAGGATCCCCTCCGCGTCCAGGACGTCGGTCGACCGCGCGAGCCCGGCCCGGTACTGGTCCTCCACGATCCGGAGGTTCTCCTCCGCGGCGGCGGTGTTGCTCCGCGCGGTCGCCCCCTCCCGGAGGGCCTGCTCGTAGTCGCGGCCGGTCCGGTCCACCTCGATCTCGAGCCCCCGCCGGACGTCGTCGATCTCGTGCTCCGTCTTCTGGACGGCGAGGTCGGCCTGGCGCCGCACCGCGTG
Organism: uncultured Acidobacteriota bacterium; assembly: GCA_903845115.1. Taxonomy (GTDB): domain Bacteria; phylum Acidobacteriota; class Thermoanaerobaculia; order UBA5066; family UBA5066; genus CAIMWE01. The sequence goes on along the minus strand of CAIMWE010000131.1, from coordinate 6,421 downwards.
CCGGGCGCCGCCGTCGAAGAGCGACCAGTTTAGGCCGAGGAAGAAGACGTTCGCCTGCGGGTACTGGAGGTACTGGTTCTGCTGGTACTCGTGGGACGCCCTCGCGAAGAGGCTCGGATAGTCCTCCCGGCGGTGGAAGTCGGAGGAGCGCCGCTCGGACTCCTGGCGAGCCCGGAGCGCGCGAAGGACGGGGTTCCGCTCGACCAGGCGCCGCCGGAGATCCGCGACGGCCTCCGGCAGGGACGGCGACGCCGGGAGGGAGTCCGGGAGAAGGACGGCCCGAGACGGGTCGCCGCCCATCAGGCGGCTCAAGGCCGCGGCCGATACGGCCTCGCCATTGTCGATCTGTCCGAGCTGGTCCTTCACGTTCCGGAGCCGGACCTCGGTGGCGAGGAGGTCGTTGCGGGCGACGACGCCCTGCTCGTAGAGGTCCCTCGCCTCGCGAAGGTGCCCCTCGAGGCTCGTGACCCGCTGCTCGACGACCCGGCGCTGGGCCTTCAGGACGAGGATCCGGAGATAGGTGGAGAGGGCGTCGAGCTGGGCCGCGACGACCTCCGCGCGCCCCCGCGACTCCACGGCCGCCTGCCCGCTCCGGGAAGCCTTCAGCGCGGCGGAGCGGCGGCCCCCGTCCCAGATGAGCTGGGTGGCGCTGATGTCGCCCACGAAGAAGTTCTTCTGGGTCGTCTCGGCGGCGAGGACGCCCTGGGGCGTGTCGAAGATGGCCACGACCTCGTGGTCCCGGGCGAACCAGCCGCCCGAGACCGACACCGACGGCCAGTACGTCGCCCTGGCGCGGTTCGTCCCCTCCTGGGCGCTCGCCAGGTCGAGACCCGCGGCGATGGAGGCCTGGGACCGGTCGGCGGCGGCCTTGAGAGCCTCGGCCAGCGTCAAGGCCGGGGCCGTACGGTCCTGACCACGGAGCGGAGAGGCCGCCAGGAAAATCAGGACGATCGTCGCGAGAGCGGCGGAGAGGCGGCCCGGGCCGACGATCCGTGCGGGGTCCTGACACATCTGGGAAGAAGCCTCCAGTTGGGGGGACGCGAGGCCGCGCCCGGGGAATTCTCGCGGCGAAGTATCGCCCGGGACGGAGCTTACCGGGAACGGAAGCGGATCCTCCAGAGCCGGTTTCAGTGCCCCGCCGGCGCCCTCTCGCCCGCCTCGATCCGGACCGGCAGCTCGTTCTGGGGCACCGGAAGGGGGCACGTGGCGAACGGGGTGAAGGCGCACGGAGGGTTGACGGCGCGGTTGAAGTCGAGGACGACCGCCCGCTCTCCCTTCTTCGGGGCCGGGACGTCGAGGAAGCGGCCGGCGCCGTAGCTCTCCGTCCCGGCCGTCCGGTCGCGGAAGACGAAGAAGAAGGAGTCGTCGTCCGGGCCCTCCACGAACGGCTCCAGGGCCAGGGCCTTCCCGCCGAGGTCGAACCGGACGAGGCCGGCCGCGAGCATCTTCTGCGCAGGCCCGTGAGCCGTCGGGACCTCGACCTCGCGGAGGGCCGGGTACGGCTCGAACGTCCCGGAGACCCGGAGCCCCGGGTCGACCGGAAAGTACGTGAGACCCTTGAAGCTCTTCCTCGCCTCGCTCTCCGGGTCGCGGACCCTCGCCGCGAGCTGGTCGCCGCGCTGGATGATCGAGATGCGAAGCCGGCCGACGGTGACGACATCCGCTTTTCTCGAGTGGTCGGTGGCCAGCGGAGAGGCGGAAGGAGCGGCCCCGTTCACCGTGACCTCCGCGCCCGGCTCGGCCCGGACCACGACGGTGCCGTCGGGCCGGAGGTCGAAGGAGCCCGCCCGGGACGGGATCCCGGGCGCGGAGAGGACGATCGCCGCGGAAGGGTCGGTCCCGAACGGGTTCTCCCCGGGCTTGAGCCAGTCGAGGCCGACGACGCTCAGCCAGCCGTCCGCCTTCGTCAGCCCGGCGACCCTCCGGACGCGGGCCTTCTCCAGGTCGTCGAGGTAGGCCGGGTCGGCGGCCGGCCGCCTGTGGCAGGCGAGGAGAACCGCGGCAAGGGCCAGGAGCGGGAGCAGGCGGGGGTGAAGGCGCATGCGCGGCTTTGTAGCACGGAGGGAAGGGCGGAGGGAAAGCGGCGCTAGACTCGGCGGACGGCCCGGCTGTCGAGTGCCGGAGAGGAGGGAATGATGACGAGAGGAACCGGTGTCCTGCTGATCGGGGCCCTCTTCACCCTGTGCGCGACGGCGCTCGGCGAAGGGTTCGAGAAGGACGTCGTGAAGACGTCGGCGGGGGACCTGGAGATCACGTTCGTGGGCCACGGGTCGCTGGTCTTCACCTTCGGGGGGAAGGTTCTCCACGTCGACCCGTACTCGAAGCTGACGGACTACTCGACGCTTCCGAAGGCGGACGCCGTCCTGATCACCCACGGCCACGGGGACCACCTGGACGCCGCGGCCCTGGCCGCGATCCGGACGCCGAAGACCCAGGTCGTCGTGTCGCTCGCCTGCGAGGGGAAGGTCGATGGGGCCTCGGTGATGCGAAACGGGGACGAGAAGGTCGTCGCCGGTATCTCCGTCACCGCCGTTCCGGCCTACAACATCGTGGCGATGCGGTCCGAAGGGGTCCCGTTCCACCCGAAGGGGGAAGGGAACGGCTACGTGATGACCTTCGGCGACACCCGGGTCTACGTGGCGGGGGACACCGAGAACGTGCCGGAGATGAAGGCGCTGAAGGGGATCTCGGTCGCCTTCCTCCCGATGAACCTTCCGTACACGATGACGCCCGAGATGGTGGCGGACGCGGCCCGGGCGTTCAAGCCCCGGATCCTCTACCCGTACCACTGCGGCGAGACCGACCCGGCCCGCGTGGTCGCGCTGCTGAAGGACGTGAAGGAGATCGAGGTCCGGGTCCGCAAGATGAAGTAGCCGGCCGGCGGCGGACGAGCCCGGCCGGCATTCGAAGACGATTCCCTGGAGCGAAAGGAGCGACGGAGATGAGCAGCGCGGAGACGATCACGGCGGCCAACATCGCGAAGGAGCTGGGGGCGAGCCCGGCCAAGGTCAAGAAGGCGATCGAGACGCTCAAGATCGAGCCGGTCGCGAAGAAGGGGGTCTGCTCCTTCTACTCGCGCGACGCGATCAAGAAGATCAAGGCGGCCCTGAAGTAGCGTGGCCTGGGCCCTCACCGTCGCCGCGATCGTGGAGCGGCGCGGCGGTCTCCTCGTCCGAGAGGCGGATCGTCCGGCTTGCCAGGTGAGCCCGCCGCCCCTCGTCGAAGCGGAGAAGGGATGCCCAGAAGCCGACCCGGGCCGCCGCCTGGACGGCGAATCCGGCCTGGCGGAATAGAACGAGCGCCAGGAGAGCCCCGACGCTTCCGGGATTCATCGAGACTCCGATCGTGGTGAACGCCCACCCGAGCGCCAGCGCCACGCCGCTCCAGAGAAGCGCGATCCCCAGCAGGGGAGTCCGGTGCCCCCGGATGCGGGGGCCGCTGAGCCGGTAGGCGATCCGCGCCGTCGCGGCCTCGCCCCTCGCGAGCGCGATCCGGGCCAGGTCGAACCGGAGCGAGACCATGAAGAACCCGAGCGGGCCGGCCGACAGGAGCCAGAGATCCCTGGCCTGGATCCAGGGGGACTCGGGGACGGCCGATGCTCCGGCGACCTTCCCGAGGAGCCAGGCGACCCCGCCGCAGACGCCTCCCAGCCAGAACGCGAGCGAGAGGAGGTAGCGGCCCGTGGCCCAGAGGTTCACCTTGAAGAGGGCGACGCTCCCGGCGACGACCCGGCCCAGGACCGGGCGGCGGTCCCCGGCGATGAGGACCCTCAGGACCCCTCCGGTCAGGAAGAGCTGGAGCAGCCAGCCTCCCAGGAGCGCGAGGAGGACGACGGCGAGCGTTCCTTTCCACTGCGCGGTCCTGGTCGCGTGCCACGACAAGAGCGCCCACGAGTCCCACCCTTTCACGAGGGAGGCCCCGGACGGGCTCGAGTCGAGGAGGCGCGTCAGGGGAGCGAGGGCGGTGAAGGCGACCCCTGCCGGGAGGACGAGGGAGAGCCAGAGGACTCCGGCCAGGCGGCGCTGGCCGGCCATGGCCCGGAGGCCGGCCCGAAGCGCGTCGCTCACGGCAGGCTCCAGGCGAGGGAGAGGAGGTTCTCCACGAGGTGGACCGCGTACGCCCGGACCTTGGCGGCGGCCGAGAGTCCCTTGGCGCGGAGGACCCTGACGTTGTTGAAGGGGTCGCGGTCGAGGACGATCGTGCCCGACGGGTCCACCTCCGCGCGCGCGAGCCGCGAGGCGTAGACCGTCCGGAGCCGGATCCACTTCTCGCGGCCGTCCCACCTCGTTCGCGAGACCTGCCCGTTCTCGAACGTCAGGGCGATCTCCACCGGGAGGACGAGGTCCCCGTCGCGCCCGACGACGACCGTCGTCTCGAACGGCCCTTTCTCGTCGGCCTTGCGTTTGTTCTTCTCGTCGGGCGGGAGAAGGAGGCGGCCCCGGTCGTCGTAGCCGGCCCGGGAGGCCTGCCTCTCGCTGGTGGCCGACACGATCCGGAAGTCGACGAAGGAGGTCCCCGAGAAGCACCCCGCCACCAGCGACTCGAAGCCGGGGATCGCGAGCGGCCGGAAGAGGTCGAAGAAGTCCTCGGCCGTGGGGTGGTCGAAACGCCACCGGAGGGCGTACGACCGGAAGGCCCTCCAGAAGGCCTCCTCGCCCGCCAGGCGCCGGATCTGGTGGAGGACGGTCGCGGGGCGCGCATAGGAATTCCTGTAGTAGGACGGCTCGGAGGCGAAGGCCCAGGAGTCCCTGCGGATCGGGTCGAGGTCCCTCCCGATCGCTTCCGCACGATTCCGGTCCTCGTCGGCGAGGCCGACCCCGAACGGCAGCTCGACGAAGTACCGGTAGCGGCGGTCCATCATCACCGACTCGGCGAAGGTCGTGATCCCCTCGTCCATCCAGCTCTCCTCGAACTCGTTGGAGGCGAGGAGCCCGTACCAGTAGCCGTGCGCGAACTCGTGGAGCACGACCCCTTCCTGGAACCGGAGGCCGCGGAGCGGCCACCAGGAGAGCCGCCGGTCGGTCCCGGCGGTGTAGAGGGTCTGGTACTCCATCCCGGCGGCTCCCATGCCGTCCTCGGGAGGGTCGATCACCGAGACCTGGGCGTACGGATAGGGGAAGGCCCAGAGGCCGAGCCACGCGAGGGCCCACTTCTGAGCCTCCTCGTACCGCCGCCACTGGCTCTCGTGGCCAGGCTGCATGTAGAACCGGAGCTGCACCGGCCGCAGGCCGCGCATCAGCTCCTCCCGGCTCAGCCCCAGGACCTTCGACGCGCGCTCCAGCTCGGAGGCGGGGACGTCGCGCGTTGGGTCGAACCGAGACTCCCGGACGACGTACCGCGGGTCCGTCGACCAGGCGAAGTCGTGGATCCTCTCCTGGGCGAAGACCAGGGTCTTCCTGCCGTCCTTCCGCGTCTCGGAGACCTTCGCGCCGGCCGAGGCGACCACGAACGCCTCGGGCACGGTGATGGCGACCCGGTAGTCGCCCCAGTCGGCGTAGAACTCGGAGAAGGCGTGGTACTGGTGCGCGTTCCAGCCTGCCTCGGCGCGGCGCCGCATGCCGCGCGGCTCCAGGACGGCGATCTTCGGGTACCACTGTCCGAGCATGAAGAAATCCCGGACGTGGCCGGCGCGGGCGAAGACCTTCGGCGCCTTCGCTTTCCAGGCGATCTCCAGGGCCACCGTCTCGCCCGGAGCCGCCGGTCGCGGGAGAGGCACGGCGAGGACCGTCCGGTCGTCGGCGTTGCCGTCGTCGGGGCTCTCGAAGCGGGCCCCCTTCAGCACGTCGGCGCCGCTCCACGTCATCGAGGTGACGTCGATGAAGCCCCAGCCCTCCTTCCGGTCCGCCTCGTCCCCCCTCAGGTGTCCGCGCGATTCCTGGCTGAAGGTCGACGCGCTGTTCCGGAAGGCATTCCAGTAGAGGTGGAACTTCAGGGTGGCGACCGGGAGGTCCGACGGATTGGTCCAGCGGAGCGTCTCGTGGCCGGTGAGGAGCCTCTCCTTCGGCTCGAGCGTCACCTGGATGTCGTAGTCCACGACCTTCCGAGGTGCCTCCAGGGCAAAGGCAGGGGAGCCCGGAAGGAAGGCCAGGAAGAGGAATGCCTGCACGGCCGACCGGACCTCCGCTCGACGCGGCGGGTTCGTGGACCGGGGAACGCTCGTCGACCTCAAGGCCCTCGATCATACGAAACGGCCGCTTCGGGTCCCTCCGGAGCTTCGGTCCCGTGATCGAGGTCACGGCGCCCCACCCGGCGGGCGACGTAGACTCATCCCCAGCGATCACGAACGAACCGGTCGAAGGAGACGTCGAGCATGAACCTGACGCGTGGAAGAGCCGCCCTGGCGGCGATGGTGGCCTCGGGAGCCCTGCTGGTCGCGGCGACACCGGCGGCGGCGCAGGAGAAGGCGGCCGCGGCGGACAAG
>CAIMWE010000130.1 GCA_903845115.1 uncultured Acidobacteriota bacterium | reverse complement strand
CTAACGGGCTTGCCCGCTCGGCTCTCGCCTTTCGCCGGCTCCCCTCCCGTGACGCCCCGTCGAGCCGGGAATCGGCCCCGACGGCTCCTTCCGACGAGGCCCGGTCCCCCCCTGTGGCTCGCCAGGATCGCAACCCCGGCGTGAGAGCGCCCGTCTTCGCGAGGCGGACGGGACGCGTTCACGAAGTCGACCGAAGGGTGGGCCTGGTACGCTTGGAAGATCCTTGCGGATCGGCCGGAGATGGCCGCTCGAAGCGGCCCGAGAAAGGGAGCGGGAACATGCACACACAGCTGGCGCGATTCCTGAAGGCGCGAGACTTCCTCCAGACGCGGCGCGACGACTACGAGTCGGCGTACTACGGCTTCAAATGGCCGGACATCGAGGACTTCAACTGGGCGCTCGACTACTTCGACGCCTACGCGGAAGGGAACCACCGGACGGCGCTCTGGATCGTCGACGAGAACGGGAAGGAGTGGAAGCACTCCTTCGCGGAGATGAAGGAGCGGTCGAGCCGGGTCGCGAACTTCTTCCGACGCCTCGGCATCCGGAGGGGAAGCCGCATCCTGGTGATGCTCGACAACCAGCAGGAGCTGTGGGAGACGGTCCTCGCCGCGATCAAGATCGGCGCCGTCCTGATTCCCTCGTCGCTCCTCCTGACGAGGACCGACCTGCAGGACCGGATCCGTCGCGGCCGCGTGAAGCTGGTCGTCACGACGCCCGAGCTCGCCCCCGGCTTCGAAGGGCTCGAAGGGGATTTCGCCAGGATCGTCGTGGGCGAGCGACTGGAGGGGTGGACGCCGTACGAGGACGCCTACGCCTCTCTCGTCAGCTTCAAGTCGGACATCCAGACCAAGCTGACCGATTCCCTCTTCCTCTACTTCACCTCCGGCACGACCGCCCTGCCGAAGATGGTCCTCCACACCAACGGGTCGTACCCGCTCGGCCACCTCTCGACGATGTACTGGCTCGGCCTTAAGGAAGGGGACGTCCACCTCAACATCAGCTCCCCCGGCTGGGCGAAGCACGCCTGGAGCTCCTTCTTCGCGCCCTGGAACGCCGGGGCGACGGTCTTCGTCCACAAGTACGCCCGCTTCGTCCCGTCGCTCCTGATCGACACCCTCCGGAAGTACCGCGTCAACTCGCTCTGCGCGCCACCGACGGTCTGGCGGATGCTGATCCTGGAGCCGATGGGGCAGCGTCCCGAATCGCTCGGCGAGCTGGTGAGCGCCGGTGAGCCGCTGAACCCCGAAGTGATCATGCGCGTCCAGCGCGAGTGGGGGATCACGATCCGCGACGGCTACGGCCAGACCGAAACCACGCTCCAGGTCGGGAACATGCCCGGCCTCCCCGTGAAGGTCGGGTCGATGGGGCGGCCGGCGCCGGGCTACCGGATGGAGCTGCTCGACCCCGACGGAAAGGAAGCGGACGAGGGCGAGCTGACCGTCCATCTCGAGCCGCGGCCGATGGGCCTGATGATCAACTACGCCGACGACCTCGCAAGGACCCGGACCGTCATGTCGGGCGGCTACTACCGGACCGGCGACACGGCCTCCCGCGACGCCGAGGGGTACCTCTGGTTCGTCGGGCGCGCCGACGACGTCTTCAAGAGCTCGGACTACCGGATCAGCCCGTTCGAGATCGAGAGCGCTCTCCTCGAGTGCGCGGGCGTCGCCGAAGCGGCCGTCGTGCCCTCGCCGGACCCGATTCGGGGGTACCTCCCGAAGGGATACGTGACGCTGGCGCCCGGCTTCCAGCCGAACGCCGAGACGGCCCGCAAGATCTTCGACGACCTCAAGGGCCGTCTGGCGCCGTTCCGCCGGATCCGGAGGCTGGAGTTCGTCCCCGACCTCCCGAAGACCGTCTCCGGGAAGATCCGAAGGGTCCAGCTCCGTGCGCAGGAAGCGAACCGCGAGGTGAAAGGACCGTTCGAGTTCACCGAGGACGACGTGAAGAGCTAGCCGAATCCCCAAGAGGAACAATGAACAAGCTATTCGTGGTCGACACGAATGTCGTCCTCTTCGATCACACCTGTATCTACAACTTCAAGGAGCACGACGTCGCCCTCTCGATCGTCGTCCTCGAGGAGCTGGACCGCTTCAAGCGGGGAAACGACCTGATCAACCTCGAGGCGCGGGAGTTCATCCGCGAGCTCGACCGGCTGGCCGGGGACGGATCGCTGACCGACGGGCTACCCCTCGGGCCCGACCGCGGGCGGCTCTACGTGGAGGTGGGCGGATCCGGCCCCTCGAGGGTCACCCAGGCCTTCGCCCAGAGCAAGCCCGACCACCGGATCCTGGCCCTGGCGGACGAGCTGCGCGCGCGCCGGCGAGGGATCGAAGGTCGTCTTCACGGGGGACATCCAGCAGATCGACACCCCGTACCTCGACAGCCAGTCGAACGGCCTGACGCTCTCGATCGACCGGATGAAGGACCAGGAGCTCTTCGCCCACGTGAACCTCGTCAAGGGAGAGCGGAGCGCCCTCGCCGAGCTGGCCAGCACTCTCCTCTAGCCTCCGACGGTCGCTTCGATCACCTAAGTACCCCGCTCTACAAATACAGTGACGGGCGCGCATGGCGCCTGCGAGGCGCTTTCAAGGCGCGCCGACGCAGGCTGGAGCTGGCTCTCCGCCGAGGAGGCGCAACGCAGAAATCGCCCGCAGCCGCCTTGCGCCCCCTGGGTTCGGGCGGCGCGCGGCCATCTGCTTTGTTATCGCTCCTCCGAGGTCGGACGGCCACGTTCGTCGCGACGCCTCGCCTCTGGCCGCGCGGCGCTCCGAACGCACGTCATCGCATTTAGGGAGCGGGGTACTAAGCCCCTTGTCGAGCCCCGGAGGATGCGCTCTGACCTTTCTTGATGACACGAGGGCGGGAGGGGGGCAATCTGGCCCTCGCCCGGTGTCGACGACCACTACGAAGGGACAACCTCCATGAACGCAACCGACCCTGTCAGGCAGTTCTACCTGCGGCATCTTCCGGAAGCCCGAGCGGTGGGTCAGACGGTCCAGGCGCCCTGCCCGTTCTGCGAGCCCGCCAAGGACGCGGTCCCCGGGACGTTGGTCGTCGATCTCGATCCCGACAGCTTCTTCTACGGCCATTTCAAGTGCCTCGATCGGTGCAAGCCCGGCGGCTTTGCCACGCACTTCGGACGGCTGCGCGGGATCGACCCGATGCACGTGCCGGGGTCCGATCCCGATCGGTCGGCCTTCGTGCGCAACATCGTCTTCCCGGGCAAGACCATGAACTCCGACGTGAAGAAGTACCAGGCCGGCATGTCCGAGGAGCAGTACGCCTCCTTCGCCACGTACGGCATATCCAGAGGGGCCGTGGACGAGATGCGGATCGGCTTCAATGGCCGGTATCTGGTCTTCCCGTACTTCCTCGAGGACGGCAACTGCTATGCGGCCCGCTGCGTCTCACCCGGCGTCGAGACGGACCATTTCTGGATGGGGGACGACAAGTTCTACGGGCACGAGTTCCAGGTCTTCAACCTCGAGGAGATCGACCGCTGCGAGAACGGAGCCCTCATCATCACCGACGGCGAGCGGAATCTCCTCACCCTCAAGGAGCTCGGCTACCCGTGCATCGCCGTGCCCAGCCTGTCGGCGCTCGAGGTCCTGCAGCTCGAACGCTTCGCTTTCGTCAAGCACGTGCTCATCGTCTTCAACAACACCCCCGAAGCCCAGGTCGCCGCCCGCAGCCTGGCCACCAGCCTCGGGTTCAAGGTGCGGATCCTCAACTGGCCGTCCAATGTGAAACGCGACTTCCACCTCCTGCAGCTGGCCAGGGAGAAGGGGACCGAATTCGGCGCGGCCGTCGCGGGCATGATCAAGAGCTCGAGGGCCTTCTCCCCGTTCACCTCCCCGGAGCGGGAGCACCTGAACTTCCTGGAGGCCCTCGAGAAGGACAAGGGCAAGAACGTCCTGGGCGTTCCGACCGGCTTCGAGGGAATGGACCAGGCCCTCAACGGCATCCGGGGCATCAACATCATGGGGGGGCAGCCCAAGGCAGGAAAGTCCTCCTTCTTCATGCAGGTCTCGACCGAGGCGGCCCGCCAGGGCGTACCGGTGATCTATTACGACTTCGAGAACGGCCGCCAGAAGATCTACCTCCGGACTCTCTGCCGCCTGAGCAGGCTCTCGGAAGAGGCGCTCCGCGAGCCGGAGCCCGACGCCGACACCGCCGCCCGGTTCGACCGGGCGCAGGCCGAGCTGAGGAAGATGCTGCTCTATTTCCGGGTCGTCACGGACCGGAAGCTGAGTCCGGAGATCATGCGGCGGCAGATCGACTTCATCAAGCACGAGACCCGGCTCGACAAGTGCCTGGTCGTCGTCGACAGCCTGCACAAGCTGCCGTTCAAGAGCCTCTCCGAGCGGCGCACCGGCATCGACGAATGGCTGCGGCACATGGAGTCCATCCGCGACGAGCAGCGCGTCGCGTTCCTGGTGGTCTCGGAGCTGTCCCGCGGCGTGGAAGGTAGCTATAGCGGGATGCCGGACATGGGCTCCTTCAAGGAATCCGGCGATATCGAGTACAGCGCCGACAACGCGATCATCCTGCAGCCCAACTGGAACCTGCTCGACCCCCTCAGCACGCAGGAGCGCAAGAGCTCGCTGTGGCTGGTCGCCAGCAGGGAGAACAGTCCCGGCAAGATCGGGGAATACGTGCTGGACTTTCCCTTCTGGGGGTTCAAGGAGCTGTAGCTTCGGTATCCTCCGGGCCGTCCGCTGGAACCCTCCGCCAGCGATCATGGACTGCAGCTGGCCCGCCTCGGTGGGCCAGCTGCTTCGGGCCGTCCGTTTGCGGTAGATCGGCGGACCTATACTCCGTCGCCGATGGCGGAGGAGGAGGCTACCGGGCCGGCGAGCCTCTCGCTCGGCATCTCGCCGGGCGGGCATCTTCGCGTCGTCCCGGGAGAGCCGGGGGCCGCTCTCCTTCCGCCGGAAGTCGGCTCGAGAATTGCCGGGGCGTTCCATCGCGGCCCGGGCGAAGGGCTGCTGCATCTGGGAGCGGTGGAGGTCGCGGCCGTCCTTCCCCCGGTCCTCGCGTACTGGCGCGACTTCGGGCACCTCTTCATGGAGAGGCTCTGCGCGGTCCCGGAGCTGGATCCGAAGGCCCCTCTCCAGGTCGCTCCGCCATCCGGCCTTCTCGAATCGCGTGGAGCAGCAGCTCCCCCGATGTCCGGGGGCGAGTACTTGACCTCGGAGGTGCTCGAAGACCTCTGGAACCTGACCAAGGACGCCGCCGAGAGCGAGCTGCACGCATGGAAAGGCGACGTCGGCTCGTGGCTCCGTTCCAAGAACGACGTCTGGAACCTCGTCGGCCGTGTCTGGTTTCACCTCGCCGAGAAGAAGGGAGACGAACGGACGCCGTTCGCGTTCCTGGCCACGTACACCGCGCGTCTCGCGGGAGCCGCCAGGGTCAAGCACCTCCCGCTCGGCCGGGCGCTCGAAGAGTACGCCGGCGCGCGGGAGAAGGAGCGGCTTCTGGCGCTTCTGGCCCCTCTCCACCGCGCGGCGGGGCGCAGCTCTCTCGTCGCCACGCTTCTCGAGTCGGGCGAGGTGTTCCACCCCATCGCCTTCACCGTCCGCGAGGCGCACGTCCTGCTGCGCGACATCCCGGTCCTCGAGGAATGCGGCCTCGTGGTGCGGGTCCCGGACTGGTGGAACCCGCGGCGTCCCAGGCGCGCCTCGGTCACGGTGACGGTCGGGAGCGAGGCCCCCGCGGCCCTGGGGCTCGGGGCGATGCTCGATTTCTCGGTCGAACCGACGCTCGACGGGGAGACGCTCGATCCGGCCGAATGGGATCGGCTCCTCGCGGGAGCGGATGGGCTGGCCTTCCTCCGGGGGAAGTGGGTCGAGGTGGACCGAACGCGCCTGGCCGAGGTCCTGGGCCGGTGGCGAGACCTGAAGAAGGCGATGAAGGAAGGGGTCCCCTTCGCCGAGGCGATGAGACTCCTCTCCGGGGTATCGCTCGGCGCCGCCGCCGGAGGAGACGCGGGCGCCGACGAGCCGGCGTCCGCCTGGTCGCGCGTGGAGGCGGGGGGTTGGCTGCGAAAGGTCCTGGCGGAAATGAAGGAGCCCTCCGGTGCCTTGCCAGACCCGGGCGAGGGCCTGGCAGCCCAGCTCCGTCCCTACCAGGAGACCGGCGTGAGGTGGCTCTTCACGTTGAGCCGCCTCGGCCTCGGAGCCTGCCTGGCCGACGACATGGGGCTGGGGAAGACCATCCAGGTCCTCGGCCTTCTCCTCGCGCTCAGGCGGCAAGGCGAGAAGGGGCCCTTCCTCCTCGTCGTCCCGGCATCCCTCATCGCGAACTGGCAGGCGGAGATCGACCGCTTCTCTCCGAGCCTCTCGGTCTTCGTCGCCCACTCGTCGGCCACGCCCCGCGAAGAGCTGGCGGCCCTGAAGGCGAAAGCCCTGCCGAAAAGGGACGTCGTCATCACCACCTACGGCTCGCTCCTCCGGCTCCCCTGGCTGAGGGAGGCGACCTGGTCCGCCGTCTGCCTCGACGAGGCCCAGGCGATCAAGAACCCCGACGCCAGGCAGACCCGTGCGGCCAAGACGCTCAATGGCCGGATCCGGATCGCCCTGACCGGCACCCCGGTCGAGAACAGACTCTCGGACCTCTGGTCGATCTTCGACTTCCTCTCGCCAGGTCTCCTCGGGTCGGCCGCGCAGTTCACCCAGCTTTCGAAGCGGATGGCGTCCCGGACGCCTCCGGACTACGGACCGCTCCGGTCGCTCGTCAGGCCCTACATCCTGAGGCGGATGAAGACCGACCGGAGCGTCATCGCCGACCTTCCGGACAAGACGGAGATGAAGGCGTTCTGCCCGCTCACGAAGGCCCAGGCTGCGCTCTACCAGCGGTCCGTCGACGAGCTGCGCCGCCTCCTCGAGACCCTCGACGGAATGCAGCGGCGGGGCGTCGTGCTGGCCTTCCTGATGCGGTTCAAGCAGATCTGCAACCACCCGTCGCACTGGACGGGCGACGGAGGATGGGACCCGGCCGAGAGCGGGAAGTTCGGCAGGCTGGCGGCGCTCTGCGAGGAGATCGCCTCCCGCCAGGAGAAGGCGCTCGTCTTCACACAGTTCCGCGAGACGACCGGACCTCTCGCTCGATTCCTGTCCGGTCTCTTCGGGCGCGAGGGGCTCGTGCTTCACGGCCAGACCCCGGTGGGCAAACGGAGACAGCTCGTCGACGCCTTCCAGGCCGAGGAGGGCCCTCCCTTCTTCGTCCTGTCGGTGAAGGCGGGAGGGACGGGCCTCAACCTCACCGCCGCCAGCCACGTCATCCATTTCGACCGGTGGTGGAACCCGGCCGTCGAGGACCAGGCGACCGACCGGGCCTTCCGGATCGGGCAGAAGCGAAACGTCCTCGTCCACAAGCTCGTCTGCCGTGGGACGGTGGAGGAGCGGATCGACGCTCTGATCGAAGGGAAGCGGGCGCTCTCTCGCGAGCTGCTCGACGGGGGCGCGGAGACCCTCGTCACGGAGATGACCAACGACGAGATACTGAAGCTCGTCTCGCTCGACGTGGCGAGCGCGCTCGAGGAGGCGTGATGTCGTGGTACTCATGGGGTCCGTACGTCCCGGCCGCGGTCAAGCGGCAGCGGTCGGCGAGCAAGCTCGCCAAGCTCGGAAAGAAGGGCTTCTCCGCTTCCCCTGTCCAGACCGGCGGCCGGGCCATCGCCCAGAGCTTCTGGGGCAAAGCGTGGTGCGCCAACCTCGAGGCCTACAGCGACTATTCGAACCGCCTCCCGCGGGGCAGGACCTACCTCCGCAACGGCTCGGTCCTCCATCTCGGCTTGACGGCCGGGCGGATTGACGCCTTCGTCGCGGGCTCTGACCTCTACGAGATCCAGATCTCGATTGCTCCCGTCCCGGCCCGGCAGTGGGCCGCGATCCGGAAGGAGTCGGCCGGGCGAATCGGCTCTCTCGTGGAGCTGCTCCGCGGAAAGCTCGCGAGCGAAGTGATGGACGTCGTCACGAGAAAAGGGACTGGCCTCTTCCCTTCTCCGAAAGAGATCCGGATGGAATGCTCGTGTCCCGACTGGGCCGCTCTCTGCAAGCACCTGGCGGCCGTGCTCTACGGGGTGGGCGTGCGCCTCGACGAGCAGCCTGAGCTGCTCTTCCTCCTTCGAGGCGTCGACCACGAAGAGCTGATCACCGAGGCGGCGGCGGCTCCGGTCGCGGCGGGCGTCCCGGAAGCCGGGAAGGCGCTCGGTCTCGACGCGAGCGGGCTCTCCGCGCTCTTCGGCATCGACGTGGAGGAGGAGAAGGTCGTCGTCCCACCGTCCAGGAGGGCCCGCCCGTCGATAGCGAAGAAGGTCCCCCCGCCCTTGGCGATCGCGCCTGCCGCTCGAGCCCCCCGAAGAACGCAGCCCGGAAAGCGCGAGGCGGCCCCCCTCCGGACGGTGCCATCGCTCGGCCCTGGAACGACGGTCACCTCCAAGGAACTGGCGGCCCTCGGAATCTCGGCCCCGACCCGTCAGAACTGGCTCATGGAGGAAGTCGTGAGGCGGACTTCGGTGACGGGCCTCTACCGATGCACGGCCGCGACGCGAAAGCGGGTCGAGCGCTACCTCGAGAAGAGACGCACCGGCAAGAGCGATACCAGCCCTTGATTTCGTTCCGACTGAACACTCTGTCGTCGCTCGCCCAGAGGCCGGCTCGCTCGAGAGACGATGGGATGCTCGCCGTCAGCCGCCGACCGGGCCCACCGGATATCATTCCCGGATCTCCATGGGGCGAGGAGGGAGGCGTGTCCGACGGCCCATCGGTTACGCGGGTAGATAGGGGACGGGGTCGTCCCTGGGCCGGGGGCCGTCCATGACGGAGTCGGTCTGGAGTGTGGTGGTTCCCTGCACGGCCGAGCAACGGGACAGGCTTCTCCGGGACCTTGCCCAGCAAGGGCTCCAGAGCTTCGTCCTTCCGGGTGCGGCGGCCTCGCTTCTGGAGGTCGGAACGGTCTCCTCGACTCGACTCCAGTCCGGCTCGGGTCGGGCCGAGACCATCGCGGAATCAGCCAGCCCCGCACGCTCGGCTGTTCCGAACTACGTCGAGCTCGTCGAGAAGCTGAACGAGGCCCAGAGGACCGCGAGGATAGGAAGCTGGGACTGGGACATCGGAAGCGACGTCGTCTGGTGGTCCGACGAGACCTACCGGATATTCGGAGTGTCTCGCGAGTCCTATGTCCCGACCGTCGAGTCCAACGCCAGCTTTGTCCATCCCGATGACCGGGCGGCCTTTCACCGGGCCGCATTTCTCGCTCTGGAAACGGGCCAGCCGTTCAGTTTCGATCTGCGAGTCTGCGCTGCAGACGGCTCGATCAAGTTCTGCGACTTCAGAGGAGCCGCCCAGCGTGGTGAGGACGGTAAGGCGCTCCGATTCGGCGGGACGATCGCTGACATCACGGAGCGGACGCGATCGGAGGAGGCACTGCACGAGTCGAGTGCGCGCTTCCAGCGTCTGTTCGGGTTGCCGCTCATCGGTGTCGGCCTCTCATCACCGACGAAGGGATGGCTGGAGGTCAACGATAGGCTCTGCCAGATGCTCGGGTACAGCCGCGCCGAGCTTCAGCCGCTCACCTGGGCCGACCTGACGCACCCGGAGGATCTCGAGAAGGACGTGGCGAAGTTCGAGAGCGTGGTTCGGGGCGAGATTGAAGGCTACACGCTCGAGAAACGGTTCGTCCGAAAGGACGGGACGCCGCTCCCGACGGAGCTGTCAGCTGGCTGCGTCCGCAAGCCCGACGGCTCCGTGGATTACTTCGTCGCGCTCGTACAGGACATCTCGGACCGCAAGAGGGCCGAGGAGGACCTCCGGAGGAGCGAGGAAGAGTTCCGATACCTCTTCGAGAACTCCGTCGTCGGCAAGACGATCACGTCCTTGTCCTGAGAGATTCGAGTCAACGACGCCTTTGCGAGGATGCTCGGGTACGAGAAGGCCGAGCTGGCGCGGGCGCGATGGGCGGACCTCACGCACCCCGAAGACCTCGAGAAGTCCCAGGGCTTCCTTGACCGCGTGCTCTCGGGCGATGAGCCGTCCGCCCGGTTCGTGAAGAGGTACTTCCGCAAGGACGGCTCCGTCCTCTGGGGAGAGGTCAGGACGGCGATCCGGCGAGACGCCTCCGGGAGGCCCCTCTATTTCATGACGAACGTCCTCGACGTCTCCGAGCGCAAGAAGGCCGAAGAGATGCTCCGGGCGAGCGAGGAGAAGTACCGCCGGATCGTCGATACGGCGCACGATGGGATCTGGACAATCGACGCCGAAAGCAGGACGACGTTCGTGAACCGGCGGATGGCCGAGGTCCTCGGGTACTCCCCGGAAGAAATGCTGGGAAGACCGGTGTTCGACTTCATGACGGACGAGGCCGCAGCCATCGCGGTGCGGAACGTGGAGCGCCGCAAGAAGGGTATCGCCGAGGAGCACGACTTCTGCTACCAGAGGAAAGACGGCTCGGCGGTATGGACGATCATGGGGACGACGCCTCTCTTCGCGCCCGACGGGGCCTACGCTGGGGCCCAGGCGACGGTGACCGACATCACCGAACGAAGGAAGGTCGAGGCGGCGCTGAGGGAGAGCACCGAACGCAACGGGACCATTCTCAAGACCGCGATGGATGGATTCTGGCTGGCGGACCCGCTGGGACGCCTGCTGGAGGTCAACGAGGCCTATTGCCGGATGAGCGGCTACAGCGAGCACGAGCTGCTCTCCATGAGCATTGCCGACCTGGAAGCCGTCGAGAATCCCGAGGAGACCGCCGTCCACATTCACACGGTCCAGTCGCAGGGCAGCGACCGATTCGAGTCTCGGCACCGCCGCAAGGATGGAGCCGTCTTCGACGTCGAGATCAGCGTCCAGCAGGGCCCCATCGAGGGCGGGCTCATGGTGGCTTTCTTGCGGGACGTCAGCGAGCGCAAGCGGCTGGAGGAGGAGCGGAGGTCCCTGCAGGAGGACCTGACCGCGACGGTCGAGGCGCTCCCGGACCTGATGTTCGACGTCGACCGGGAGGGCCGCATCTTCGACTTCCGGGCGCCGAACCCGGGGCTCCTCTTCGCGAAGCCGGACGATTTTCTCGGAAAGCTCGTCCAGGAAGTCCTTCCGCCGCGTGCAGCACGGGTCGCCTGCGACGCCATCACCGACGCCGTTCGCACGGGAAGCCACATGGGGAGCGGGTTCCCTCTCGCCATGCCGGACGGCGAGAGGTGGTTCGAGCTCTCGATCGCGGCGAAGGGAGGCCCCGACGGGGGACGGGAGCGGTTCGTCGTCTTGAGCCGCGACATCACCGAGCGCAAGCGCGGCGAGGAGCTTCTTCGGGAGAACGAGAGAAGGTACCGGATCGTCGCCGAGAACACCTCCGCGTGGGAGTTCTGGGTGGACCCGCAGGGCCGCTACATATACTGCTCTCCCTCCTGCGAGCTCTTGACGGGGCACAGGCCGGAGGAGTTCATCGCCAACCCCGGCCTTCTTCGAACACTCGTTCACCCCGACGACCGGGACGCTCTCGTCGCGCACAAGAGAGCGAGATTGGAGAAGGGGGCGACCGGTCTCCGTCGCGACCGGGACGCGATGGCGTTCCGCGTCTTGCGCCCGGACGGGACGACCTGCTGGGTCGAACACGTCTGCTCGATCGTGGTGGACGAGGAGGGGCGCTTCCTGGGGGTTCGGGGGAGCAACCGAGACGTAACCTCGCGCCGGAAGGCGGAAGACGAGCTCCAGCGTCTGAACGCCGACCTTGAAGGACGGGTCGTCGCCCGGACCGAGGAGCTGGAGGCTGCCAACCAGGAACTGGAGTCCTTCTCCTATTCCGTCTCACACGACCTACGAGCCCCGCTACGGGCGATCGAGGGATTCTCCGCGATGGTGTTGAAGAGCTACGGCGCCTCCCTCGACGCCGAGGGGCAGCGCCTCCTCGGGGTCGTCCGGAAGAGTGCTCGCCGGATGTCGCAGCTGATCGACGACCTTCTCGACTTCTCGCGGAAGAACCGGACCGAGATCCACCGCAACCGCCTCCGCATGAAGGCACTGGCCCTCTCCGCCTTCGAGGAGGTAATCCCCGACCCGGCCGCACGGGCCCGGATCGACTTCCGTCTCGGCGACCTCCCCGACGCGGACGGCGATACGTCGCTGCTGGCGCAGGTCTGGCTCAACCTCCTTTCCAACGCCGTGAAGTTCTCGGCGAATGCCGAGCACCCGGCCGTCGAAGTGAGCGGGAGCGTCGAGGGGGACTTCGCCGTCTTCCGCGTGCGGGACAACGGGGCCGGGTTCGACATGGCCTATGCCGACAAGCTCTTCGGCGTCTTCCAGCGCCTCCACGGCGCATCGGAGTTCGAGGGGACGGGAATCGGGCTCGCCCTCGTCAAGAGGATTGTCGAACGGCACAGAGGCCTCGTGTGGGCCGAGAGCGAGGTGGGGAAGGGAGCGACGTTCTCCTTCTCGCTTCCAGCGAAGCCGCGATCCGAAAGCGGGACTTCGTGGAAGGCGGTGGAATCCTCGCCGACAGCGAGGTAGAAGCCGGGTCACCTGCGCCCCCACCCGGACACCCCATGGGGGATACTGACGGGGCACGGGCCATCCTTCCAGGCCCTTCGTTTCCGGTCAGACGGAGTGAGTCGGGACCAATGGTCGAGCGACGGAGACAGTCCATGCGAACCTCTCGCGCTCCAGTGAACGAAGACAATTCGCTCGTGAGGAAGGCCTCGTGGCCGGGAGCCTTGGGCAGTTCGCCTCATGCTTGAAGGAGGCCTGAGCCGCTTCGAGCGATTCCTGGCGGCCCTGAGCACTACCCTCGCCGGCGGGATCTCAGGGGCCTTGCTCGTCGGAGAGTTTCTTGGCCATCCCCGCGCCTTCCACCAGGAAGGCCTCGGTCTCACGGCTCCCGCCACCGCCCTCGCGCTGCTCTTTCTCTGCTCCGCCTTCGGCGCTCTCCAGCTCGCTCCGGACCGGCCGGCCGCGCGTCTGGCCGCCTCCCTTGCCTCCGTCACCACCGGAACGGCCGCGGTCGTCCTGGGCCTCCGGAACATGGCCTGGCCCGATGCCCGATGGGACTGGGAGGAGCTCCTGACGACCGAGGCCTCGAAGGCCGCCGGAAGGGGAATCACGCACATGACTCCCGCGGCGGCCGGGATGCTGTTCGTCGCTTCGCTGAGCCTTCTGGCTCTCGCCCGAAATCGGGCCCTGCGCCCCTTCTGGCGGAAGGCCGGCCTGCTGGCCGCCCTGGCCGTGGCCGCCGCCTGCACCACCACCGCCATCACGATCCTCGCCGGCCTGCCGTTCGTCCTCGGCAGCGGGACGAGGCCGATGTGGTTCCCGACCGCCGCCGCCCTCGCGGCGCTCGGCGCGGCGCTCGCCGTGGCTTCGGGGGCGAGGGCCGAGGCGTCCCGGCTGCTGTTCGGGGACGAGACGCCGGCCGCGGACCTGCCGGCTCAGGAACGCCGGCAGCGGCATCTCGTCATCGGGAGCTTCTTTGCGCTCCTGGCGGCGGTGCTGTCGCTGGGGGCCGGTTACCTCCTGAGCCGCGTCGGCCAGACGAGGACGGAACTGGCTGCGGAGCTGAATGCCGTCGCCGAATACAAGAGCCTGCAGATCGCCCTGTGGTACCGGGAGCGAGTGAGCGACGCCCAGGTCCTGACCAGGCTGAATCTCATGGTCCCCGACCGCAGGAAGGCCGCCGACGTCACGAAGGTCGAAGCGCTCCCCGCTCGGCTGTCGGCCTATCTCGAGAACTTCCGGATCGCCTACGGCTACGACGGACTGACGCTCTTCGACCGCGACCTCAACGGGACCGTCGAGCTCTCTCCCAGGTCGGGCCCGGGCCACGCGCCGGTTCCGGAGCTGTTGCGAAAGGCACGCCGGACCAACGACGTGGTCGTCGGCGACCTCCATTCGGTCGAGGGCGGGACGGTCTGCATGGACGTCGTGGCGCCCCTGCGAGGGGACGACGGCACCCAGTTCGTCGGTGCGGCCTGGCTCAGAATCGACACTGGCGCCCGGCTCTTCCCGCTCCTCATGCTCTGGCCCAGCCAGACCGAGACGGCCGAGACCATCCTCGTTCGCCGCGAAGGGGCGTCGCTCGTCGCCCTCAGCCCCCTTCGATATCGGCCTGGCGTCCCGCTCGGGCTGAGCCTTCCGCTTCGCCGCTCCTCGCTCCTGGAATCCACCTCGTCCGCCTCCCGTGATGGAGGGCTTCTGGAGGGGCTCGACTACCGGGGCGTCCCCTCCCTGGGAGCCTCCCGCGCGGTCCCCGGCACGCCCTGGATCGTTCTCGCGAAGGAGGACCTGTAGGAAGCATACGAGCCGGCCCGGAACGAGGCCCGGCTGTTGGCCCTGGGCCTCTCGCTGCTGCTTGCCCTCGGCGCCGGGGGAATCCGCGTCCTCTGGACTCAACGCCAGAGCGCGCTGGTGAGACAGCGGTGGGAGACGGAACGGGCGCGCGCCGAGACGGCGGAGCGGCTGGCCCTCGTGATGCGCCACGCGAACGACGCCATCCTCCTCGTTGGCGAGGACCAACGCTTGCTGGAGACCAACGACCGCGCGGTCGCCCTTTACGGCTATGCCGCGGAGGAACTACTCCAGCTGACCATCCGGGACCTCCGGGCCCCGGGGTTCGAGGCGACCGTCGCCGACGACTTCGCCGCCGCCGCCAGCCCGGCAGGGACGGTCTTCGAGACCAGTCACCGACGTAAGGACGGGACGTCGTTCCCGGTCGAGGTCAGCTCCCGCTCGGTCGAGATCGGCGGCCGCGCCTGCAAGCTCTCCCTCGTCCGCGACATCTCGGAGCGCAAGGTCCACGAGCGCCAGCTGGAGCGAATCAACCGGATGTACCTCGCGCTCAGCCGGGTCAACGAGGCGATCGTCCACCTGACCGACGTCCTGGAGCTGAGGCAGCAGGTCTGCCGCATCCTGGTCGAATCCGGCGGGTTCAAGATGGCGTGGATCGGCTGGATCGACGCGAGTGGAGTCGTCGTGCCGGTGGCGAGCTTCGGCGACGAGACGGGATACGCCGACGACCTCCGTATCCCCCTGGAAGACTCCCCCGAAGGACACGGTCCCACCGCGACGGCGATTCGCGAGGGACGGACGATCGTGGTCAACGACTTCTTGGGCGACGCCGTCGCGCGCCCCTGGTGGGAGCGGGCGCAGCGAAGCGGCCTGCGGGCGAGCATCTCGATTCCCCTCCGGCAGGGCGGCGTGACGGCGGGGGCCCTGATGGCCTATGCCGGAGAGAAGGACCTCTTCGGCGACCGGGAGATCGTGCTGCTCGAGGAGACGGCCAACGACCTCTCGTTTGCCTTCGAAGTCCTCGCCAGGGACCTCGAGCGGCAGGCCGCCCGGTCCGCCCTCGAGACGAGCGAGGGCCGCCTGCGGTTCCTCGTCTCCTCCACGCCGGCCGTTCTCTACACGTGCCGGGCGAGCGATTTCAGGACCACGTTCGTCAGCGAGAACGTGACCGCCGTCCTGGGGCACTGCCCCGCCGATTTCATCGACATCCCGGGATTCTGGGCCGAGCACCTCCACCCGGAGGATGCCGCCGCCGCCTTTTCGAGCGCCGCTCGCCTGGCCGCCGGGTCGCCGCTGGTGCGGGAGTACCGGTTCCGCCACCGTGACGGCCGCTACCTCTGGATGCAGGACGAGGCGCGGCTCGAGACGGACGAGGCCGGTCAGCCGCAGGAGATCGTCGGCTGCTGGCTCGACGTCACCGAGCGCAGGCAGGCCGAGGAAGACCTCCGGACACGCGAGGAGATCTTCTCCAAGATCGTCGGCCAGGCCCTGGACGCGATCGCGCTCGTCGACCCGGAGACCGGCCGCTTCGTCGAGTTCAACGAGGCGGCCCACCGCGACCTCGGTTACACGCGGGAGGAGTTCGCTCGGATGAGCATCGGGGGGATCCAGGCGGAGCACTCATCGGAAGAGATCCTCCGCAACATCGAACGGATCCGGACCGACGGTAAGGCTGAATTCAAGACCCGGCACCGGCGCCGCGACGGAGAGATCCGCTCCGTCCACGTCCGGGCCAGCCAGCTCGAGCTACGCGATCGCGCCTACATGGCCGCTGTCTGGACCGACATCACGGAGAGCGAGCAGCTCACGCAGCAGCTGCGAAAGCTCTCCAGCGCCGTCGAGCAGAGCCCGGTGGCCATCGTCATCACCGACCTCGCCGGCGCGATGGAGTACGTCAACCCGCGCTTCACGGAGGTCTCGGGGTACTCCTTCGACGAGGTGCGCGGCCTGAATCCACGCCTTCTCAAATCGGGTGAGACCCCGCCCGAGGTCTACGAGGACCTCTGGAAGACCATCACCGGCGGCAGGATCTGGCGAGGCGAGATCATCAACCGGCGGAAGGACGGAGAGTCGTACGTCGAGCTGGTGGTCGTGGCGCCCGTGACGGGCGACGAGGGCCGGCCGACCCATTTCGTTGCATTGAAAGAGGACATCACGGATCGGAAGCGGATGGAGCGCGCCCTCAGCGAAAGTGACGAGCGCTACCGCCTGATCGCCGCCAACACCCAGGAGCTGATCTGGCTCGGCGATCTGGCGGCCGGCACGTTCACCTACGTCAGCCCCGCATCAGTCCGGTTGCTCGGCGTCCCCCCCGAGGAGCTGATCGGCCAGCCGATGAGCGCCCACCTGTCCCCCGCGGGCCGGGAGTCCCTCGAAGAGGGCGTCCTGGCGCAGCGGACCGCCTTCGAGGCCGGTGACGAGACGGCCCGTCACAGGATCTATGAGCTGGAGCTGCTGAGAACGGACGGCACGGCCGTCTGGACCGAAGTCGCGATCACCCTGATGCCGGATGCGGGCCGCCGCGCCGGCCAGGTCCTCGGCGTCGCTCGGGACATCTCGGAGCGGCGCCTGACCTATATCCAGCTGCGGAAGCTGTCCCGGGCCATCGAGCAGAGTCCGGTCTCCGTCGTGATCACCGACCTCGACGGCGCCATCGAGTACGCGAACCCGCACTTCACCCGGGTGACGGGTTACGAATTCGAGGAGGTCCGTGGACAGAACCCGCGCGTGCTGAAGTCGGGAGAGACCGCGCCGGACGTCTACGTCCACATGTGGCAGACGCTCGTCGCCGGAAGAGTGTGGCGGGGAGAGCTGCACAACAAGAAGAAGAACGGCGAGGTCTACATCGAGCTGGCCGTGATCGCGCCCGTCACGGGCCCGGACGGGCAGGTGAGCCACTACGTCGCCATCAAGGAGGACATCACCGAGCGCAAGCGGACGGAAGACGCCCTCGCCTCGAGCCGGGAGCGCTTGGAGGAAGCCCAGGCCCTTGCCCTTCTCGGGAGCTGGGACCTCGAGCTGACGACCGGGATCCTCGTCCGCTCCCCGGAGATCTTCCACGTGTTCGAACGGGAAGCGGCGGCCTGGGGGACCTCGACCGAGGCGTTCTTCGAGGCCGTCCACCCCGAGGACCGCGAGCGGGTTCGGATGGCGTACGACTCCTCCTTCTCGGACTCCGCGCCTCACGAGATCGACCACCGCCTGCTGATGCCGGACGGGCGGGTCAAGTGGGTGAGGGCGCGCTGGAGATCGGAGCTCTCGGAGGACGGCACGCCACGGCGCTCGACCGGGACCATCCAGGACATCACCGACCACGTGCTCGCCCGCGAGGCGAGGAACCTGGCCGAGGCGAAGGAGGCCGCCGAGGCCGCGAACCGTGCGAAGAGCACCTTCCTGGCCAGCATGTCGCACGAGATCCGGACTCCGATGAACGCGATCCTCGGCTTCTCCCAGCTCCTCCTCGGGGATTCCGGCCTGGTCCCCCGGCAGCGGGAGCAGCTCCGGTCGATCAGCCGGAGCGGGGAGCACCTGCTGGGCCTCATCGACGACATCCTGGAGATGTCGAAGATCGAGGCCGGGCGGGTCGCGGTCAACCCCGCGGAAGTGGACGTGTACAACCTCTTCTGGGACCTCGAGTCGATGTTCCGCATCCGGGCGGAGGCCAAGGGCCTCGCTTTCGAGGTCGACCTGTCGGCCGCCGTCCCCCGCCACGTCGTCACCGACGAGCGGAGGCTTCGCCAGATCCTGATCAACCTGGTCGGCAACGCCCTGAAGTTCACGGCCGAGGGGAAGCTGAAGCTGATGGTGAGGGTCGGGAACGGATCGACCGGCGAGCGGGATCCGCTCCTCGTCGTCGACGTGGAGGACAGCGGCCCGGGGATCTCCGAGGAGGAGCTTCCGCAGCTCTTCCAGCGGTTCGAGCAGACCAGATCCGGTCGGGAGGCCGGCGGTGGGACCGGTCTGGGCCTGGCCATCAGCCGGGGCTTCGCTCGTCTCATGGGCGGCGACATCACCGTCAGGAGCCAGGTGGGCCTCGGAAGCGTCTTCACCGTGACGCTGCCGGTGGGGCCCGCGACGCGATCGACTCCCCGGGAGGTCCCCTCGCCCCGCCGCGTGGCCGGCCTGCAGCCGGAGGAGGCCCGCCGGCGAATCGAGGTCGTCGACGACATCGAGGACAACCGCGAGGTCCTCCGCCAGATGCTGGAGCGCGTCGGATTCGAGGTCCGGACCTCCAGCGACGGGCGACAGGCGCTGGAGCTCTTCTCTTCCTGGCACCCGCACCTCGTCCTGATGGACCTCCGGATGCCGGGTATGGACGGCCTGGAGGCGATCCGCTCCCTGCGATCCCGCGAGAAGGAAGGGCGGGTTCCGGTCATCGCCGTCACCGCGAGCGCTTTCGAGGACGACCGGCTGCTGGTGGAAGCCGCCGGAGGGGACGACTTCCTGGGCAAGCCGTTTCGCGAGGCAGAACTCTTCCGGAAGGTCAGCCGCCACCTGGGGATCCGGTTCGTCTTCGAGAACGACGTCGCCCCGGAGCCCGCAGCAGAGAACGCCACGCCGGTCACGTCGCACCCCAGGCCGATCCCGGCTGCGCTCCTCGAGGAACTCCGGGAGGCGATCGCCAGGGCCGACCTCGATCAGCTCCTGAAGCTGACGACCGACCTGGCCAGGAGCGACCCGGAGACGGCCGCCGCCGTGCGGAGCCTCGCCGAGCAATTCGACTACGACCGGATCACGGAACTCCTCGCGGACCACGCGATGGAACGGCCCGGGGACCAGAAATGAGCGAGCGGAAAGCCAGCATCCTGATCGTCGACGACCTGCTCACCTTCTCGCGGGCGGGGCGAGCCGAGATGGTCAGCGACCGTGTAGATATGCGCGAGATGGCCCGGACATCCGCCGAGGAGATCGTTCAGAACGCCGGCCTGAAAGGACCGATCGACTTCCGGATCGGAGACCTTCCGCCCGTTCAGGGAAGCGCGTCGTTGCTGAAACAGGTCTGGATCAACTTGCTGTCGAACGCGGTCAAGTTCTCGGCCAAGGCGGAACACCCCCTGATCGAGATCGAAGGGGCGCTAGACGGGGACAACGCCGTCTTCCGGGTGCGGGACCACGGTGCGGGCTTCGACATGGCAAACGTCGAGAAGCTCTTCGGGGTTTTCCAGCGCCTCCACAAGGAGTCCGATTTCGAGGGAACGGGCATCGGACTCGCGCTCGTCCAGCGGATCTTGGCCCGTCACGGTGGGCGAATATGGGCCGAGGGCGAGGTGGGAAAGGGAGCGACGTTCTCCTTCTCGCTTCCAGCGAGGCCGCGATCCGACGGCGGGACTTAGTACCTAGCGGAAGGCGTAGGAATCCTCGCCGACAGCGAGGTGGAAGCCGAGTCACCTACGCCACCGCCGGGCTCCCTTTCGGACCCGTCTCGCCGCCGACGATGCGGCCGTCGACCAGCGTGAGGGTCCGGTCGCATAGCGCCGCCAGGCGAGGCTCGTGGGTCACCAGCAGGAAGGCGGTACCCAGCTCGCGGTTGAACCGCCGCATGAACTGGAAGGCCTGCTGGCCGGAAGCCTGGTCCAGGTTGCCCGTGGGCTCGTCCGCCAGGACCAGGGCCGGGCTCATGGCGAGGGCCCTGGCGATGGCGACCCTCTGCTGCTGGCCGCCGCTCAGCCGGGACGCGAGGCGGGTCTCGAACCCCTCCAGGCCGATGCGGCCGAGGAGGTCCCGGGCGCGCTCTCGCATCCCTGGCTCGAAATGCCCCTTGTCCGCCATGAGGGGGAGGTAGACGTTCTCCTCGGCGGTGAAGGCCGGCAGCAGGTGATGGAACTGGAAGACGAACCCGAGGCTGCGGCCCCGGAGCTTCGTCAGTCCCGCGTCGTCCAGCCCCGTGCAGTCCTCTCCCAGGATCTCCACGGTGCCGCTGGTGGGTCTATCCAGGAGGCCCAGGATGTTCAGCAGGGTGCTCTTTCCGGAGCCGCTGGGCCCCACCAGGGCGACGAACTCGCCGCGATCGACCCTGATGTCGATGCCGTGGAGGACCTCGGTGCTGACGGCGCCGGGGTACGACTTCCGCACGCCCCGCAGCTCGAGGACCGCCGTCGCTTCACTCATAGCGGATGGCCACCGCCGGGTCCAGGGCGGCCGCGCGGCGGGCGGGCAGCCACGAGCCGACCAGCCCGGTCCCCAGGGCCACCAGGACCGACCGGACGTAGAGCACCGCGGTCAGGGCCACGGGGAAGATCGGGGATCCGTCTGGATTGGTGGCCGTGCTCTGGAACGCGAGGGCCAGGAAGGTCCCCAGGAGGATCCCCGCCAGGCTGCCCGCCAGTCCCAGGAGCCCCCCCTGGAGCAGGAAGATCCGGAGGATCTGCTCCCTCCTGGTGCCGAAGGCCCGCAGGATCCCGATCTGCCTCCCCTTCTGGATCACGCTCACCACCAGCACCGACGCGATGCCCAGCACGACCGCCACGATGACGAAGAACTGGATCATCACGCTGGAGCTGCTCTGGCTGCGAAGGCCCATGAGGATCTGGGCGTTCAGCGTCATCCAGCTGTCGACCTTCAGTCCCGTCGCCGCGCGGATCTCCTGGGCCATCTCCTCGGCGCGGAAGATGTCGCGCACCTTCAGCTGGAGGGTGCTCACGCCCCCGGAGAGATCCACCAGGGTCTGGCCCGCGCGCAGGCTGATGAAGACCCACCTGAGGTTCAGGTCCTTGTTTCCGACGTCGAAGAGCCCCGAGATGGTGAAGACCTCGCTTCGATCGTTCGGCGCCACCAGCCGCAACGTCTCTCCGACCGCGAGACCCAGCTCCTTGGCGAGCTCCACCCCCACCACGGCGTGGGTCCCCGTCACGTCGAACGTCCCCGCGGTCAGCTTGGAGCGCAGGTCCAGGATCCCGGCGTAGCTCTCGGGCTCCACGCCCCGGAGGGCCACGCTCCGGTTGGCGGTGCCCCGCAGCGCGAAGGCGCTCCCCTCCACCGTCGGGGTGGCCGCGACCACCTCGGGCCGGCGGCGCAGGTCCGTCAGGAGCCCCGGCCATCCCAGGATGCTCCGCAGGCGCTGGGCCGGGCGCTGGACGTGCTCCAGGATCGCCTCGTTCGCCCGGTCCAGCTGGGGACGGGCGACCTCGTCCGGCGGCTGGAGGATCACGTGGGCCTGGTTCCCCAGCGTCCGCTCGATGATGCTCTCCTGCAGGCCGGCGATGAGGGCCGAGAGGAAGATGATCACCCCGACGCCGGTGCCGATTCCCGCCAGGATGAGGGCCGTCTGCACACGCCCCTCCTGGAGGAAACGCAGGGCCACCTGGAGCTCGAATCTCATGCCGGGGTCTTCAGGCGCGCCCGGTAGCGGTTCCCTTCCTTGGCGGCGGGATCCAGGAGGACGACGTCCCCCGGCTTCAGGCCCTCGACGACCTCGGCCTCCCGTTCCCCGCGCTGGCCGAGCTTCACCGGGACGTTCACCGCGCGTCCCGAGCGGAGCGCGAGCACCCAGGGTCTCGAGCCGCTCCGGAGGGCCTGGAGCGGAAGCGCCAGGGCCCCCTTGCTCTCCCCGTAGCGGATCTCCACCGAGACCGTCATGTCCGGACGCAGGTAGTCAGGCGCCTCGGGAAGGTCCAGCTTGACGTCGACCGTGCCCCTCGTCACGTCCACGCCCGGGGCCACGTACCGGATCCGAGCGGGAAATCGCCGGTCGGGAAACGCGTCGGCGCTGGCGACGGCCTCCTGCCCCACCTTGATCTGAGAGAGATTCCGCTCGTCGGGCTGGATGAGGAGCTGTATCGGCTCGTCCAGGGCCAGCGTGAAGAGCACCTTGCCAGGCTGCACCTGGTCTCCGACCTCCACCGTGCGGGTCAGGACGACACCCCTGGCGGGGGCGGTCACCCGGGTCTGGGCAAGCCTGGCCTCGGCCACCGTCACGTTCGCCTCCGCCAGCTTCAGGTCGCTGCCGGCCGAGGCGCTCCGGGACTGGGCCCGCGCCGCGACCTCGGCCGCCCTCGCGATCTCGAGTGCCTTTGTCGAATCGTCCAGCTGCGTCTGCGAGAGGATGCCGTCCTGAGCGAGGCTCACGTTCCGGTCGTGGAGGCGCTGGGCCACGGTCAGGGTCATCTCGGCCTGGGCCAGCGTCGAACGGCTCGACGGCTGCCCGACCTCGCGCACCTGGGAGAGCCCGGCCCGGGCCTGCTCCAGGCTCGCCCGGGCTTCCCGGCCGTCCAGCTCCAGAAGCAGCTGCCCCGGCTCGACTCGCGCCCCTTCGTCCACCAGGCGGCGAGCCACGATCCCCGTCAGCTGCACGCCGATCTGTACCACCCGGGGGGCCAGGACCCGCCCGTTGACCACCAGGGTCTGCACGAGGTCCCTCCGCCGCATCTCCATCGCGTCCACCCTGGGCCCCCACAGCCAGCGGGGCGCGCAGAAGCCGAGCAGCAGGAGCGCGCCCGTCGCAGAGCCCCAGAGGAGGGTTCGCTTCATGGTCACATCAGACCTCGAATCGGGCCCGTTACGGCGCCGGCACTTGCCGCGTGAGCCCTGCCATCCCTACTTCGACTCCACCTCGGCGACATCCTTGGCGGAACGGTTCGGGTCCAGCTCGCGATGATACGCGTGGACCTTCGCCACGATCTGGTGATGCGTCATCCTGTCCGTCCGTTTCCGCCGCCGAGGCCCCCCCGGCGCACAATCCGCGCCGATGAGGGAACGGGCGGCTCGCCTCGCGGTTGTCCTCTGCGCGCTCGCCTGCGCGGGACGGGGGCTCGCGGCGGCGGCCGGGGCCGCCGCGCCGGCCCCTTCCCCTTTGCTTCGCGACATCGCCGTCCTCGTCGACAGCTCCGGGACCGAGACGGTCGCGAGCGTCGCCGCCGCCCCCCCGGAGCGCTGGAGGCCCGTCCCCGGGATCCTCTCGGCCGGGTTCACGCGCTCGGTCCACTGGATGCGCTTCACCGTCGACGCCCCCGCCGGCGAGTGGTGGCTGGAGGTCCTCCCCCCGTTCCTCGACGACCTGCGGCTCCACGAGCCCGACCCGGCGCAGCCCGGCGCCTTCTCCGAGCGGCGGGCCGGGTGCCTGCTCCCCTTCTCGGCGCGCGAGGTAGCCTACCGAGGATTCGTCTTCCGGGTCTCCCGGACTGACGCCGTGCTCCGGACCTTCTACCTCCGCCTGAGGACGGACCACAGCTCCATCCTCTTCCCGCGCCTCTGGGCGCCGGGAGAGTTCCTCGCGGCGAAGAACGTCGTCTACGGCATCCTGTTCGGGAACCTCGGCCTCCTCCTGGTCCTCCTCCTCGTGAACGTCGGGGCGTGGCTCTGGCTTCGCGAGGAGGTCCACGCCCTCCTCGTGGCGTACCTGGTGGGGATCATCGCCACGCTCCTCGGCAACGAGGGGTTCCTCTCCCAGTACCTGCTCCCCTCTCACCCGGGCTTCGCCGACGCGCTGGTGGTCGTCGCGACGCACGCCTCCGTCTCGCTCGGTTCCCTTTTCTATCGGTACGTCCTCCTGCCGGAGAGCCGGCGGGGGGCGCTCCGCGTCCTGTTCCAGCTGGGGTTCTGGCTCCCGATCGCGGCGCTGGGCGCGGTGGCGCTCGGCTCTCCTGTCGAAGCGGCGCGCCTGTCGAGCGCCGTCGTGCTGGGGATGGCGGTGGTCATCGTCCCCCTCTCCTTCCGCCAGTGGCGGGGGGGGACCCCGGGAGGAGGCTTCCTCTTCACGGCCACCCTCATCTTCGCGGCGGGTCTCGTCTGGACGACGCTGCAGCTGCTGGGGGCCATCACCAGCCGGATCGCCCTTCTGCAAAGCATGAACGTGACCGCGCTCGCCGGCGCCCTGACGCTGCAGGCGGGGATCGTCGCCCGCGTCGTCGCCCTCCGGCGGGACCGGCGCCGAGCGCTGGACGCGGCGCGCGAGGCCGAGGCGGATGCCCGACGCGAGCGAAGCCTGCGGGAACAGCAGGCAAAGTTCGTCGACGTCGTCGCCCACGAGTACCGGACTCCCCTCGCCATCCTCCGGACCAACGTCGACATCCTCGGCAGGACGGACGACCCGGGGCGCAAGGTCCGCAGCCTGCGGATGATGGGAGAGGCGATCGACCGGCTCGGAGGGCTGTTCGACGACACGCTCCGGCGCGGGGAGTGGGGAGAGTCGCGGCCGATCCGGCTCGAGCGGGTGGACCTCGTGGCCCTCCTGCGCACCCTCCTCGCGGGGGGAGCGAGCGGGGGGAGCGAGGCGGAGCACCCGGTCGACTTCCGACCCGACGGGGAGTACTTCCTCGACGCCGACGCCGAGCTGCTGAAGACGGTCTTCCTGAGCCTGCTCGCGAACGCCGGGAAGTACGCCGACCCGGGGAGCACCGTCGACGTCCGTCTCGCCCGCGCCGGGAAGCGCCTCGAGGTGACGATCGGCAACGCATGCGCCGCCGGGCCCGGCCTCGCGCCCGACCTCCTGCTGCAAAGAGGGACGCGCGGCGCCAACAGCGCCGGTACCGAGGGGAGCGGCATGGGGCTCCACCTGGTGAAGAGGCTCGTCGGGGACCTGGGAGGGGACGTGAGGCTCCGGGTAGACCTCCCGGGGCGGTTCGAGGTCACGGTGGCGCTCGAGAGGCGATCGCGGGAGGATGCGGCGTGACGGATAAGACCAGCGTCCTCCTCGTCGAGGACGACGACGACCTGCGAGCGAGCCTGGAGACGTTCCTGGATCTCGCCGGCATGGAGGTCGCCGCCGTCCCGAACTCCCTCTCGTACTACCGGGCGCTGGCCGAGCGCACCTTCACGGTCGCCGTCATCGACCTGGGCCTTCCGGACGAGGCGGGCGAGGCGCTGGTCGACTTCACGCGGCGCACCACTGGCAGCAAGATCGTCGTCGTCACCGCGCGCAACACGCTCGGGACCCGGGTGGACTGCTACCGGGGGGGGCCGACCTCTTCCTCGCCAAGACGGTGGACGGGCGCGAGCTGGAGGCCGCGATCCGGAGCCTGGCCGGGAGGTCCGAGCCGCAGGAAAGGTCCCTCGACCGCGGTATTCGGACCGCCGAGACCAGTTCGGAGCCGAACGACCAGGAGGGGCCGACACGAAGGCGTGTGGTTGACCGCCACCGGCTACCCCTTCTCGCCCGCCCCCCTCACGAACCTCTGCCGCCGAACCCCTCATGCCAGTTCAGCCCACCTCGGCATGTCCCGGCCAATCAGCCGCGCTACCAGCGAGGATCAAAGTCCCGTTTCCCTTTTGGTCCCTCCTCGTGCTCCTTCATACTCCGGGCCCGTGCGTGCATTCCGCTCCATCCCCCCGCGCCTCCTCGTCGTCCTCGTCACCCTCCTGCCTGTGCTGCGCGCCCTGGCGGGTTCGCAGCAGGTCGCGGTCCCGTCGGGCGTCTCCTACGAGCCGATCGGCAGCTACAGCGTCGAGCGCCTCGGCAGGATCATGACGACCGAGCTCGTCGAGCAGGGGTTCGCCGACAAGTCGCCGACGACGTTTCCCCCCGCGCGCTACGCGGTGAAGCTCTACCGGGTGACGTACCCGTCCGTCGTGCCCGAGCAGTCGAACAGGCCGACGGTCGCCTCGGGCCTCGTCGCGGTGCCCGACACGCCTCTCGCATCGATGCCAGTCGTCTCCTACCAGCACGGCACGGTCTTCTCGAAGACGGAGGTGCCTTCGTCCCCGGAGGAGTCGATGGAGACGCGGCTCATGGTGGCCCGCTTCGCGGGACAGGGATACGTGGTCGTCGCGGCCGACTACTTCGGCAAGGGGCAGTCGTCCGAGCCCGACAGCTACCTCGTCAAGGGGAGCACGCAGCAGGCGTGCTTCGACATGCTGCTCGCCGCCCGGGGGGTCCTCGCTTCGCTCAAGGTCACGCCGGGGCCCCTCTTCCTGAGCGGCTGGTCACAGGGCGGGTGGGCGACGCTCTCTTTTCTGCAGAGGCTCGAGGGCGCCGGGATCGCCGTCACGGCGGCCGCCACGGCGAGCGCGCCCACCGACGTCTACGTCACGACGAACCGCTGGATCCACAACCGGCAGCCGATCGACGCCTCCTACCTGACAGGCGTGGTCGCGCTCCAGATCCTCGCGCAGGAGTCCTACTACGGGCGGGACGGGCTCGCCGCGTCGGCGATCGAGTCCCGGTACCTCGCGGCCTGCCGGGACCTCTACGCGAACCGCATCGGCTGGGCGGCGTTCAAGGGGATGACGCCCGCGAGCGTGAAGGAGATGCTCCGGCCCGAGTTCGTGGCGTCGGGCCTCCTGGGGGAGACGGCGTACTGGCAGACGCTCCAGGAGGAGCACGGCTGCCGGTGGAAGAGCCGGACGCAGATGCGCTGTTACTACGGCGACATCGACGAGGTCGTCCCTGTCGCGATCGCCAAGCTTCCCGAGCTGCTCCACACGCTGATGGGGGCCGGCCCCACGACATCGGTGCCCGCCGGCGCCAAGGCCGACCACCGGGGTACCTTCCTGTTCGAGGTCGAGGACGCGGGGAAGTGGTTCGATACCCTCCGCGCGGCGCCGCGGACGTAGGGCGCGGGAAGGGGCGGCCGTCCGCTGACAGTGCGTCGCTGTCGGGACCCCGGGGCACCGGGGCTCCTGGCTGAGGCCGGTCTTCCGGCGGATGTTGCCGCCCGAGCGCAGGCGACCTTCGAAATCGATCGCTTCGCGGGCCGTTCCGACCAGGGGCGACAACTTCGACTGCTGATGGCCACGGAACGGAGTCCCCGTAACCGCACCAGACAGGCCTTCTTGCATTCAGGTCAAGTCATGCATGTCTTCCATTCGACACCGTCTGGGTCAACCGACAAGAGGATTCCGGACTCGCAGCTCGGGAAACCGGCCGAAGTCCCGGTCAGCCGACCACAGCTCCTTCACTCCATGCAGGACGCAGAGGGCGGCGATCCGCGCGTCGTGCACTCGGGGCCCAGAGATTCGCCCATCTCTGAGAAGTTTCGTTAGCACGGCGAAGTATCCATCCTCCTCGGAAAGAAAGACGAGAGAGCCTGATTCCGCCCACGCGGACACCTCGGCGAGCGCCTGGTCGAGCTCCGAAGGAGGCGAAAACACACGGGGATGAGTGACGATCGCCAGGAACTCGTGAACGCACGGCCACGGCACGGCCCATGGCTCCCGCCCCTCCGCTAGCGTCGCGAGAGCGCGCCGAGCTGCCGCATGGGCCGGTACGTCCCTTCGATGAGCGGCGACCAGGACATTCGTGTCGAGAGCGATCACCCGCCCCGGCCCTCGTAAGTGAGTGCGCGAATCTGTTCAGCGTTCTGGAGGTCGACCCCGGGCTGCAGGCCGTTGCCTCCGACGCTCGTGTCGCGCAGCAGCGTTCGCCCCTTCTTCCTGTGCCCCGCGAGCACTTCGCGGAGCCCCTCTTCGAGGAGGGAGCGGAGCGTTCGCCCTTCGCGGACCGCGGCGGCTCGCGCCTCGCGCATCAACGGGTCGCTAATCTCGACCGTCGTCTTCATATGGGAAACTATATCATAACTCACAGGTACCCATATTGCACCGACTTCGCGAAGGGATAGGAAGCTCGAGTCTCAGCGACAGCGCCGCTGGAACCCCACTCGAACCATGGACGTGCCTTTCCGTTCGGCCCGTCCGGCTATCTGCTGGGGTCCTGGCTCCGGATTGCGGCGCTGGGAGCGAGGGGGAGCACCCGATCGACTTCCGTCCCGACGGGAAATACTTCCTCGATGCCGACGCCGAGCTGCTGAAGACGGTCTTCCTCAGCCTGCTCGCGAACGCCGGGAAGTACGCCGACCCAGGGAGCACCGTCGACGTCCGTCTCGCCAGGGCCGGGAAGCGCCTCGAGGTGACGATCGGCAACGCCTGCGCCGCCGGGCCCGGCCTCGCGCCGGACCTTCTGCTGCAGCGGGGAACGCGGGGGGTCAACAGCGCCGGGACCGAGGGGAGCGGCATGGGGCTCCACCTGATGAAGAGGCTCGTCGGCGACCTGGGAGGGGACGCGGCGCTCCGGGTAGACCTCCCGGGGCGGTTCGAGGTCACGGTGGCGCTCGACAGGCGATCGCGGGAGGATGGGGCGTGACCGAGAAGACCAGCGTCCTCCTCGTCGAGGACGACGACGACCTGCGCGCCAGCCTGGAGACGTTCCTGGAGATCGCCGGCCTCGAGGTGGCCGCCGTCCCGAACGCGCTCTCCTACTACCGGGCGCTGGCCGAGCGCACCTTCACGGTCGCCGTCATCGACCTGGGCCTTCCGGACGAGGCGGGCGAGGTGCTGGTCGACTTCACGCGGCGGACGACCGGCAGCAAGATCGTCGTCGTCACCGCGCGCAACACGCTCGGGACCCGGGTGGACTGCTACCGGGGGGGGGCCGACCTCTTCCTCGCCAAGCCGGTGGACGGGCGCGAGCTGGAGGCCGCGATCCGGAGTCTGGCCGGGAGGTCCGAGCCGCAGGAAATGGAAATCACCCAGCCGTCACCCGCGCCGAAGAGCTGGACCCTCCTGAGGCAGGAGCGGGCGCTGATTGCCCCCGCCGGGGAGAGGCTCGAGCTGAGGGCGATGGAGTTCCGGTTCGTCCTCCTCCTCGCGCAGGCCGCGGGAGAGACGGTCTCGCGCCGCCGGCTCTACGACGAGCTCTACCCGGGCCAGGGGGAGGGGGCGCGCCAGGCCCTCGAGTCGATCGTCGGCCGGACGCGGAAGGCGATCGCCCTCTCCTGCGGCGGCGCCTCCCCGATCCTGACCGACCACGGCTTCGGCTACGCCCTCTCGGTCCCCTTCGAGACCGACTGACGGGCGAGGGGCCCGCCGCGACGGGAGCCGGGGGGGAGGCGCGGCCGCGGCGGGCCGTGCCAGGAAATGCAGGGAAATGCAGGAACTTGAAGGAACTTGCGCGTTGAACCCCGTCGGGCTCCGCCAGATCATCCGGGGAGCCAGCCGACGCGCGGAGAGGTCCGCGCGTAGCAGCCGAGGGAACGGGGGCGGATCGACGCCGCGGCGAGGGTCCGCTCCCGGCCGGAAGGAGGAGCCACGAGCGAGGTCGACCGCCGCCAGCCCGGCTTCAGGCCTTCGAGCCCAGGGGAAGGGGAACGACGTGATCGGAATCGACCGGAACGGGCAGGACAGGACGACCAGGAAGAACGCGATGCAGGCGATCTCGAAGACGCTGACGCTCCTGTGAGGCTCAAGTGAAGCACCTCGAGGCACCCCTGGTCCCCCCCGCTCCCTCGTCGGGCCCCGCCGGCCATGGCCCCGTTGCCCGGCTCGCGGCCGTCCTCGTGCTCCTTGCCTCCGGCCTCCTCGCCGCGCCGGTGGCCCTGGCCGCGTCGTCGATCAAGCTCACCTGGACCTCGGGGACCTCCACGCTGGCCCTGGCCGAGCAGACGGTGGACGGAGACGGCCAGCTGACCGTCAGCGTCAACGGGTCCGGGAACCTCGCGCTGACGCTCGGCAGCGGGACGTTTGATGCCGCTTCTACGGCGGCCGGAGGCGCCCTCTCCTACAGCGGTGGCAGTGGCACTCCCGCGACCTCCAGCACGGCGACCATCAACCTGACATCTTCGTCGGTCTCGAAGCTCTCCATCGACCTCCTGGCAGGTGCGGCGAGCGCTCTCACTTTCACCGGGGTCAACAAGCCGACCAAGCTCTTTGCCGTCGACATCAAGAGCGGCGGAACGCTCACTCTCAACCAGCTCCAGGTCCGCGACATCGTCACGGCCGTCGTGGGGTCCGTCGGCAGCACCCAGACCGGCTCGTCCAACGTGACCGTGCCCAAGCTCCAGCTCCTCGGGACCAACGGCATCGGGACGTCCGCCAACCCGCTCGACACCGCAGCCGGGAACATCGAGCTGAACACCGTCACCGGCGACATCCAGGTCGCCAACACCGGGGACGTGATCCTGGGCGGGGTGACGACCCTACCCCCCGATTACACGACAGCCACGACCATCGGCGTGCAGGTCAAGACCTCCGGCGCCATCGGCTTCAGCACGACCGGCACCCTCTTCATCCAGAACATCAACGAGACCTTCAAGGCGCCCGGTGACATCACCATCGTCGCCGGCACCGGGGTCGTGGGCTACGTGATGAAGGTCGGTACGGATCCACGCGCAGTCGAGTCCTCCGGGGGAGCCGTCTCGATCACTGCGACCACCGGCGACGTGCGGCTCGGCGCGTACGTGACCAACCTGAGGTGGTATGCCGACATCAGCGGCAATGGCGTCACCATCCTGGCTCCCCAGGGATCCATCGTGATGGACTACGTCACGTACATCACCAGCACGGGTGGCCCGGTCGTCCTGACCGCCAAGACGGCGGTCCGATTCCTCAAGAGCGGGGGCTACTCGGGTGCGTCGCTCTTAACGATTGGCGTGAGCCCGGTCAGCATCGAGGCGGGCACCTTCGAGGCGAGCAGCAGCGGCTCGGTCGCGAGCGCGGGGGGCAACTGCACAGTCACCGCCGACGAGCTCGTCCTCGCCTACAGTAACCTCAGGGCTCCCACCAACTTCACCTTGTGGGTAAAGCCGCTGACCGCCAATCGTCCCATCGACCTGGGGCTGGGTACGGCCTCTGGCGCGCTGGGGATCACCGCGGTCGAGCTAACAATGCTGAACGGTGGGACGGTTCGAATCGGCGGGCCGGACGCCGGCGCCCTCTCGGTGACCGCCCCGGTGACCCGACCCTTGGCCTCGAAGCTCCGGCTCGACTCTGGCGTCTCCGTCACCCAGGTGGCCGGGGCGACCATCACGGACGGGAGCCCCCCGACGAGCGGCTACCTCCTGGTCAGCTCCCCGAACGCGACGCTGGACCAGGCCAACCTGGCTGCCACCCAGACGACCCTTCTCGACGGCGTGCTGACGCTGAGCCGGTCGGCCGGCCTGGCCGTGTCGGGCGGTCTGGTCGTGGGGGACGGCATCGGAACCGCCGGCTCGGCCGTGGTCCGGCTCTCCTACCCGGACCAGTTCCTGGCCACCAAGATCCTCACGGTTTACGACGACGGCCTCTTCGACATGAACGGCTTCAACCAGACCGTGGCCGGACTCACGAGCACCGGGACCGCCAGAACGAGCGAGATCGCGCTCGGGTCCGCGACGCTCACGAGCACCCACTCCACGAACACCATCTACTCGGGCCGCATCACGGGTACGGGGACCTACGTCAAGCAGGGGACCGGGAGCCAGATGCTGAACGGCACCGGGACAGTGAAGGGCTCGATCACCGCCGGGACGCTGGGGGGTAACGGATCGCTTGGCGCGGTCACCGTGACGGCGGCCACCGTCGCCCCGGGCTTGGCGAGTCCCGGCATCCCGACGGGCATCTTCACCTTCGGCTCCCTGACCCTGGACGGCACGAGCACCGTCAAGCTGGACGTCAATCCTGTCGCGGTTCCCGTCGCCGGGACGAACTACGACCAGGTCGTGATCGGCAGCGGCGGCAGCGTCAACCTGGGCGGGGCCAAGCTCACGCTGAACGTCGGCGCGACCGGCTTCGTCGCCTCTGCGAGCTACACCCTGATCGACAACAGAAGCAGCAGTGCCGTCGTCGGCACGTTCAACGGACTGCCCGAGGGGTCGACGGTGACGCTGGGAGGCGTCAGCTACGTGCTCTCCTACGCCGGAGGTGACGGCAACGACGTGGTGCTGAAGAACTCTTTCGCGGCGCCGACGCTCACGGGCATCAACCCGACCAGCGGACCGACAGGCGGCGGCACCAGCGTGACCATCACCGGCACCAACCTGACAGGCGCCATCGCCGTGACGATAGGAGGTGCAGCCTGCACGGCGTTGAGCGCCAACACGGCGACCTCGATCACCTGTACCACGCCGGCCGGTACCGCCGGAGCACGAGACGTCATCGTCACCACCGGTGGCGGCAGCGCCACCGGCAGCGGCCTCTTCACCTACCTCGCCTCCATCAGCCCGAGCACGCAGACGCTCAACGGCACGGTCGGCACCGCGATCACGCCGAGCACCGCGCTGACGCCCATCGGCTTTGGCGGCGTGGTCACCTACGCCATCAGCCCGAGCCTGCCCACGGGGCTGAGCCTCAACACCAGCACAGGCGACATCAGCGGGACCCCGACGGCGAGCCAGGCATCGGCCGCCTACACCATCACCGGCACCGGGGCGACGAGCGGCACGGCCACCACGGCGGTCAGCATCGCCATAGCCGCAGCCCCGGCGCTCAGTCCGGCCAGCCAGACGGTGACCGGCACCGCGGGAGTCACCATCACCCCCACCACGGCGTTCACCCCCAGCGGCTTCGGCGGCACGGTGAGCTACGCCGTCAGCCCGGCCCTGCCCAGCGGCCTGTCGCTGAGCACCTCGACCGGCGTCGTCAGCGGCACGCCCGTCACGGCGCAGCTCGCAACGACGTACACCGTGACGGGGACCGGCTCCACGTCGGGCGTGGCCACCGCAACCGTGTCGCTGGCCGTGTCTGCCGCGCTCAGTCCCGCCACGCAGACCATCGCCGCCACCAAGGACCTGCCGCTGACGCCGACGGCGGTGCTGACGCCGGCCGGGTTCAGCACGGCGCCCACCTTCGCCATCTCCACCGGCCTGACGGCGGGCCTCTCCTTCAACACGACGACTGGCGTCATCAGCGGCACCCCGACCGCCCTCCAGGCGGAATCCCAGTACACCATCACCGCCACCGGCGGCGGAGTGAGCGCCACGGCGACGGTCACCCTCACGGTCAGCGCTCTCGCGGTGCCGAGCCTGAGCCCGGCGACGCAATCCCTGACCGGAATGCCCGGAACGGCGCTGACGCCCTCGGCGGCCTACACCGGTGCCACCGCGGCGACCTTCAGCATCCGGCCACCCCTTCTGGATGGACTGACGCTCGACACGACGACCGGCGTCATCAGCGGCACACCGACGGTCAACAGCCCCGCGGGGGGCGCACTGGCGTCGTGGTACGCCAATACCTTCGACACGAGCGACCTGAAGGGCGCCACCGCGACCGGGAGCGCAAGCTGGAAGTCGTCGTCGCCAGGCCCGTGGGTCGAATTGACGCCTGCCTCGAACAGTCAAGCCGGCTCGTTCTTCGTTCTCGGAAGCGCCGGCAGCGGCGTCAACGCGCAGGCTTACCGGACCAGCTTCGACATGTACGTCAGCAACCCTAACCCCGCCGGGGACGGGATGAGCTACAGCTTCACCGACAACCCCGACGGCGCGAACGCCGGCGGCGAGGTGGGAGCCGGCACCCGTCTGTCGATCGCGTTCCACCTCTACGCCGGCAACGCTAGCAGCGCCACCGGCATCCGGGTGATGTACGGCACCAAGTCCGGCAGCCCCGGGACCACTCCCGGGTCGGATGGCGTCCTGGCCTACTCGAGCAACATGGGTTGGGCAGGCGCGAAAACGAGAGTGGTGGTGCAGATCGACGCCCTCGGGCGGCTGACGTTGACTCTCGGCAGTACAGGCATCTTCGATCAGGTGCAGCTGCCGGACGACTACCTGACGGCGGATCGCTCCAGCTGGCAGCACGTGTTCAAGGCGAGGACCGGGTCAGCCATCTCCCAGCAGGGGATCGGCAATCTGACCATCCAGCAATCGGGTCCGGGCGCCGCGCAGTACACCGTGACCGCCATCAATCCCGCTGGCAGCGGCACCGCAGCGGTGGACCTGACGGTCGGAGCCCTGCCGGGCGCTCCCACCAACCTGGCGGCCACGATACCGGGCACCGGCCAGGCGACCATCAGCTTCACCCCGCCGGCGGGGCTGGGCTTTGGCTATCAGTACAGCCTCGACGGTACGAACTGGCTTGCCGCCAACGTATTCAACGACGCCTTCACCATCGGCGGGCTGAGCAGCCAGAACACCATTCTCCTGCGGGCGGTCAATTCCATCGGCGCCGGCCCGAGCGCGTCGATCGCGGTCGGGACGCCCGCCGCCCCGACGGGCCTCGCCGCCACCCCCGGCAACGGACGGGCGACGATCAGCTTCACCCCCGGTGCCGACGGAGGCTCGCCCGTCACGAGCTTCGAGTACAGCCTGAATGCCGGGTCGAGCTGGACCTCGACCGGCAGCTTCACCAGCCCGGTGGTGGTGACCGGTCTCACGAACGGGTCGCCCTCCAGCATCCTGCTGCGCGGCGTCAACGCCCTGGGCAACGGCATAGCGTCGAGCGCTGTCAGCGTCACGCCGGTGGCCGATCCACCCGATATCCCGGCGGCCGTGACGGCCGTCGCCAACAGCGGTGCGAGCACCGTGACCGTCAGCTGGACCGCGCCCGACACCGGGGGTGCAGCGATCTCGAGC
This sequence comes from uncultured Acidobacteriota bacterium, assembly GCA_903845115.1. GTDB lineage: Bacteria > Acidobacteriota > Thermoanaerobaculia > UBA5066 > UBA5066 > CAIMWE01. The sequence continues at coordinate 19,427 of CAIMWE010000130.1, read as the reverse complement.
TACACGGTGCAGATGACGACCACGCCGCCGACCGGCTACGCGGGGCCCACCGGATGTGCGGGCACGAATTTGTCGCTCAGTTGCACCGCCACGGGTCTTGCTGCCGGCACCTATTTCTTCCGGGTCCAGGCGACCAACACCTCCGGCAGCGGTGGCTTCGGCTACACCGCGAGCGGCGCCACCATCGCCAACCTCCGCCCCAAGGCGCCGACGTCGCTGGTGGCGACACCCGCCGACAAGCAGGCCAGGATCGCCTTCGTGGCACCGACCCAGACGGCCGACAACGGGGACATCGGCCTCTACCCGGTGACGGACTACGAATACAGCCTGAATGGCACAACCTGGACCTCGGCAGGGACCGCGACGACTCCGGCCATCATTACGAACCTGACCAACGGCACCTCGTACACGGTCTACCTGCGTGCCGTCAATGCGGCCGGCGCGGGTGCCGCCTCCACGTCGGTCAGCGTCACGCCCGCCACCGCGCCCGGTGCACCAACCATCACCAGCGCCACGGCATTGACGGGAGGCAGCCTCGGTCAGGTGTCGATCGCCTTCAGCGCGGGGGCGACCGGGGGCTCGGCCCTCACCAACTACGAGTACAGCATCAACGCCGGCAGCTGGATCACCCGCAATCCGGTCTCGACCTCGTCCCCCCTCGCCATCAGCTCCGGCCTGACGAAGGGGGTCGCCGCCGTCGTCGGCCTCCGGGCGGTCAACGCCGTCGGCGCCGGGCCGGCCGACACGGCCAGCGTCGTGCCGCTGGGCGTCCCGGACGCACCGACGGACGTGACGGCGATGGCGGCGAGCACGCAGGCCACGGTCAGCTGGGCGGCGCCCGCGAATACCGGGGGCGCGACGATCAGCGCCTACACGGCCACCTCGAGTTCCGGCAGCAAGACCTGCACGACCTCCGGCACCGGCTGCACCGTGACCGGCCTGACCAACGGCACTCCCTACACCTTCACCGTGGTGGCGACGAACACCCACGGTCCCTCCGCGCCCAGCAGCCCCAGCGCCTCCGTGACGCCGGGTGCGATACCCGGTGCGCCGCAGTCGGTCTCGGCCGCGGCGGGTAATGCCCAGGCCACCGTCAGCTGGAGCGCGCCGAGCGCCAATACCCCGGCGGCCTCCAGCTACACGGTCGTCGCCGTTCAGGATTCGACCAAGACCTGCACCACGTCATCCACGAACTGCATCGTCACCGGCCTGACGAACGGCACGGCGTACAGCTTCGGCGTGAAGGCCACCAACAGCATCGGAACGGGCCCTGCGGGCACCTCGGGGAGCGTGACGCCACGCACGGTGCCCGGCGCGCCGCTGGCGGTCAGCGCGACGGCCGGCAATGCCCAGGTCACCGTCAGCTGGGCGGCGCCGACGAGCAACGGTGGTTCGGCCATCACCGGCTACAGTGTCACCGGTTCTCCGGGCGGCAGCTGCACCACCGCCGGCGCGACCACCTGCACGGTGTCGCCGCTGTCGAACGGCACGAGCTACACGTTTGAGGTGAAAGCGACGAACGCCGCCGGCACGGGCGCCGGCGCCAGTGCGTCGGCCACGCCGGCGCTCCCCGCGCTCACTCCCTCGAGCCAGACCATCACGGCGACGGCCGGGACGGCCATGACCCCGACGGCGGCGCTGACGTCCAACAGCAGCTTCGTCGGAACGGTCACGTACGGCATCGCTCCGGCGGTGCCCACCGGGCTGAGCTTCAACTCGGGCACCGGCGTCGTCAGCGGCACGCCGAGCGCCGCCCAGAGCTCCATCAGCTACACCATCACCGGCACCGGCGCCACGAGCGGCCTGGCGACGGCGACGCTCGCCATCGCCGTCGGTCCGGCCACGCAGGGCGTCCTCTCCCTGTCGGCCGCACCGAACCCGGTTCACGTCAACGGCACCAGCCTGCTGAGCACCGGGGGCGGCTCGGGGAGCGGGGCGGTGAGCTACGCCGTGGCGAACGGGGACCCCTGCTCGATCAGCGGCAGCACATTGACCGGCACCGGCGCCGGGAGCTGTGCCGTCACCGCCACGAAGGCGGCCGACGGCACCTACGGCGCGGCGACGTCGAGCCCGGTCGCGGTCACGGTCACGCTCGGTCCGCAGGCGGCGCTGGTCGCCTCGGCCAGCCCGACCAGCGTCAAGGTCAACGGCGCCAGCTCGCTCTACAGCACGGGGGGCTCGGGCGGGGGCGCCGTCACCTATGCCGTGGCGAGCGGGGACCCCTGCACGGTCAGCGGCAGCACCCTCGCCGGCACCGGCGCCGGGAGCTGTACCGTCACCGCCACCAAGGCGGCCGACGCGGTCTACGCGGCGGCGACGTCCGACCCGGTCACGGTGAGCGTCAGCCGCAATACCCAGGCGGCGTTGTTCGTCTCGGCCAGCCCGACGACGATCAGCGTCAACGGCGCCAGCATCCTGAGCAGCAGCGGCGGCTCGGGCGAGGGGGCGGTCAGCTACGCGCTGGTCAGCGGCCCGTGCACCCTCGTCGGCAACCAGCTCACCGGCACCGGCGTCGGCACCTGCTCGGTCTCGGCGAGCAAGGCGGAGTCGGTCGCCTACAGCGCCGCGACCTCCAGCCCGATCGGCGTCATCGTCGGGCTCTCGCCCCAGACCGCGCTCTCCGTCCTGGCCGATCCGACGACCATCAAGACCGGCGAGTGGAGCCAGCTGACGACCACGGGGGGCTCGGGCGGTGGGGCAGTGACCTACCAGGTACTGAGCGGGCCCTGCATCCTGGACGGGACCAGGCTGACGAGCGCCAGCGCCGGCAGCTGCTCGGTCTCTGCCAGCAAGGCGGCAGAAGGCAACTACGCCTCGGTCACGTCGGCACCGATGACGGTGACGGTCGGCCTGTCGCCGCAGTCGGCGCTGTCGGTCCTGGCAGCGCCGTCGACGATCGCCGTCAACGACGTCAGCACCCTGTCCAGCACGGGGGGGTCGGGAACGGGGGCCGTCACCTATGCCCTGGTCAGCGGCCCCTGCTCGCTCGAGGTCGAGAGCCTGACCGGCACGGGAGCCGGGAGCTGTTCCGTCACGGCAAGCAAGGCAGCGGACCTCGCGTATGCAGAGGCGACGTCGAGCCCGATCACGGTGACCGTCGGCCTCTCGCCGCAGTCCACCCTGTCGGTATCGGCGGCGCCGACCAGCATCAGCGTCAACGGGAGCAGCGCGCTCGGCGCCACCGGCGGCTCGGGGGCGGGGAGCGTCAGCTACACGCTGCTCGACGGGCCCTGCTCGCTGGCGGGCAGCACGCTGACCGGCACCGGGTCCGGCAGCTGCCGGATCACGGCCACGAAGGCGGCCGACACCAGCTACGCCTCTGCCGTTTCCGCCCCCCTCACCCTGACCGTCGCCCTTGCGCCGCAGTCGAGCCTGTCGCTGCTCGCCACTCCGTCCGTCGTCAACGTCGGCGACAGCAGCGTCCTCGCCGCCACCGGGGGCTCCGGCAGCGGAAGCGTCACCTACGCGCTCGTCGGCGGCCCCTGCTCGCTCTCGGGAAGCGCCCTGAGCGGCATGGGCGCCGGCAGCTGCGTCGTCACCGCCAGCAAGGGGGCCGACGCCACCTACGCGGCGACCACTTCCGGCCCGGTCACCCTCACGGTCGGCCTGGCGCCCCAGTCGGCGCTGTCGGGGCTGGCGGACGCCAGCACGATCACCGTCCTCGGCTCCTCCATCCTGAGCGCCACGGGGGGCTCCGGCTCCGGCGCCGTCACCTTCGCGCTGCTCGGCGGTCCCTGCTCCATCTCGGGCGACACCCTGAACGGCCTGGCCGCCGGGAGCTGTTCGGTCAGCGCCACGAAGGCCGAGGACTCCAGCTACGCCGCCGCCACCTCCGCGCCCTTTACCGTGACGGTGGGGCTGGCACCCCAGTCGACGCTCGAGATCCAGGCGGACCCGAGCGCCCTCACGGTCAACGGCGTCAGCCAGCTCGGCGGTACGGGCGGCTCGGGAACGGGCAGCCTGAGCTACAGCCTGCTGAGCGGCCCCTGCTCCCTCTCCGGCAGCGCCCTGACGGGCCTCGGGGCCGGCAGCTGCGCCGTCAACGTGAGCAAGGCGGCCGACGGGACGTATGCCGTCGCCACCTCCGATGCTCGGACCGTTCCTGTCGGTCTCGCAGCGCAGACGCCGCTGAGCGTGAGCGCCGCGCCGACGGCCATCACTGTCAACACAGACAGCATCCTGACGACCGGTGGCGGCTCCGGGGGCGGAGCCGTTTCCTACCAGCTGCTCAGCGGCCCCTGCTCGATCTCCGGCGCGACGCTGACCGGCCTGGGCGAAGGGGGCTGTACGGTCGTCGCCCGGAAGTCGGCCGACGCGGCCTACGCGGAGACGACCTCCGGGTCGATCGTGGTGACTTCCGGCCTGTCGGCGCAGTCGCCCCTGTCGCTTCTGGCCGACCCGACGTCGATCAGCTCCGGCGGCAGGAGCGCCCTCGGAACCAGCGGCGGCAGCGGAACGGGCGTGGTCAGCTACAGCCTGCTCAGCGGTCCCTGCTCCCTCTCGGGCAGCCTCCTGACCGGCATCGCGGCGGGCAGCTGCTCGGTTGCCGCCACCAAGGAAGCGGATACCAGGTACGCCGCGGCGACGTCAGCGGCCCTGCCCGTGACGGTCGGGCTGACACCCCAGCCCACCCTGACGCTGACGGCGGACCCGGCCACGATCAACGTGACTGGCAGCAGCACGCTGAGCACCAGCGGCGGAGCCGGAAGTGGTCTGGTCAGCTACGGCGTGGTGAGCGGCCCGTGCTCGGTGTCGGGTTCGCTGCTGACGGGCACCGGGCCCGGCATCTGCAGCGTGGAGGCGACCAAGGCGGCCGACACGACCTACGCCTCCGCCACATCGGCGCCCGTCACGGTGACCGTGGGCCTGGCGCCGCAGTCGTCCCTGACTCTCCTTGCCTCGCCGACGACGATAGACGTCAACGGGACGAGCGCTCTCGCGACGACGGGAGGCTCGGGCACGGGGACCGTGACCTACGTCCTCGTCGGCGGCCCCTGCTCCCTCTCCGGAAGCACGCTGACGGGGCTCCAGCGGGGGAGCTGCACGGTGACGGCGACGAAGGCGGCCGACGCGACGTACGCCTCTGCCACGTCGCCCCCCGTGACGGTGACGGTGGGCCTGGCGCCCCAGTCGTCCCTGGCGCTCCTCGCCTCGCCGACGACGGTGTGGATCAACGCGACAGCCACGCTCTCGACGACGGGGGGCTCGGGCACCGGCGCCGTGACCTACGCCCTCGTCGACGGCCCCTGCTCGCTTTCCGCAAGCACGCTGACCGGTCTGCAGCTCGGGAGTTGCTCGGTGACGGCCACGAAGGCGGCCGACGTCGCCTACGCGCAGGCCACCTCCGCGGCGGCCACCGTGACGGTGGAGCTGGCTCCGCAGATGCCTCTCGCCGTGGTGCCCAGCCCGACCTGGATCGCGGCCGGCGGTGCGAGCACGCTCACGACAACAGGAGGCTCGGGCACCGGCGCCGTCACCTACGCCCTCGTGGACGGCCCCTGCACCCTCTCCGGCGCGACGCTGACGGCCCTGCAGAAGGGGAGCTGCTGGGTGACGGGCACGAAGGCGGCGGACGCTACCTACGCGCAGGTCACCTCCGCGCCTGCCACCGTTGCGGTGGAGCTGATTCCGCAGACGCCGCTGACCGTGCGGTCCGAACCGAGCATGCTCGACCTCGGCCCGACGCTCGCCGGCCAGGGCGGTTCCGGCTCGGGACGCATCCTCCAGGCCAACCCTAGGTTCGACGGGGTGCTCGCCGTCACGGGCGGCTCCGGCACGGGCCAGGTCTTCTACACGCTCCTCGGCGGGCCATGCCGGCTGACCGGAATCACCCTTACCGGCCTGGATCGGGGGAGCTGCTCCGTCGCCGCGACCCGGGAGGCGGACGAGGTCTACGCGCGGGTGACCTCCGAGCCCGTCACGGTGACCGTGGGCCTCGTGCCCCAGTCGGCGCTGGCGCTCCTGGCCGACCCGAGCACGGTCGCCGTCCACGGCACGGGAACGCTCATTTCGACCGGCGGCTCGGGCACCGGCGCCGTGACCTACGCCCTGGTCGGCGGCCCCTGTGCGCTCTCCGGGGCCACCTTCACGGGGATCGCCGCGGGGAGCTGCTCCTTCACGGCGACCAAGGAGGCGGACGTGACCTACGCGACCGCCACGTCCAGCCCGATCACGATCACGGTGGGCCAGAGCCCACAGGCGACCCTCACGCTCTTCGCCAGCTCGGGACGGATCGCGGCGAACGGGACGAGCGCGCTCACCACGACGGGGGGCTCGGGCAGTGGCGTCGTCACCTTCTCGCTGATCGGCGGCTCCTGCTCGCTCTCCGGCAGCACGCTGACGGGCCTGCGGGCGGGCCCCTGCGACGTCTCGGCCACGAAGGCGGCCGACGCCACGTACGCCGAGGCGAGCGCGGCCCCGGCGACGGTGACGGTGATCCTGGCCCCGCAGCAGGCGCTGGCGGCGTCCGCGAGCCCGGCCTCGATCCCCGTGGCGGGGACCTCGAACCTCGGCAGCTCGGGCGGCTCGGGCGGCGGCGCCGTGACGTTCTCCCTCGCCGGGGGCCCCTGCTCCCTGTCCGGCAGCACCCTGACGGGGCTGGCGGCGGGGAGCTGCGTCTTCACGGCCACGAAGGCGGAGGACGCCGTCTACACGCAGGCCACCTCGGCGCCGGCGACGGTGAACGTCGCTCTCTCGACCCAGGCGACGCTGGTCCTGACGGCCACCCCGTCCACCGTCCCGGTCCTCTCCTCCGCGCTCCTGGCGACGACCGGCGGCTCGGGCGGCGGGCTGGTTACCTTCGCGCTCACGAGCGGCTCCTGCTCCCTCTCGGGGAACCGCCTGGCCGGCCTGAGCGCGGGGAGCTGTGTCGTCACGGCGAGCAAGGCGGCCGATGGTAGCTATGCGTCGGCAACGTCAAGCCCGATCACGGTGACGGTGGGGGTCGGCACGGCGAGCCAGCTGGCCTTCACGACGAACCCCAGCGCCACCGCGATGGCGGGGGCGGCGTGGGCGCAGCAGCCCGTCGTCACCGCCCAGGACGCCTCCGGCAACACGGACCCGTCCTTCAACACCCCGGTCATCCTCGCCATCGCCACGGGCACCGGGACGCTCACCTGCACGACCAACCCGGTCAGGCCCGTCGCCGGCGTCGCAACCTTCTCCGGCTGCAAGGTCGACGCGGTGGGGACCTTCACGCTCAAGGCGACCTCCGGCTCGTTCACGAACTCGACGACGAACCCCTCCGTCGTGATCGTGGCGGAGTCGATACCGACCCTCGGAACCTTGGGAATGATCGGGCTGGGGGTGCTGCTCGGCCTCGCGGGAATCGTCGTCCTGAGGAGGCTCGTCTGACCCCGCCGCGGGCTGCAGGGTCCTGCGCGCAGTCCTCGCCCGGGCGCGTGCAGATCATGGGGCCGGAAGGGCAGCGGAGATGAGTGGGATGAAGACCGTCCTTATCGTCGAAGACGACGACGCCCTGCGCGAGAGTCTCGAGGCGTACCTGGACCTCGCGGGCTTCGCTGTCACCGGCGTTCCCGACGGACGTTCCTTCCGCCGGGAGCTGGAAGAGCATCGCTTCGCGGTCGTCGTCATCGACCTCGGACTTCCTGACGAGGAGGGCGAAGGACTCGTCGAGCTCGTCCGCAGGACGACAGACGCGATGATCGTCGTCGTCACGTCGCGCGACACGCTGGCGGCCCGGGTCGACTGCTACGGGCTGGGGGCCGACCTCTTCCTCCGCAAGCCGGTCGACGGCCGAGAGCTCACCGCCGCGATCGGCGACCTGTCGTGGCCGAGCGGGGCGGGCGGGTGAAGAGGAACGGGGCCGGGTAAGGAAGCGGGCATTCGCGCCGGGCCGAAAGGCCCTCCGAGGTGGCGAGGATCGGGAGCGGCAGAGATCGACCAGGTCCGTCCGTTTCCGCAACGCTCCCCTTTCGCCTCGCCCGCTGTGGATCGCCAGAATCGCAATGAGCCGTCCGACGGATCTGGCATCTGTATGCGAGACGGTGCGAAGATAGGTCCGACGTCGCTGCTGTACCACTGCGTTGAAACAGTGCGAGACGGCGCGAACCGGAGGGACACGATGGGAGACAAGGGCGGTAAGAAGGACAAGGAAAAGAGCCAGAAGCAGAACTCCGGCAAGCAACAGCAGAAGGACAAGACCAAGCAGGACAAGCAGGCGAAGAAGAAGACCGGATAGGCGCCCCCCCTGCGCTACTGCTGGCCTTGACGGTGGCCCCGCGAGCGGAAGGAGCATGAGGAGAGATCCGCGAGCGGTCCTGCGAAGTCGACCCAGAGCCATCTTCGTGGTTGCTGCCCTGTTCTGGACTCTGGCCGTCATGGGAGCTGGATGGCGGGGCGACCGCGAAGCGAGACTCGCCATGGAACAGACCGTCGTTCAGGTGGCCCGGGAGTGCGTCAAGAAGGACATGGCCTACAGGGAATGGGCCGCCCTGCGGGGAGGCGTCTACGTTCCGCACACGGAGCAGACCCCCGCGAATCCCTACCTGCCGGACGATCTGGAACGGGATGCCGTGACTCCGTCCGGAAGGGCTCTCACCCTCGTCAATCCGGCCTACATGAACCGCATGGTCTTCGAGCTGGAGAAAAAAGGAGACGGCCCGAGGGGACGCATCACCAGCCTGAAGCCGATCCGTCCCCAGAACGCTCCCGACGAATGGGAGAGGAAGGCTCTTCTCCGGATGGAGAATGGGGCCAGAGAGGTCTTCGGGTTCGAGGACGGCTCTGACGGTGCCCGCATTCGCTTCCTCAAGGCCTTGAACGTCGAGAAGGAGTGCCTCGGCTGCCACGCCCAGCAGGGGTACAAGGTCGGTGAGGTCCGAGGAGGGCTCGGAGTCTCCATCGCGTGGGAGCCGTATCGGCAGCTTCTGAGCGCACCTCGCAGGGCGGACGCCTTCGCGCTCGGCCTCGCATGGCTGACCGGCCTCATCGGTCTCTCGGTTTCGTGGCAGCTCTTGAAGAATGCGCTCGCCGATCACGAACACGCCGACCTGGAGGTTCGACGGCTGAATGCCGAGCTCGAGCGGAGGGTCGTCGAGCGCACCGCCCAGCTGGAGACCGCCAACGAAGAGCTGGAGCGGGCCGCGAAGCTCAAGGACAGGTTCCTGGCCAGCGTGAGCCACGAGCTGCGGACCCCGCTGGGGGCTGTGCTTGGCATGGCGACTTTGCTGCGCGAGGAGTCGCCGGGGACCCTGTCGCCGGAGGCCCTCAACCAGCTCTCGGTCATCGCGTCGAGCGGCAATCACCTGCTCGGCGTCGTCAACGACATCATCGACGTGGCCCGGATCGAAGCCGGGAAGCTCGACATCGAGTTCTTCCCGTGCCTCCTCGCGGAGGTCGGCGAATCCGCCCTGCGCGGGTTCCGGCGGGAGGCGGCCGAGAAGGGGCTGGAGGTCTCCCTTTCGGATGGGCCGCCCGGGCTTTCCGTCGAGACGGACTCCCATCGCCTGCTCCAGCTCCTGCGGTGTCTCCTGGACAACGCCGCGAAGTTCACACCCCGGGGCGGGAGGATCGGTCTCGACATCGCCGGGGACGAGGAGGCGGGGCTCGCCCGGATTACGGTCTGGGATACGGGGATCGGCATCGCACCGGAGGACGTAAAGCAGCTCTTCGGGGCCTTCGTGCAGCTCGACACCCGGACGGCGCCCGAGTACCGGGGCCTCGGACTCGGGCTGGCTCTCGTCCAACATCTCGTGAAGCTGCTCGGGGCCTCTATCGAAGTGAAGAGCGAGGTCGGCCAAGGGAGCCGCTTCATCGTGACCCTCCCGTGGCCGGCTCGGAGGCGCACCTCGTCTGCGGCGGGAGGCTGACGGCCCGGCGACCAGGGAGGGGGCGGTTTCATTCGGCTCGGGAGCCGGGTCCTGCGGCGTCACCTTCTTCTCCCCGGCGCAACGACCGGACGTTCAGGGTTCCGTCCACGTGGACTCTCGCTGCCGGGGCGATCACGCCCGAACCCTACCTCGCGTCACTGTCAAAGACGAACTTCCTGGTTTCGCCAGCACGAATCCTGCCCCGAAAGTTGACGATGACGAAGTTGCTGGCGACGTGATGGGCCGAAATTCCCGACAGCTTCCCGGAAGCCCTGGCCTTCTTCACCCGTTCCGGCAGGAACACGAACACCGGTCGCAAGTCCCGGCCGCTCCCCGGTGAGAAGTCAACGTCCCTCTTGAACGTGACCGTCAATTCCCATCGAATCCTCTCGCCGACCACCGACCTGTCGATCCGCGTACTCCAATGCTCGGCGCTCCTGGCCGTGGAGTCGGGCACCGTAGCCATCCAGGCAGGATCTCCGTACACGACAGTTGCGTCCCTGTCGTATTCCAGGTCCTTCAGCTCGCCGGGTGCCAGCCGTCCATTCATGGCCAGCACGAGCGACTGACTGGCGACGAACATGCTCTCGGGGAGATTGAACCTCGCGCCACGATAGAAGAAGTTGTCCGCCGTTCCCCATCCCATCATGCCGTAGTAGGTCTCCAGGACATAGCCGAAGTACTGGTTCACCCCCCCGGAATGGAGCCACGAAAGCGCGTAGGACGCATTCACGTCCTCGATTCTGGCGGTGAGGCAGTTGCCTATGCCCAGGTATACCTTGGGGTTGGTCGAGTGGACCGATGCCACGGCTTCCCCCTCGAGCAATCCCGAAAGGCCACCGTTCTCGGCCACGATGTCTGCCGGTCCCTCGGGATAGTAGACGGACCAGGAACTGCTGTCGGAGTGCCCGCTCGTCCAGACGCCGTCGACCGTGTTGCCGTTTATCAGCTTGATCATCGGGATCATGTGGTCATCCGGCGCGTCGTCCCTCTGATTCGCTTTCGCACCGTTCTTCTTTTCCTGCCACTCGTGCTTCTTGTCGATGAACTCCGAGAAGGCCACCCCCGAAGGGAGCGCATCGATGAACCCGAGTGTTCCGCCCAGACCGAAATTGATCCTCGGGGGGGCGGCGTCACTGGCGATCCGCAGGGCGTCGTCGACGCCGTAGCCGGTCACGATGGCCCAGACGGCCGTCCCGTAGGGCTTGTTCTCCAGGCGTCTGTTGAGTTCGCCAGCCTGCCGGACGAATCCGGGAGATGCTTCCTGCGGCTTGCAGACGAACGCAATGTAGTCGGGAGAAAAGGCCGTCAGTGGACCAACCAGGTCCTCGAGCTCTCCGTAGGTGAAGATCTTCGCGGTGGCGTACTTCTTTCCCAGTGCGGCTGCGACCGCGCCCCACTTCGGATCGGTGGCGGTCTTCCTGCTGATCAGGATCGCGTAGTTGAAGGACTCTCTCGTGACTGCCTGCACGGCAGGCGCAGGGACAAGGCACGCAAGGGCGGCTACCAAGGCAACCAGGGGGAGCGAGCGCCTCACGTGAGGCTCGCTTCTCGCGGGGTGGAGACCATGCCCTGCATCAGGCGCGAGGATAAGCCCACGCGCTGCCGCCCTGCGGGAAGATGAGGCTCAGCCGATCACCTTCTCGGCGAGGACCAGGAGATCAGGCGGGATGGTCATCCCGAGCGCCCGAGCCGTCTTGCGGTTGATGACCAGATCGAGATTCGTCGGCTGCTCCACGGGGAGGTCGCCCGGTCGAGCGCCCCTGAAGACCCGGTCGAGCTGCTTTGCGAGCCGCTCCCAAAGGGTCGCGGGGCTCGGGCCATAGGCCATCAGACCGCCCTCGTCCGAGTAGGGGACATAGCCTGTTGTCGATGGCAGCTGATCTGTCAACGCAAGCTCGGCGATTTGCCGGCACTGCGACATGAAGAACGAATCGACGATCCAGATCAGGGCCTGGCTGTGCTCCTGGGCCTGGAAGGCGATCATAGCGACCTTCGGCGAACCGCCAGTCGAGCAGGAGGTTCTCGCCCTCGATGTAGCCGAGGAGGCGGAGATTCTGTACGAGCCGGCCATAGTAGGCGCTCGACCCGATGGAAGGCGGGCGGTTCTGGGGCGAGAGAACACCGAGTCGCCACACCTTCCCCGGCTTCTGCGCCAAGAGGGCGAGGGGAAGTGTGAGCAGGCCTCCGGTGAGAGCGAGGAGGAGCGTACGGCGGGTGGTCATCCGACCTCCTTGTTGATGTCGTCATTCATTGCCGGCGTCCAAGGGTCGGCCCAGGGGGCGATCAGATCCCCTTGCCTCCCGTGGGACGCGATTCGGTGCGGGGACTGCTTCGCGTTGCCCGTGTCGATGACCTTCCTCGAAGAACAGGATCTTCACGAGCCCAGTATCTTGATAGCTCTCGCACGACCGATAGACGTTGCTCATCCGGGAAAGAATACCGGCCCTGAGGGAGCTGAATCGGGAGGATTGTCCTCAATGGCTCGAGCCAGAAGCGCCAACCCCTGGGAAGCGCGGGCACCTCGATCGGCTGAAGGAGGCACGGATGCCTCCATTCGGGCACCCCATGGATGTCTGACGAGGCACAGGTCCGGGGTCACGCCGTGATACGGGCGCGACGCCGAACGAGAGGACGCCCTGCGGTCACTCGCCAGTGAACGCGGAGAGCTTGAGTCCCTCGACTCGCTCGAAATGCTTGCGGTTCCGGGTGAGCAGAACTGCGTCGTTGGCGATGCACACCGCAGCGACCATGTAGTCGGCCATCCCAATGGCCTGGCCTTGGCTCTCGAGTTGTTGACGGAGGTCCGCCGCGACTCGAGCTTCCTCGGGACCGAAGGAGAGAAGCGTCATGGCGTCGAGAAGCGTGTCGATCCCCTTCCTCTGATTCGAGGTGCGGGCACCCGAACGAAGCTCGAACGCTGTGATCGCGGTGGTACCGAAGGACCTCGTCTCGAGCTCGAGCGCGACGCGCTTCGCCCCACCACCTCGCCCCCGCAGGAAGTCGATGAGGACGTCAGTGTCGGCGATGATCACCGCCACACCTCGCGCAGCTTCCTAACCGACTCCTGGAGAGCATCTGCCTCCTCGTCGGAGAAACTGCCCTTGACCCGGAGTGCGCTGGCGACCGCCTCGCGCCGCGCCCGATAGCGCTTCATGTAGAGGTCCAGCGCCTCTCGGATAATCGAGGAGAATCCCTTCTCTCCGCGCTGGGCGGCGAGCTTCAGGAGCTGTGCCCGATGTTCGTCGCTGATCTCGACCGTCGTTCTCATGGGGACATCCTACATGCATGTGCATGCAAGCTCAAGCGAGCCTCAGCTGTGGTTCCCGTAACGGTCACGCCTGTGCCTCGGCAAGATCCCTTACGGGCGTCCGGGGCGGGCCGTAGGTGCCTCAACCCGTCGACCTTAGGGTCACTCCACGAGTCTCCGTGATGGCTCACCTTCGGCCCGTATTCTGTTCCGATGCTCCGCCTCGTCCGACTCACTTTCGGCACCCTCGGCGCTCTTCTTCGGTCTCGGGCCGGCCTCGTGGCCGAGAACCTCGCCCTTCGCCATCAACTCGGGGTGCTCCTCCGGTCGAAGCCAGCCCATCTTCCCCTGACTTCGTGGGGCCCCTCTGAGAGAGCCGAAGGAGACCTCGTCGGTCCACGAGGGCGACCCGTCCGCTCTCTGCACGATCGTGCTCCTGGACTTTCCGCGCGACGGCTTCCCCGCAAACTCTTCCGCCACAACGCCCTATACGCGCGAAACCCCGCGACGGGAATCGCGGGGCTGGTGCTGACCGCCAACCGGTGTCCGGTGGTGGGCGAACCGGTGCCCGGGTCCGGCGCGGCCGCCCTCTATTGCTTGAGGATGTCGACCGCGATGATGGTCGCCGGTCCGGTTCCCTTGTTCTCGAGGCGGTGATTGGTCTCCTTGTTCTCGGACCAGGCTTCTCCCGGCCCGTATTCCTTGACGACCCCACTGCGCGTCTCGGTGAATTTCCCCTCCAGCACGTAGACCGTACCGGGCCGGTCCTTGTGACTGTGGAGTTCCAGGAAGCCTCCTGGCTCGACAGAGATCCTGCGCATGCGAAGCTGGCGGCCCGCCATGCCTTCGATCTCCGGGCCGAGATCCACGGCGGCCAGCGAAGTGATCGTCGCGCCCTTCGTGGCGGGCGGCGCCGGCTGCTGGCCACCCGCGCTTCCCGAAAATGCGATCAAGGCGAGCCCCAGGGACAGTCCCGCCAACGTCATCGTCCGTCTGCTCATGAGCGTCCTCCTCGATGTCGATTCGGTTCGACTCGATTCTCCCCCAGCGTACGGACCTCGTCCATGGGCGGAGCCGTGCGGCACGACTCAGTCAAGGTTTCCGGACCATGGCGAGCGTCGATTCCGGAGCGAGGTGAGCGCCCGTCGGAGCGAGGCGTCGGGGCGTCGACTATGCCACTCGGCGGTCCCCCTTTTCGACCGCAGCGGTCTATTGTTTCGGCATGGAAGAACTGAACGAAAGGGAATACCGTGCGATGTCAGGATCGTGAATGAACCGCGGGCTCGTCGATGCCGCTGATCCGATATCCGAGCGTGGTCCCCAGCTCGGTGCGTCTCCCGTCTCCACCGACACCCACCTCGATCTGAACGAGGTCGTCCTCGCTCTTTCCGACGCCCTCGACCTCGTCGGTGTCGACGACGTGGGGCATGGCAAGAGGGTGGCGTTCATGGCGACCGAGGTGGCGAACGGCCTCGGCCTTCCAGAGGTGGCGCGACAGAAGCTGTTCCTGGCCGCAGTGCTCCACGACTGCGGCGTCTCGTCGAGCCGGGTTTACCGGCGGCTGGCCGGCGACCTGGACTGGGCGGGCTCGCCGGACCACTGCCGGATCGGACACGACATGCTCCTTTCGTTCGAGCCGCTCGCCGACCTCGCCGGCATCGTCCTTCACCACCATGACCGGTGGCGCGATCTGGCTTCCGGCCATGCGGGATCGGAGGACGCGTTGCTCGCCAATGCGGTGCATCTCGCTGATCGGGTGGACGCCCTCCTTGCTCAGGCGCCCCGGCAGGACATCCTGCTGAGCCGGCTGGAGGTCCGGGATTTCGTGGAGGCGACAGCGGGCGACCGATTCGCTCCGGAACTCGTCGGCGCGTTCCTCGAGGTCTCGGAGGCCGAGGCCTTCTGGCTCGTCCTCGAGCCCCGGCATCTCGAGCGCTTCATCCTCGATGAGGGGCGGACCCTGAGGGCGAGGCCGATGGCCCCGGGTGAGCTCCGGCGACTCGCCGAGCTCTTCGCGAGAATCGTCGACGCCAAGAGCCCCTGGACCGCCCGTCACTCCGAGAGCGTCGCGCGCCTGGCCGTCGTGCTCGGGCGTCTGGCCGGCCTCCCGGAGACGGTCTGCGAGAAACTGGAGCTCGCCGGGCTCCTGCACGATCTCGGCAAGCTCAGGGTGCCGGACGACGTCCTCGACAAGGAGGGGCTGCTCGACGCTGCCGACTACGCCGTCTTGGCGCACCATACCTTCGAGACCTGGCAGATCCTCCGGAGGATTCGGTCATTCTCCGAGATCGCCGAGTGGGCGGCATTTCACCACGAGGCCCCTTCGGGCCGGGGCTATCCGTTCCGACGGGCGGGCGCCCGGCTCGATCCCCCCGCGCGTCTCCTGGCCGTGGCCGACGTCTTCCAGGCTCTCGCGCAGGCTCGCCCTTACCGAGAGCACCTCGCTCCCGACGCGATCCTCAAGGTCCTCCGCGAGATGGCCGGCTCCGGCCGTCTCGATCCGCGCGGCGTGGACCTGGTCAGCGCCAACCTGGGCGTGTGCTGGGAAGCTGCGACTGTCGCGGCGTGATGGCCCGGAGCGACGGGGGCGGAGCCGAGTCTCCTCGCCGGAATCCTGGCGACCGGTCACTCCAGCTCGAGCCGAGACATGCCTGACGGGGCTAAACTTGGCCGAGCTTTCGCGCTCCGCTGGGCTGAGCTTGTCAACCGGCATGGCGCCATTGTCGCGACTCCGTCACCGCACAACTCTCCTTCGATGCGCTGAATCTGACTAGCGCCTCGTCCTCTGCGCGAAGTCCGATAAGGGGTCAAGTGTCAAATAGACAGGTTCCAGTCAGCGCCGCATCGCCGCCATCGTCAAACGGTCACGCCACGAGATCCGCTATGAGCCCGGTACGGGTCTCGAGCGGACACGCCCGGCTCGATCGCTGTAGTACTCTTTCTGCGGAGGCGATCATGGATCTTTGCTGTAGTTTGGCGAAGGCCGAAGCGAGACAGCTCTCGCACCTGATCCGGCTAAAGACCACGCACCTGGCGCAAAAAATGTTCCTGAGCTATTTGAATGAACACATCAGCACAGGGACAATTGGTGACATCGTCACAGCCGTGAAGGTCAATGCGACACATCTCCGGATCGTCGACTGGGTGAGACAGAAGGTTCAGGAGCACGTGGATCAATCGGGAGCGTTTCCAGGCGAAGTACAGCTCCGGGACCTCTGTTCAAACGCGATCGACACCTTCACGATGCCTTCCCCAGGCCCCGCCGCCGCTGAGGCCCCGGTCTCGGTTGCCGGCAGAGCATATTTCAGCCAGGAGCTGCAGGCCGTGATCGGCGGCATCAACGACATCACGTTGTCCGATTCTCGAATCGTCGGCAGCGACGGGTCGACGATGGCTTTCAGAGGGTCGTACGCAATCAGAGACTATTACGACTTTGACAACGACCGGAGAATGTTTCCCGCCTACCACAAGTATCGCAACGACCTGACCGCCCTGTACGCATCGAGCTGCACCTCGTTCATGGAGCAATTCCACTCCGATATGGCCACCGCACCCAACAGCGGCGGAGACGCCAGGAACGGGCCTCTGGACAAGGCACACATCTTCACCTGTTTCATGTACGCTCTCGAGATCAACAAATGCACGAAGTCACTCTTGTGGGATGCTGAAATCCCATTCGAGATCATGGTGAATGCCAGCCGCCGAGTTCCGCAGCCAGACCCACCGCCGGCTCCCGAACCTCCTCTCCCGCCAGTTCCAAAGCCCATCCCGATTCCCAAGCGAAAGTCGGCTCCCCCGCAGCCCACACCACATCAAGGCGAGGACAGAATCTACGTGGTCAAGCCCGGAGACAGTCTCAGCAAGATTGCGCGCCTATTCTACGGTGATGACCGTTTGTGGAAGAGGATCTACGACGCAAACAAGACGACCATCGGTGGCAATCCCAACTTGATCTATCCGGGACAAAGGTTCGTGATTCCGCTTTAGACAGCCATGCCAGCGCGAAGCAGAGCGCCCTGGTAGCAATAGGAACTTTGATTTTCGACGACGGTAGGGCTGAGGCTCGTCTTCTACGGTCGAAATTGGAAACTGACGCCGACTCAACGGGTTACGCTGGCATGAAAACGTGTTGGCACTACGGGGCGGCCTGACTCGGTCGACGAGGCCGGGGGTCATGAGCCGGCTTTCTTCTGAAGTTGGGTCACGGTCGGAGGGACGGCGACACCGGTGGCCTGGAGGACCTTGCCGGCGCAACC
The DNA here is from genome assembly GCA_903845115.1 of uncultured Acidobacteriota bacterium. Classification (GTDB taxonomy): domain Bacteria; phylum Acidobacteriota; class Thermoanaerobaculia; order UBA5066; family UBA5066; genus CAIMWE01. The sequence goes on along the minus strand of CAIMWE010000130.1, from coordinate 2,091 downwards.
GAGCGTCGTGGAGCGGATCCGGAATTGCTTGCCGTCTTTCTCGACATCGACATAGGTGAGCCGATCGAGGTCGGCGAGGACTTTCGCCCACTCCTCATCGATTCCTGCGGCTGCGAGCCGATCCTCGAGGGCCTTGCGCAGGACGAGAGCCAGATAGGTGCAGAAGACGTGGCCTCGGATCGTCCCGTCGCACTTGTGCCAGATCGGTCGGGTCGTCAGCAGCGACTTCATCGACCGAAACATCTCTTCCACGGTCCAGAACCGCGTGTAGGTCAGCGCGACGTCCTTCGTGGGGATCGCGGTGTTCGTCCGCAGCACCCAGGTACCGTCGTACCGGGCTTCCTTTTCGATCTGGTCCTCGTCGACGGAGAAGGCCTTTCCTTTCGTCCGCAGATACCGGTGGTACCCCTTGTTGCCCACGAGGCTCTTTTCTCCCCGTCGTAGCGCCTCGCGCAGGGAGGTGACGATCGCCTCGCGATCGTGCGCGTCCTTGCGCGCCTCCTCCTCGTTGCGGCAGATGACGTACCGCCGCTCGGACTTCTCGTCGGCGACCCAGACTTCCTTGACCTTCAGGGGGGAGGGGTCCTTCCTGGATCGTCGCTCCGGGGTCACCTCGTGATAGCGCCCAGCCCGCGTGAGGACCGCTTCGGTCACTTCCTTCTGCTTGCGCATCCGGGCGCCCAGGATGTACTCCAGCTTCCGCTCTTCCAGTGCCTCGAGGGTCTTCTGGCTGATCATGCCGCGGTCCGCCACCACGCAGACCCGGACGATCCCGAACCGCTTCTTCAGCCGGTCCACCACTGGAGTCAAGGTCGTCACGTCCGTCGTGTTCCCCGGCCACATCTCGCAGCAGACCGGGTGCCCCTCGCCGTCCAGGATCATCCCCACCACCATCTGCTTCAGGTCCGGCCGGTGGTCCTTGCTGTGGCCGTGCTGACCGAGCGTCTCTCCGCCTTCCCCCTCGAAGTAGATCGACGTCGTGTCGAAGAAGACCAGCTCCAGACCCGAGAACAGGTCCTGGTGCCGCCGATACAGCGCTTCCTCGACCTGGTCCTTCACGCACCGCGGCGAGAAGGGGGTGGCTCCGGCCTGCTCCTCCTCCGGAAGCTCCTCGCCCAGGAACGCCATCGCCCGGTACAGCTGATGCAGCTGCAAGGAGTCGATCCCCTCGATCTCGTAGTCCTCCTGCCACGTCCCGAGCGCCGCCCGGTCCGACCCGCTCGTCAGAAGACGGTGAAGGACCGTGAAGAAGACCGCCCGCTCCATCGAGAAGCCGAACTTCCTCCCGTCGACCAGGCGCTCAACCACTTCCCGGCAGCCCGACTGCTCCCAGAGCCGCTCGAACACCAGGACCGATCCCAACCGGCGCGAGGGCGTCGATTCCAGGTCGCCCCGCTGATGTGCGGTCAAGACCAGCATCGTCTCGGACAGGCGGCTTCCCGAGGCAAGGAGCGAGTCGAGATGACCGGACTCCCGGAGCTCATCGAGAGAGCCCAGCGTCAGCAGCACGCGCTGGCGGGGACGCCCTTCGTCCCGATAGCTCTCGACGACCTGAACGTAGCTGTTGCTCCCGACGGTCTTGACCCGGAAGAACATGAGACCCTCCCGCTTCCACTACCAATATGGGCCTCAGGCCGCGTAATTTCAAGTCTCGCACTCGGTAGTCGTGGCACTACATTTCGGGTTGCGAGAAAACCGACGCTTCGAGCACCCACACCGATTCAGCGACTTACGAAATCGGGATCGTCAAATGTGGCGAGGAAGTTTAGAAGATGAGTGAGGCACCTACGCCTCCAGTTGGGCACCGTATGGGGTTCTGGCAAGGCGCAAGCTCGCTACTGGCGTCGCTCGCGCCGACCCCGCGCCCTCGGAAACCGATTTCCGGGTCAACACACACGAAAGCCAGAGGAGGCGTCCGACCCGAGACTCAGCGGTGGCGGCGGGGAAAGGAGCTGGAACCGGCCGATCCCTTGATGTCGGCCATCCCGGCCCGCAGGTCGCTGTCCATTCCCTCTATCGCCTGCTGCATGATCACGAAAGCGGCCTCGGATAAATCCACACCCGCGAGGCCGGCAGAGGCAAAGATCTTGT